>CAMYJG010000023.1 GCA_947258695.1 uncultured Ectothiorhodospiraceae bacterium | reverse complement strand
TGAATTAGGCACAACCACAGAACCATTGTCAATTGATGCAAGAGCATACACATTGCGACTCGACGTTGACGTATTACCAGTATTATCAGTCACCGTTAAGTCAGTTACATATGTTCCCGCTTGAGTATATGTATGCGAAGTAGTAGGACCTGTCGCTGTACTGCCATCGCCAAAATCCCAGCTGTAACTAGAAATATTGGTAGATTGCTCAGCCGAAAAATTAACCGTTAAAGCCACAACACCACTCGTTGGGTTCGTGGAGTAATTAGAAACTGCTGGTGGTTGGGTGCCACCACCACCTGTGTCGCCACCGCCACCTGTGTCGCCACCGCCACCGCTACCGGAACCTTGATCATCTGTAGCAGATGAAGTAGTACCTCCGCCGCAACCGACAGTAAACAGTAAAACAAAACTGCCTATTAACCAGAATGATCTACTAACTGCTAATTTCATACAAATACCTCTCCTCGATAATTTCGGTTCCAATAAAACAACGTTTAAAACATCGTTGCCGTTACTGGTTTGTATGTCGGTAAGTATATGAACTTAATTAGCTTCTGCTAAGGTCTAGGTTCTTAAAGTGTGAACTGTTTGTTGTTTATTGTTCTATATTTACCAATATTGCGAAACATATCATAAAAATTAATGGATTCCCTGTTATTAATATGGTAATTACGTTGCAGAAACCGCTTTAGAATGAAAGGTAAATTTTCCAGAATTACTGCTTATTAATTAAACAGTTAGTCGGTTATACCAATGGTCATTTTATTACCATGTGAATTAACGAGTTGAATGAAATATCAAGCAACCAAGCCCGTTCTCCTTAACATTTGCTCAAGAGCTAATCACTAATCGTTAACATTTCTTGCGCTATAGCTATCAATAATCCGGCTCCATGTCAGTGATCTTTGAATAGTTTAAGAATCTTAGCTTAAGGACTAAATGATCGCTACGTTACTATGACACGCTATTTATATGTAATTTTGCTCAATTTAAATATTTATAGTTAATATTATGGGCTATAGGTTGTATAAGAATTTTCACAAAAATTATAGTTATTGGTATCCATACCACCTAATTTGTTTGAAAAGCCTAAGCTATTATATTAATAACAGCAAATTAAATTCAATATGATTATATCGTGTGCTTGGATCATTCGGTACCGATAAACAATTTTAAATCTGCCTTGTTTTCACTCACTGAGACAAAAAAACACGGCGGTAAAGAATATTGAAACAGATCTTTCAGCCTGATATCCTCGAGCTCGCCAATTCGAAGTAACTCAAATTAAACAGACATTCAAAAGCGCTGCATATCTTCAATAGTTCATTAAGTAATGATTCTGATATCAAAGTTTTATATTTACATGGTAAACAACTGTTATTTCATCAGACTGAATCTACTTGAGTTCAAACCAGGTATTAAATGAATGTTGACACAAGTGAAGTGGTTATGTTTAATGCCTGCTATTGTCATGCTCGGTATTGCAAGGTTGGGTTAAAAAAATATTTTTCTCTCAATCATAGCTGAGTTCTTACTCCATACTACATGCTGCATTTGTTGAAGAATGCGCCAAAAAATTGGAGGGTAATTACAACTAATTATGATCCGCGATAACCCAAAGTGCATATGTTAAATTTACGGAATACAATAACCTTTTTTCTGAAATCATTTTCAAACTATCATACTCGTAGCGATAAAAAAGATATTTTTCTATTTGCTACGCCAAGAGGTGGATCAACCTGGGTGATGGAAATTCTCGCTTCCCAAACAGCATTAAAATACTATGATGAGCCTTTTAATGTAAGGAGGATGAATGTACAAAAAACAAAATTATTCCAAAGCTGGCAGGATATTATGCCCGAAAGTAATAATACTGAAACAATTATTACTTATATACAGTCTTTACAGAACAATAATTATAAATTTATGAATCCTCCTCCATTCAGAAAACACCACCGGTTTTATACCAACCGCTCAATCTTCAAGATTCATGAAATAGAACACCTCGTTAATGAAATTCAAACGCAGTGTAATGGATCGATCGTATATTTGTTACGCCACCCGATTCCTACGACATTATCCAGAAATGTTTATCCTAGATTGGAGTTATTCATCAACTCTAAATATTATCAAGACAATTACATATCATCAGACCAGCTTAAAGAGATTAAAAAAATTTATAGCAAAGGTAACGATCTACAAAAGGGAATAGTGTCCTGGTGTTATGAGAATTTAATACCCTTGAAATACGCAAAAAATGATGACTGGTTGTTTGTATCATATGAAGAAATCCTTCTTAACTCTGAAAAAAGCTGTAAATCTATGGCAGATTATCTCAAGTTTGATGATATCAATAAAATGATGGAGGCAATTAATATACCCTCTACAAATATCAAAATGTCAAATACTGATACTTTAAAAATAATGCAGTCGCGCGATAATGTCGAACGCAAAAAAGCGCTCGTCACAAAATGGAAAAATAAAATATCTACCGATGATGAACGCGCATGTTTTGACATTCTTGGTTTATTTGACCTGGATGTATATTCCTTTAACAGGTACATACCAACAGATAAATACCTACTACATTCTGATACTATATTACAAAACAATGAACTATAAAGAAGTGTAGATATTTTCCTTAGCTGTATTCTATCTTGTTACAGTATTGTTTATTAATTTCCACTAATTTAACAAACAGTCTGTTTTTATGAATTGATTTTCATCAGAAGACGGGCTACCCATCATCTATCACAGAATATCTGACTGAATTACATAATAGTTATTGTGCTTTCCTTCAAAAAGATGTAATCAACCACCATGAAGAGATTCTGGAAAATGTGAGGATTTATACCGAAACACAGGCGAATTTTATATTTAGTCACTCCCTACTCTTTCCAGAATTGTTATCTACTAAAACCGAGACTTCACACTATGGGCATGCTAAAATAGCCAATTATTATAAAATATTTACTAAATCGAGAGAACAACGCCCCCCTCACTACGACAATAACTTCTACACGTAACAATCTAACAGGTTAAATCAATATGACTGATAAGAATTTAAAAGTGGCTCTCATTGGCTGCGGCCGGATGGGACTGCACCACGCAAAAGCAATTGAGATTCAGGACAATGCAACCGTGATAGCCGTTGCCGATCCAGCTGTTGACAAAGAGCTTCTTGAAAGTACGGTAAATCATAAAGTTGACGTATATGATGACGCATTAAAGATGTTACAAGAAGCCCAACCAGACGCTGTTCATATTGTGACACCACCTGAGAGCCATGTAGATCTTGCCAAATTGGCGTTAGAAAATGGCGCTCATGTTTATGTAGAAAAGCCGTTTGCACTTGCTGTCGAAGATGCAAAAGCCGTAATTGAGCTCGCCAAGGCAAAGGGTTTAAAAGTTTGTGCTGCTCATCAGGTCCTATACCAAGATTCTGGACAAAAATATCGTAAATTTATGCATCTTATTGGTAAGGTTGTGCATGTCGAAAGCTACTTTTCGTTTAAGACAGTTCGCAGGGCGGGGAGCGGTCTTATGTCACCCGTTGAACAACTGGAGGATATATTACCTCACCCTGTTTATCTGCTATTGAGTGCTTTTGACTCAATAAATGATCCTGACAAAGCCCTTGAATATGAGCTTTGTTCATTTGAAGTCGATTCTCGGGGAGAAGTACGCGCAATCATCCGGGTAGGTGATGCTCTCACCACATTGATTGTGACACTTCAAGGTCGACCAATAGAGTCATATCTACGCGTTGTGGCCACAAATGGCTCAATTAATGCTGATTTTGTCCTGAGCGGCGTTAAAAAACTACCTGGTCCCGGAGCATCTGCGATCGCTGCTGTGTTACAGCCTTTTAGCGAGGCTCGACAGATGGTTTTTGGTACTATCTCCAATATCTTCAAGATGGTATTCAAGCGTCAGAAGAGCTATGCGGGGCTTGCTGAGCTTGTTGGTGCATTCTACAATAGCATTCAGAATAATGCCCCATTACCCATGACATATGAATCAATCTGTCAGACGGTAGAAATCTGCTCAGTGATTGGCGAGAAACTACATGCAGCCGAAAAAATAACTGAAGAACATGCTGTACAAAATCTCGCCACAATTGAGGAAAAAATGAGTCCTGCAGATTCTTCGAAAGGGACAATACTTGTTACTGGTGGTACTGGTTTTCTTGGACACAAACTGGTTGGGGAATTACGCGGCTTGGGTTGGCCTGTTCGGGTAATTGCTCGACAGATCCCATCAGCTACCAAAAAGGTCCCTGGAGTTGAATATGTCCACGGCGACATTGGTAAAGAAGTATCCGATGAGTTTTTCAAAGATGTTTCAGCTATCGCTCACCTCGCAGCAGAAACGGTTGGTGGAATGGAAGAACATGAACGAAACACCATTGGAGCCACAAGACACATGGTTGAAGGTGCTATCAGAAATGGAATAAAACAATTTATCAATATAAGCAGTATTGCGGTTCATACACCGAGTAACATGGTGAGCGGTGCAATTAAAGAAGATTCACCAGTTGATAAAGGTAATATTGGCAGAGGACCATATGTGTGGGCCAAGCTCGAAGCAGAAACCCTGGTTAACGAGGCATGTAACGAACATGGGATAGCGCACAAAACAATTCGACTTGGACCTCTGGTCGATTTTGAACACTTCACCCCGCCTGGACGTCTGGGACGCGAAGTGGGTACCTTATATGTTGCAATGGGCAGCTCAAAGAGTTCATTAAGTGTATGTGATGTAAACACAGCATCGAATGTTATTCGTTCCTATATTGAGAATTTTGATGAGGCACCAGCCGTACTAAATCTGGTTGAAGCTCCGGCCCCAACTAGAAAGCAACTTGCTACAATGTTACGCCAATCTAGACCTGAACTTTCTATTATGTGGATGCCCGCTCCAGTTCTTAAGATGATCTCATGGACATTAAAAGGTGTACTGAAAATTATGAAACCCTCGAAAAAACCACTTGACCTATATGCGGCATTTGCATCTGAAAAATATGATAGCACTTTGGCGGCTAAAGTTATTGGTAACAGCAAGAAAAAATAAAACGGCAGATTATCTCTTCGAAAAAGTTGGGGGTTCACTTATGAAAAGTTTTAACTCTAAATTAGTACGCCCTATATTGTTTACTTATTCAATATCACTCGCTTAAAGGTCTTTAAGTATGCTCATTAAGTTGTTTAAACGATTATTATCTAAACTTATCCGTCTATCTATGTCTGGACTTGATAAGGGGCCACACATTACGCGATATTTTATGTATAAACGCTTATCTGAATTAAAATTGCCCGAAACTGAGGGGAAAGATTTATTATCAGTAAGCCACTCTGCAAATTTAAGCGAGCTTCTTGGTTTAGAAGGATGCACTATCACTGAGGCTAATTACCCCGATTACAATCTGTTATCATTACCCTTTCCTGATAATTCATTTGACTATGTTCTTAGTGATCAGGTTTTGGAACACCTGGAGGGTGATCCTCAGGATGCAATAAACGAAACATACCGAATTTTAAGACCTGGCGGACTTGCTATTCATACAACTTGTTTTATTAACCCTATTCATGCTGATCCTAGTGACTTCTGGCGATTTACCCCAGATGGCTTAAGTCTGTTATGCAAAAATTTTTCAAAAATCATTTACTCTGAGGGATGGGGTAATCCATATGTATGGGTGCTAAAATGGCTTGGGTTCAGTTCTGCTGACGGTATTCCCAACAGTAAATGGCATTTTATGCATAAAGTAGCAATGCACAATGATCCAAAATGGCCAATAGTGACGTGGGTTATTGCGCAGAAGTAATTATGTTTAATTAAAACTACGTTAGTTTTCTCTGTATAAGATTCTTAAGTAAATTTATATTTAGTAAACCATATATCGCACAACCAGAGCCAATCAGCAAAAGTAAGCCGCCTATTGTGTTACCGTTCACTACCGTTGATAGAAAATAAATGGCCAACCCCATTATTAGCGATGTCAAAGTTGGCTGAGCAATGCTTTTAAGGTATTCTCTAAATTTTAACTTAATTAAACTGTTTAAAAAAAATAAACCTAAAACCCAGTGAAGAAACATACCAATGAGAACGGTAATTGCTGCTCCAAATAATCCATAATGAATTACTAAATAGTATATTATTGCTGACATCACTATAAGACGAACCAAGGCAATTCGAAATTCTATTTTTGGCTTACCTAATCCATAAAATACGTACCCTGTGCTGCTAGCCATAGCACGAAAAATAGTAAACACAGTAAGTAATTGTAACGGAGCAATTGCAGGTAGCCATTTCTCACCATAAACCACTAAAACAATTTGTTGAGAAAGCACAAAAATACCTACAGCTGCTGGCACTGCCAGAAGGGTAATCATATTTACAACTCTGAGGTAAGCATTTTTAATCGCCGGTAAATCATCTTGTAACTTACTATAGGCAGGAAACATTATTTTTGCCGCGTACCGAGCTATTTCATTTACAACTAAATTGGTAAGCGTAAATGCCAAAACGTAATACCCCAACTGCTCTGTATTTAATACCTTCCCGATAACAGCGTTATCAAGTTCAGTTGCAATATATAATACAATCGTGGTACCAGTTATGAATTTACCAAAAGTAAATAATTGCTTTGCAATGTCTTTATCAAATGAGAAGGAAATTTTTCCCTTGATATAAACATAAGAGAAAATCAAGCTTAGAAGTGTCGTGAGAACAAAACCATAAATTAACGCCCATACATCACGTAAATAATATGCAAGAACCACGATGATAATAGTACCAATAACAGCAACCGTTTTTTCCTGGTATGCGATTTTTCTATAGTCCAACTCCTTCTGTTTGTTCACCGTATTAATATTAATAAATCCGGTAAAAATTAATCCAATAGCAATAACCTGAAGCATTGCAACAAGCATTTCTTCATTATAAAAATCAGCTATAAATGGGGCGGCCAATGCGACAATAAAATATAAGAGGAATCCTCTTACTACCAGTATAGTAAAGGCAGTTCCCTTGTCTTCTTCAAAGCTATTCTGGCGATGTATCAGAGCATCTATGATTCCTGATTTTGTGAATGTATTGACCCCTTTTATTATAATCATGCAAATAGCCATCAACCCAAACACATCAGGGCTAAGTAATCTAGCAAGAATTATCGAACGGAAAAAAGTCAGGGAAGAGACGATAACACCTGCTACACTTACCCATATAGCCGCTCGTATTGCCCTCTTCTTTATAGACCCATCATTTGACAAGATGAATTTGAAGAATGTATTTAATTTTTTCAAGGATATTTCTTAATATTATTATATAAGCACTTGGTATCGCTTTATGATTTATAATATTTAAATCTTTAAATCATTCTTTAAACAAAACAAATGACTTTCAGTACCCCTTTTCATCTCTTTTGCAATATTAAAACCACTATCCTTAAGAATAGATATTACTTCCTCTTCAGTAGCATCAAAACGAGACAAATCTCGGTGGTGCAATTCCAAAAAAAGAAACCGGCACTCAGGATTCTTTAGTATTTCAGACATACCCTGTAAAGATTGTAATTCTGCGCCTTCAACATCTAATTTAATGACGTTGGGTGGCTCAATAATGTTCTCGGTCACAAGTGTATCGCCTTGCTTTAAGTTAATTTCAACACCAGTATCTTTGAGCGCCGTATGAGGTTGTAATGAATGAATTGCATTTTGACCTTCGTTCGCTGGATATAATTTACCGACTTCATTTGTATTGCTTAAAGCATAATTTACAATCTTGACATTATTTAATTTATTTAGCTTACAATTCATATTGAGCTTCAATGCTGTATTCTTTTCTGGCTCAAATGCATACACTTTACCTTCAGGTCCAACTGATTTAGCCGAAAATACTGTAAACAGTCCGATAAATGCCCCCACATCCCAAACAACATCACCTTTTTTTAAATTATCAATAAAAATATTTAATTGTTCTTTTTCTCCGCCAAAATTCTTAATGCGACGCCAATAGTCCTGTGTCGGGGTGTTAAAGGAAGCATTTAAACCGGCCATACTGGTTGATGTAGTTGCTCGTATAGTTTTGTGTAATATCGCGATGACTATCTTTTTAGCTAATTTTATCACTGAGTTTTTCCTGTTTCTTGTTAATATAGAATTAGGCGAAAAGCGAAACCACATAATATAGTATTTCCCCGTGGCATGTTAATATTTTTGTATTCAATAAATTACATTTTGCATTACAGCTTTGCTTAGTTCTAAGTTTATTTCGATTAAGACATCAAATTCAAAGTGTTATTCAGTACTTCTAGATTATGCGTAATAATTACCTGGATTCTCGGCATTTTGTAATCGTTCTAATATCGCTGGAATCCGCACTATGAAATAATCATAAGAGAACAATGCCTTACTAAACATATCATCATAGAATCTCCCAAAAACATAAATCATTCGAGCAATTTACTATATAACTGCTCGGTTCTTTCTATGTTTCTAGAAACATGAAATTCATCCAAAAGTCGTCTCGCCCCATTTCTACCCATTTCACTAGCTTTTTTACGATCCTTTAATAATTTTACAACCGCATGAGATAATTCCATGCTGTCACCCGGCTTGAAAATTAATCCTGTTACACCGTTTTCAATTATTTCTGGAACTGCGCCAGATGCTGAGCCAATCAAAGGCTTCCCTAAAGCCATTGCCTCAATCAAAACCCGGCCAAAAGGTTCAGGTAATATCGATGCATGCACAACTATATCCATTATATTTAGATAATCAGCGACATTCGAAGTATAGCCAGTAAATATCACATTATTGCTAATTCCTAATTCATCTATACTTTTTAACAAACCATCATAATATCTTTGGTGTTCTGGAGTAGTGTCGCCTACAACTAAACATTTAACGTTCTTGTATTTTTTACTAATCTCATACGTGGCCTTAATCACAACCTCTTGGCCTTTCCATTCTCGAATATTTCCAACAATACCTATTATGGGAGAATCCTGCTCAATCTGGTACTGGGTGCGCATTTCAGCTGCATTATGTTTAATCTGGATTTTTTCTGGATCAAGTCCATTGTATATTAATACTAAATTTTTTGGATCGAAGCTTTTATCGATCATTTTTTGTTTCACTGCATTTGAGATACAAATAATAGCAGAAAGTCGTCTTGCAAAAAATCGGGATAATCGAGAATACTTCTCATTAATACCGCGCTCATGTGTGATACATTTTATTCCAGATAAGACTGATGCCAACATCCAGCTGTGATTTCTTAAAATTGAATTATTTAAGTGGATTAATTTAACATTCTTCCTTTTAAGAAAAATTGCATACTTGATTCCTCGAAATACAAGAAACCTCATTACATTTAAGAATTTTTGCAACATTATTAATGGCTTAAATAATATGCTTGTGCAGTTAAGTCTGGCGACTAAATTGATGGATTTAGGAAGCTCAAAGATATGTGTTTCGATACCTGCACTTTTAAACATCGGTAACAAATCATGTTCTTTATGAAAAACTACGATCGGGTTGTATTTCTTTTTATCTAGTCCTTCCACCAGAAAAAACAGGCTATAATATGAACCTCCAATCGTCCCGTCGACATTACCCTCACAGTAAAGCAAATTCTGAACTTTTGCGTCAGTTTTCACAATATCACACTATACCAAATGTTTTTTTCCAGAGGACATAATTAAGTGCAGTCCAAATAAACTCAGAATTATCTTTTTTACCTGTCTTATGTTCAGATAAGCTTGCCTGTAGGTTCACGCTCCCACCTAACTCCTCCAGTGTCTCATTCGTAAGTGTATCGTTCATTAACTCTCCAAGTCCCACATTCTCCCTAAACCACTCACAAAGTGGTACACCAAATCCCGACTTCCTTCTATAAATCACTTCATGAGGAAGATAACGTTCCGCAGCTTTCTTGAGTATAAGTTTGGTCTGTGTTCCATCTTGTTTGTAAGCAGACGACATAGAATTAGCAAATTCCACCACACGATAATCAAGAAAGGGAACTCGAGACTCAATACTGGCAGCCATACTCATTTTATCCTGTCGATTTAGAATTGATGATAAATATGTCTGCTGATCAATTAATGTAACTTGTTTGAGCGCATCATTCGTATCTAACATTTCCTGTATTAGTGCATTTCGATATACAAATGTATCCTTACCACAATAATCAACAACCTGATTTATCATCCCCATATCCAGAGTTGCGCTGTTATAGAGAAGAACGCTTTCCAGAGACTCACCTAAATAAGTCGCCAATTTCTTTAAACGGCGTTCTCCTGATAACATAAGTAAGCTACTTAATATGCGCCTGACTTGTTGAGGTATAAAGGAAACTCTCGAAACGTACCTTGCGATGTGATATCGATTATACCCCCCAAACAATTCGTCCGCACCTTCTCCTGTCAATACTACTGTCACATATTCTTTTGCTAATTTACTAAGCGCATATATATGCACAGAATTAGCATAGTTTAATGGTTCATCATTACTCCAAATCATATTTGGCAAATAATCTGCGAACTCCGTATTCTTTAATTTTAATTCATGATGCTGTGTTTTATATTTATTTGAGACCATTTGTGCATAATAAGTCTCATCATAACCTTCTTCGTCAAACCCCACTGAGAAGGTGTTAATCCCCTGCTTTGCTTCACACGCCGCCATAGCCGTAATAAGACTGGAATCAATGCCGCCACTACAGAAAGTCCCAACTGGAACATCGCTCACCATTTGCATTTTTACCGCATCATACAGTAGTTCACTAAGTTTTTCTGTTGTTGCTGAAAAACTTAACCCGGAATCGTGTCTGGTAGCCGCAGGATTCCAGTATTGTTGTATAGAAACACCTTTTGCATTTACCACTACGTAATGTCCAGGTCGTAGTAATTTTATATCTTTAAACAGGCTTTGCTCTCCAGCAACATGTCTAAAAATGAAATACTCTGCCACGGCATCTTTGTTAGATTGTGGCACAACATATCCGCTTTTAAATATAGCCTTTGCCTCTGAGGCAAAAACGAAAGCATCAGCAGTATTGAAATAATATAATGGTTTTATTCCGAGATGATCCCTCGCTATATATAGCTCCTTATTTTTATCATCCCAGATCGCAAAAGAAAATATACCATTTAGATGTTTTACGCATTCAACGCCGTACTCATTGTACAAATGCAATAATACTTCCGTATCAGATTGCGTGTTAAAACTATAACCTTTTTTTAAGAGTTCGGCCCTCAAGCTAACATAATTATATATTTCGCCATTAAATACGACGCATAGACGCTTATCATTCGTAAACATTGGCTGGTGACCCGTGCTTAAATCAATAATACTCAACCGTCTATGTGCAAGCGCTATATTACCGGCCACATAATAACCTTCGTCATCTGGGCCTCTGTGCACAATAGAGTCACGCATACTGCAAATAACATCAGCATCAATTCTCTTGTTTTTTTTGTCAAAAATTCCAGCTATACCACACATATTCTTTTTCTTTATTCAAGCAAAGTTAACGAAAACAACTAAACATATAAATAGTCACCATAATTAAGATGGGACTTTGATGCCTTTATCTACTTTTGATATCACCCATTTAAATTTCCCAGATTTTGTTCTTGACAACTCATCCACAATCACAATATCAACCCTTACATCTTCACCTAATCGATTCTTAAACTCTTTAATTAAATGGGCTGAATCAGAATCTTTATAACCATTATTTTTTACAATTTTAATACGTACATGCTCATAATCCTCTTGAATTATTTGCGAAGCCTCTATTCCATGCATAGGTTTGAATGGGTGAGTTAAAACAGACGGGGAAATCATTCGCCCATCCTTGAGCGCAATTATATCTTCAGACTTGGTTGCCACATCATCCATTAGCGGCAAACCTCTACCACAACTGCATTTTTCAGTTTTAAATGCGCTTATATCACTGGTTTCATATCGTAATAACGGCATACCATAATTATGTAAGCTAGTACCTACCATTAAGCCTGCTTGACCCGCAGAAACTGGCCGTTCTTTTTGGTCAAGCACTTCAAGAATACCATATTCTGAACTAATATGATGCCCCTTATGATGATTACATTCAGTCGCAAAAATAACACGCTCTGCAGCAGCATAATAATCAAAAACATCAGTGACAAATGCTTTCTCGATAGCCTCACGTTGAAAATCATATAATGTTTCTGACGAGCTAATTATAGCCTTCATAGGAAATGTTAAATTATTGTTTAATAAGAACCTGGCAAAAACATACAAAGTTGAAGGGTAACCATCAATAACTGCCGGCCTAAATAGCCAAAGCTTGTCCAGATAGTGTTGCAAGTTTTTCTGCGACATATGAAAAGCAGACATAAGAAGCTGATTATGCAAATAATTATAACGCCAGAAAGGTGGATTTTTCTGTTCAATTGGCACTATCACATTTCCACGTAGAACAGCAACTCGATCGCCAAATTTTGCTAAATTGACATCCGCCCATTGGTATTGTCGATCCATCAACGCATATGTGAAATAGATTACGTTACTATCATACCCGACTTCCAGAGGTGTCCCAGTCGTTCCACTAGTGTGACCTAATTTAAGTTTTCGTTTATCTATTTTATCAGATTGTAGCTCGTGAAATTTCTCTTGAATATCCTTCCGCCTAAGCACCGGTAGCTTTAAAAGATCAGAGCTTTTTTTAATGTCATCCGGTTTAAGGTTTCTCTCTTTAAATATTCTGTTGTAATATGGGACAGTATTATATGCATGCCGGACTAGTTGAGTAAGTTGCTCATTCTGATATGTCTCAAGCTCAACATCGCTATACCATTGCGACTCAGTTAATAATTTTTTATATTGAGTATATTTACCACTATATCTTTCCAAGTCCAGAAGAAAACTATAACCCGTCAGGACTGAATTTTGAACGAAGGCTGGTAATTTGTCATACAACGACTTCAGATTTGCATTCATATTTTACGCCCTATCCCTAATCAATCTGCTTTGGCTTAGTATCTTTTTTGCCAACAGTCGCTAATAAATTGAGATACGTGTCTTGTAGCTTCTCACCTATTGAAGACCACGCATAATTACTCTTGGCAAGTGCTCTTGCGTTTTCTCCAAGGGCGCTGCGCTTATTATTATCGCAAAGTAATGCTATTATCTCATTTGCAAATTTGTCAGGCTCATCTTCTATTACGATATTTTTACCCGATTTGATTTGAATCCCTTCGCAGCCAATTGATGTAGAAACTATGGCTTTCCCTTGTGATAGTGCGTCCAAAACTTTTAAACGAGTTCCACCGCCTACTCGCAACGGCACAACATAAACACCTGCTTTCGCTACAAAAGGTCTAACATCATCGACAAAACCAAGCACTTTTAAACCAGAATCTGATTTCGCCAGATTAATTATCTCTAAAGGTGGATCCTGGCCAACAATATAAAACACAATATCAGGAACAGCTTTTTTTAAGATAGGCCAAACCTCTTTAACCAGATACAAGACGGCATCGCAATTTGCAAACATGTTCATTCCGCCTGTATATATTATTGCATTCCCTTCCTGCCCACGGATAGGTTTGTAATAATCGACATCGACTCCGTTCGGTATAATTGCAGTATTTACTCCGGGTGACAATTCCTTGAGTTTTGATTCATCCACAGACGACATCATAAGATTTATATTAAATTTTTTACTTTCTGAAGCTTCATATTTCTGTAATTTTTTAACTTCTCGATTCAAATAATGTCGCGCCAAAGTATTTTTTTCAACTAAAGCTCTTCGATGCATTAATTCGGACTCAACATTGTGGTGAGTTAGTGTTGATATGGTTGCACCTATACAATCTCGATATTGTGCCAACGCAATCGTATCAAAGTGAACCAAATCAATGTTTTCAGTCGCCATGATATTTAATATTTTATTTTTCAGATGTTCTGACTTGTGAGCAACTACACTGAATGGTAGCGATGAAAATAAGCCAGAAATGATCGCAAGGTATTTATGGTAAAGGGACTGTTTCGGCCATAAGGAAAAATATTCAACAACCTTACAGTGCTTTGTCAAAACGTTACGACTTTCATTCACCAACTCTTCAGAATTCAGTATATCAGGATGGACAAATGCCAACAGGTATACATCATTATATTTGGCAATCTCACGTACAATGTTATACCCTCGCTGAAGCACACCTCCATGAGGTGGATACGGTACTATTTGTGATAAAAATAATATTTTCATTTATATAGTCTAAAATATTTCTAATTTGCCATCTTTAGTTTCAAGTGCTTCTCTTCCTGCTGCTTTTCGAATCATTACTATCATTTACAACCATTAAGTCATCGAAAGCCCCCGACTCTTTATCTAGTGCATAAAGCCGATGTGCCACAAGCAACAACCCCCCTACAACGTATAGATGTGGGTAATAAAGCGCCGACAGAAAAGTACCCGCGACAACAAATCCCAGGAAACTTGCGGTCATGTAAATAAACAATTTCTGATACGAATGTTCAAGCTCCATTTTCGGAGATATTTGTTTCAGCTGGTTTCTATTGCGTCGAAAATTTGTAATCACGTATGCAAGTATAAAGATTGCCCCTGGAATCCCAAGCTCCCCAAGGGCCAGAAAATATACCGAATGCGCAGTCTGTCCTTTAAAATGGTACGGATAATTTCCAGGGCCTACTCCCGTAAGAGGATAACTCCGCGCCATATCGAGGCCAGCTCCCCAAGCATTGATGCGTCCTTGTGCTGACCCTTCTGCTTCATAATTCGAGAGCGTCCCCATACGGGTAAAATACTGCGGAGAAGCAAACATAAGACCGGCTACAATCAGCACTGAAACTGCAAATAACCCTAGTATTTTTTTCTTACTTTTTAACCACAAGAACAACAGAATACTTCCTATCGCAAGACTGGCACCACGTGACTGCGTGCCAATAATCGCAAATATAAACAATACGTTCATAAGCAAAAACAGCAAACGCAGGTATTTTTGTTTCGTTTCAAAATAAATATAAGTCATCAATGGAAACAGAATACATAACGAAAGTGAAAAGTCATTACCATCGCCAAGGAACGTCACACCAGTGAGAACTGACCGCGTCTCCGGCTCCAACACTAACTCTGGATTTAAATATATTAAGGCTACATGTATAAACCCAAGCGTTATAAAAATACCTTCCAGCTTTTTTTTAGTGTCACAAATTCTTGCAATCGAATAAAAAAGAAAAAAATAACCCAGCACCTGCCTAAATCGATCATCCCCATATGGCCCTCCCATAACTAACATAGAAAACACTATCAGGAACATGAAGAAAACTATCAATTTTGTATTGCCATTCCCCCAAATATCCTGGTGATCGATTCGACTTTTGATGAAAAAAGTACTTAAAAAAACCAGTATAGGAAGAACCGTGCCGAGTTTTATCACATCAATAAATGGAAAAATAGTACCTGGCCGGGTATATTCTAATATGAACACCAAGATTAAAGCCTTATAAGCCACAGCGGTGCCTTACTTTGTCACGACTATTGTTTTGTATAAATGAGCTAATTTCTCAACTCGCCTATCATGGTTAAATTTTTCAATAATCAGTTTTCTCCCATTTTTAGCCATTCTTTTATATTCAATCGGGTTACCGATGAATTTCTCAATTTGTATCGCAAGTTCGCAAGGTAACCCTGGTTTTATTAATACACCATATTTACTGCTTTTTATTATTTCGCTGGTACCTCCCACATCGGTTGCAATAACAGGTACTTCCATTAGCAAAGACTCCAATACCACATTTGGCATCCCTTCTGTATACGAACTCTGCACAACGAGATCGAGACTGTTGTATAGGTTAATCATATCATATCTAAATCCAGCAAAATATACTGACTCAGTCATACCGTTTTTTTTAACATATGATTCTAATTTTTCCTGATCCGGGCCAATACCGACAAGTATTAACTTAATTTTATTACAGTCCTGTAGAATTTTTTTCCCAGCTTGTAGAAATTCTAACTGTCCCTTCTCCGAACTCAAACGTCCAATATTACCAATCAAAATCGTATCTTCGTCTACGCCAAGCTCTTTACGATATTGTCTGCTATTAGAGTCCGGAGTGTAATTTTCCACCCTAAGTGCATTCGGTATTACTGTTATTTTACGGTCTGGAAGCAATACCTTGCTGACCAACTTTTTAGTTCGTATTGAAACTGTAATTACGTGATCAAAAAATCGTAATAGCACCTTATCAATAATCGTATATATTTTCCCTTTGAGGTCGTTTGCAATCCATCCATGGGCCGTGACGACGACTGGTTTATTACGCAGTTTCGCACAAATAAGACCTAAAACATTTGAACGGAAATCATGTGTATGAACAATATCAATGTCCATCTCATCTATTATTCTGAGAATCTGATGAAATACTTTTCGATCAAATGCACTACTTTCTTGGATCGTTACTATCTTCAATTTCCGCTTTTCTGCTTCTTCGGCATATGCGTTTGTCTTCTGAGGCCCACCACTAAATGTACCTATTATTATGTTATAAGGAGTACCTATTAAAGATGTGGCGCAATCTAGGATCGTTCTTCCTGGTCCATCTACCCAGGGAGAATCACGCAAGTCAAGTATTGTGAGCTTGCCAGAATCGGTTGTACCATTAGTCATCTTGAATTCCTGTTAAGCAATCAATTTGGCAATAATTATTAGTTGAAATTCTTATCAAGCCAAACATCTGCAAACCTAAACATTTCCTGTCGCCATTCCTTATCAGTTAAAATGTGGTTAGCATTTTCCACGGTGTGTGTTT
Organism: uncultured Ectothiorhodospiraceae bacterium; assembly: GCA_947258695.1. Classification (GTDB taxonomy): domain Bacteria; phylum Pseudomonadota; class Gammaproteobacteria; order UBA6429; family Thiohalophilaceae; genus JAGLTQ01. The sequence continues at coordinate 49,296 of CAMYJG010000023.1, read as the reverse complement.
CGAAATTATTATTATACTGCTTAATCTCATCTGCATGGCGATCTACAAATTTCTCCTCAAATTCCCATGCGAGCCTATCCGCACCACTAAAGATAAAAAGCATTTTTTTGTCAGCGCTTATCATTTTAAAAAAAGCAGGCGCAAACAACTTATTATAATTATTTTCTTCCGTTTCATTCGCATTTATATTTGATTTTGAATTTTTATCGGGTTTAGCTGAACGTGTGAACTTAGCAATAAATTGAGCCAACACTTTGCCAATCAGCTTAAAATCGCTTCTAAAGGTCAGTAATCTAAATATTGCTTTAGGGTTCAAGAGTTTCCTGACATAGCCAGCACCCAAAACCTTCAGTTGACCTTTTGTAATATATTTGGTGTTATCTATATTTGTGCTGTCTAAAATAACAGGAATACCCAGTCCAAATAAACCAATAACACGATCGTCATCAGTACCTGCCAATAAACCGGTTATTGCTCCCCCACACAATCCAGCCAAGATAATTTTTGATAGATTGCATTCTTTTTCCATCCAATCTAGAGCTGAGACAGTATCATTAATATATCTCCCTATCTGCACTGTTCCATAAAATTCCGCGAGATACTCTTCTTCTATATCACCTTCGGCATCACCTAAGCCATAAAAATCAAATCGAAACACCGTATAACCCATATTGACAAAATGCTCAGTCATCTTATTGTAAAGCCGGTATGGTGCTACACGAGTCTTCACTCCTGGCGACAATATAACAATGCCTATATCTTTTTTATTATCTTTTGCAGCATGATGCAACATCCCAAATAGCTTTAGGCCTTCCTTGTTCTCAAATACTATAGGCGTTATATCAGTCATTACCACTCAACCATTTGAGTGTCACAGCATATAAATTTTTCGCACAACCATAATATCGTTTAATCTCACGCCAAAATGGTTCCTCTACAGCCTGCATAAGGTTAGCATCGTTAAATAATGGTGCTAGTTTTTGTAAATTCTTATTCACAGGTTGACCTTGCTTGCCAATCTGAACGATGAGCACTTTACATTCTGGAATTTTACAATTATCAAAAAGATTAATAGCAGACACTTGTTCAAAAAGATCACAAGACAACTCATACCCATCAATATTGACCGTCGCGCCAGATTTCATTTTAGCAACAAGTGCTTCACGATTTTGAGTCACTTTGCCATAGACAGCAAGTTGGGTAGTCAAATTAGTACGTAATATCTCCTGCATATACCGAGAACCATCAATAATAGGATCCCATAATATAATCCTGTTAATATCGTTTCGCTGCCCTGCCTTTAATGCCGCTAACGTAGCACCAAAACGTAATCCCAATAAATTCACTCGGTCTAAGCCATTAATTTCTGTTTTTATTGTTGCGATAGCATGATCAATATCAGACATTCGAGTCTCAACCGTTGAATCCGAAAAATCACCTTCACTATCACCATGTCCCATATAGTCAAAGCGAAGAACCGCAAAACCAAGTTTGGCTAACTCCCTGGCAAAACTGACAAACACTCTATGCGTCCAAAGTTTTTCCTCCGCAAATGGATGACAAAACACAAAGCCTCCAACCACATCAATACCTTCAGGACAGTGTAATATCCCAAAAAGGTTGTAGTTTTCTCCAGGAAAGAAAAATGGTTTTTCTTGCATAATTATTTCTATTTATTTTTTCTCATACAAAAAATACATCCACATTACGAAACACGCTTTGATGGATCCCATATTTCCTGACGTACGCCACGAAAAAACAAAACCCAGGCACGTATTATTGCTACGTTAACGACACTAAAGTAAAGAGGAATCTTTCCGTATAATCTTTTATCCAGCCCGAGCAACCCCAGCCAGGCTAAAACAGCCAAACCATAAAAAAGTAATTGCAGAACAAAGGTTCCAATATAAAAATCAAATTGTAAAAGAATAGAATTCGCCAGAAACAAAATTATGAGGAAAAATGGTACTAGCCATCGAAAAAGTTTATGTGAAATAAGAAAGAATGCAAACGATCCATACCGAAATGGATTCATTAAGTTCCGTTTAAACCAGAGAGTACTCATACCACGAAGTAGAGTCCGTACTTTTCGACGAAACTCATCCTGAGTATCGCTAACAGCAGACATAATACCTTGTGCGGCGGGTTCTGATATAGCACGATAACCATGTTCAACTGTGTTAAGTACTGACAAAAAATCTGGGGCTAAACCTTCTAAGAAAGGAAAACATAACTCTTTACGCTGCGCATAAAAAGAACCACTAGCCCCTACAATCGATCCATTTACTGATTCCAAATTTCGGAGAAAAAGCTCATAACGACCATAAAGTCCTTCTCCCCCACCACCGGAGATATGATCTTCACCAGAGATACAACCTATTTTATTATCAGTAAACCTAGCAGTTATTGCCCTCAAGGCATCAACAGCCAAGATAATTGAAGAATCTGAAAATACGATTACCTCTCCTGTTGCATGCTGCAATCCAATATTAACCGCATTTGCTTTACCTTTCCTTTGTTTAATTTTTATAAAGTTGATGCGGCTATCTTGCTGAAATGTCTCAATTATCTCAATGGTGTTATCACTAGAACCATCTGACACCACTATAATTTCAAGCTTATCTGCTGGATAATCGAGCTCTAGTGTGTTTTTAAGTTTTTCGCCTATAACTGACTCTTCGTTATAGGCAGGTATAATAACTGAAACGGTTGGTGTTAGTGTATGAGTCTCAGCGAGAGGTTTAATAGATAGTATACGCGACCACATTATAAGTGTGAGCGGATACCCGATGTACGCAAAAAGCACCCCAAAAACAGCTACCCAAAATATCAATTGCGTTAACATTTATTATATTTTCTCATGCAGCCCACTCTTAACTTTTCACCTGCATCCAAGTGCAACACCAAGTAATTGCAAGACCTGCGACAAAAAGTTTACCCTTCTCTATAGTTAAATGCTTACATACACGTCAAACATAGTTTACGGTTAATTTATAAGCTGTATTTTTCATATTCTTGGCTGATTGCTAGCGTAGCGGATTTTGCCAGTACCGGGCAATATTTACTTAGTAATAAAATCTATGAGGAATAGATGATTAGCTATATTAGGAGCCATTTCAACATCACCACATCGAGTTTAAACACTACTTTCATTTATTGATACGCAGTCACGGCTCGTTAAAAATAACCGCCTTTTGATAATAACCTTAAATCATTTTACCGGATTCTTAGTATGCTTTCAGCAAAACATTATATGCAGATCATTTACTTGGGACGATCGATTTTATAACTTCATCTTCGTTCTTAATATGACGGTCAGTAAGATTATAAGCGAGATTAAATTACAAAAAATTACCCTCAAGTAACAATAGGTTGCTATTATACCAGCTCGTAATAAGTTATACTTTGGGTTAGGCAGATTTTTCTTATCACCTTTCTCTTATTTTGTCAGTTTCAAATATCGAATTGTTGAGCTTAATCGTAACTTCCATCAAAAAGTTTATGATTATTCGGTACCTTGTGATAATAACAATGTGGCCAGCTAAATATTACTTCGTTCAGTCTAGAGAAGACCGGAAGCACTACGCTTACTTTGAGAGGAAAATTAATCTCCTTTCACCATATGAAAGGTTTTCATAATCCTGATTTAAAACCGGATAACTATAATTTTTTCAGGGGATAATTTTGCTTTAAACTTGGAGTCATCATCAAATCAATGGATCTTAAAGAACATAGAAAAACTACCTATAAAATATATCAGGCTCTAATTCTGTTTAATATTTTTTTTAAAACAAGTTTCAAAATAGAATAAATACCTAGAAGGTTAACAGGTAATATTATCACTGAACATAAGTTTTGTTTTTCAACAGGCCAGGAATTTTGCCATCCTTCAGCAGAACCAAGAAATTCATAACGTCTAAGTTTTTCATCAAAGCTATATTTAATTGTTTCATTCGCAAGTAGTATACCAGGAGAGCAACGAGACACCTCATCTTCATGAGCCAACTTTAACACCCAGAATGTTTTCGCATGCTCAATCGCAATATGCATGGCTTTTTCTATATCATTTACCAATAAGAAACAAATTCTTAACTCACCATTCTCATTGCAGCTTGTTAGATATTTCACAAAAAAATCAAGTAGCTTTTTTTTCTTAATTAATGACGAGTTATTCCGCCCTTTCCAACCATTATCTTCAATTAAAAAAGCCTTATGCAATACATTATTTAATTCAGAACAGTCTGGGGAGAAAATTTTATATTTTACGTAACCATATTTTTCAAGACATTTTTGTTTACGCTTAAAATTGTAGCGCCTTTTAGATGGTAACCCAGCAAAGTAAGCTTCCCAGTCTGTAGCAATATCGATATAGCAAGCTGAAGCGGTTGATTTCTTGATGCATAAACTATGAATACTACTTAAGCCATCCAGTGCACTATTAAATTCCGCATTCCCTGGCATCCTCAACAACACGGTAGGTAATTTTTGTTTTGATATTACTTTAAGCAGTAGCTTTAAAGTTTCTTTATCTTTGTAAATTAGATTACCAGGTTCATACAATTCCGAAGAACCTATAATCTCGAGCCGCTTAAATTCATGTTTAGTATTGACACACAGTGGCGCAATACCTACGATTTGGTTCTTATCCCGCATAACAATAATGTGCAAATCCACCTCGTCACACAGTGTATTAATACATGAATAAAACCAATCATAACAAAGAAGCGGAGATTCAAAATGTCTTGAAAGTTGATCCCATTCCTCGCGAATTTTTTCAAGCGACTTAATGTTATTTATAATTTCGATCATAAGAAATTAAGATATGCCTTAATAATGGTGAAGTAAATATTATTTTCTTATGTAAATATTATACGATGAAGTCTTCACACACCGCTTTAACCCATCTAATAGATCAAACATTTCACTGCACTCAGGATTTCTATATAAAACAATAAGTTCGAAGGTTTCATCATTAATGAAACTATTGATATTATCGACCACCTTTTGCATCACTTTCCCATGAAATGGATTATATAAAAACAACACAATATTATCTTTTGGGAATTTGTAGTTTGTTGCATCACCATAAATAAGTTCGAAATTTTTTACTGTTTTGCTATTTTCCAGATAGGAGGAAATATTTTTTTCAGCAATCTCGTGTAACTGCTTAGAAAACTCCACACCTATAAACTTTTTATACGGGTAATCCATCGCGTACATTAAAGACCGAGCCTTACCAGAACCCAGATCTATAAAAACGTAGTCTTTAGCCTGCACATCTAATTCCAGCATCATTCTACTAAAGACTTCTTCTTGGATAGGTTCATAAGGGACTGCAAACTGTTTGTTTTCAGAACAAACACAATCCAAATAAGCTTTATCCATTTTACTAGTTTCAGTATGATATTTTTTATCGAACCGCTTCTCCTTCAAGATGTGGTAACGCCATGAGAAATAATTATAGGTTGCTTTGATTGTAGAAAGAATTCCCGTGTTCTTTAGATTTATTATTAACCGCTTTATTCGACGAAATAGTTTAAGCAAAAACAAACTGCCAGGCATATATGCAAGAAGCTTATAGAATTTAAGACTTAGTTTATTCTTAATAGTATTTAGTTTTTCTGCCTTGCTTATATTTTCCCGAGCTGAGATTAAATCACTATCAACCAGTTGTAATTTGATTAATTGTATATAATGCATATATTGTACATTATCGATTTCGTTGGCATAAGCTGAACAGAAATCCTTGTCTTGCCTCCAGACCCGATCCGCCAGCGCAATCATGCGTGGAATTTGTATTTTCTGGTCTAGCCGGGTTAGGCGTACAGCATCTTCATGACTTCTGTTTAGTGTGGACTCAATATCAAGAAATATAGCGCCTGATTTTTTTGAAAGTCTTGCAAAAAATTCCCAGTCTCCACAAGTAGAATCATCCTCATTAAAACGTAACGGACCTGATGCGCTTCTTCGATATAATGACGCGCTTGGTAGAACTGCAGGGCCAAACAATGATTTGTGATATACATTACCTTTAAAGAGTCTGATTGCTCCACCGCTTGTATTAGTCGAGCTTAATGTTGTAGAGACAAAGTCAATTGATGGGTCGAAATAATCTTGCCACGGTATACTAGCATTATACCAACGCCTTATCCCATGTGGTATTTTATGTTCATTTGATTTGAAAACAAAAAAATCCTCGAAAACAAAACCAATTTCTGGATAGGCATCCAAAATATTAACCTCAAGCCCTAGCTTGAAATTCAGCCACAGATCATCACTGTCAAGCAATGCTATGTATTCACCACTTGCATAGTTTAATGCAGTGTTTCGTGCAGAATTAATCCCTGCGTTTTCTTGTTTTATATAAGTGATTTTATCTTTATAGCGAGACAATGCTTGCTCTGTGTTATCTGTTGAACCATCATCAACAATAATAATTTCGTAGTCGGTAAAAGTTTGCTGTAAGACACTGTCGACAGTCTTGCAAACAAGCTCTGCTCGGTTATAGGTAGGAATGATGACGCTAACTTTCATAAAACTTTAAAATAGTTGTATTATTATATCCATTAAAAATTAAAATTACACATTATAATCAGCCAGTTTAAACGAAAAAATTATCAATAGGCTAGTCATCTTTGCTTGAGCAATTTTAAACCCACTCAAATCATATCAGCACAAAAGTAACAAAACACTCTTTTACGTTCAATTATCTGGGGACAGGTTAAATATGGCATATCTTCATTCCTCAAAATCAAGCAATTTGGGAGAACTCTCACTGGGAGAAGACTGAAATGTAGCCTACTCATCATATACAAAAATGAAGGTTATAATACTTATGGATTTACCTGCATTGCTCTTTAATTTTTAATCCTACCGGTATAAAACAACATTATATGGCATAATACCCTTTTTGGAAAAACTAACGCAGAACAAGGGTTAATATGGGTTTCTTAAAAATTTTCTTTGTACCATCGAAAATAATAATTCTTCTTATTATTATCAGTTTGGTTTTGTTCCTTATTAATAAATATACAAAGGTAGCTAAGAAAATGTTGATTGGCTCGACTGTAATCTACATAGTATTCTCTAGCGGCATAATCGCCACCATATTGTTACACCCATTAGAATATCATTATCCTTATCTTAAAAACCCGCAAGAATACCCTCAAAGTAAAGCGATTGTTGTACTTACAGCTTATGCGGCAAAAGACTATGATATGCCACTAAGTAGCAGAACAAATTCGGCTAGCCTGTATCGAGTAGTTGAAGCTGTCAGAATTTATAAACAATGCCAGAATTGTCACATCTATATTTCAGGTCCTCAGGAAAGCGCTGAAGTGATACAGGAGCTATTTATTCAACTTGATATCCCACACTCGTCAATAAGTCTTGATACGGTATCCGCTCATACCTATCACAGTGCCATTAACATGAAAAAAATATTAAAAAACAAACCATTCTTTTTGGTCTCTTCCGCGGGTCATATGCCGCGAGCCATGGGGGTTTTTGAAAAACAACATATGCAACCTATTCCCGCACCAACAGATCATCGAATGCCAAAAGACGTCATGGATGCACCCATTGAGCCAAAATCACATCATTTGTATTTTTCTGATCTGGCTGTGACAGAATACGCCGCTTTAGCGTGGTACTGGCTGGTCAATCGGATATAAGACCTAGCCTCCTATTCCCGCAAAAAATCCATCGGAAAATGAGTTTGGATTTACTTATTAATAATTTCAATTACATATAATATAATTCGATACCCAATAAACAGATACAAAACAAGCTAACAAAAGTAAATCGCCGTGCTAAGTACAATGAGATTATAATAATAGGAGATTATAACCATATTTTGCTTACAGAGTGCATTCTCAGTCGTGATAATGATGTAACCAGAGTATTTGAATACATTTCAATATTATATAATAGTAAGCAACGTTGTTCTTTTGCGAATTATATTCACATCAACATAGCCTGAAGAAAGACTGAATAAGCTTAGTATTAAGTTCTAAATATCTAAGGCAAGAACTAATATGATACTAAATTGAGTAAACGATTTATATGGAAAACATAGACACATGAGCCGTACCGAGATTATTCATTGTGGGGAGTCAGACGCCACTTACTGGGATCAATTTTTATCCGATCAACCAACTGCCTCATTTTACCAACTATATGGTTGGCGAAATATTAACCGTAAGATCTTTAATCACCCAAGCCATTATCTTGTGGCTAAAAGAGATGAGCAGTTCGTTGGCATTTTTCCATTAGTCTATCTAAAAAGCCGGCTGTTTGGACGAATTTTATGCTCCATGCCATTTGTGAACTTTGGAGGACCATGTGCCATCGATTCCGGTACCAAAGAGCAACTCCTTAATGAAGCAACCGAAATCGCTAAACAAATCGGGGCCGACTACCTGGAGATCCGCGCCACTGAAATTATTAGTCATTCACTACCAACTTCAAAACATAAAATAAGCATGACGATCGAGCTTGACCCGGATCCCGACAGGTTATGGAGTGCTTTTGCTTCCAAACATCGAACTAACATCCGTCGAGCCTACAAAAACAATTTAACCGTACGCTCAGGTGGGGAGGAATACCTGGATATTTTTTATAATATTCTTGCCACATCTTGGCGAACACTAGGAACTCCTATTTATCAACGAGCCTATTTTGAAGAAATACTAAAACAGTTTGGTGATAAAATCAGGATATTTGTCTGCTACCATAACAATATGCCAATAGCAGCTGCATTCAATGGCTATTACAAAAATACTGTAGAAGGAATGTGGGCGGGAGCCCTACCACAGGCAAGAAAACTCCAATACAGTTATGTGCTCTACTGGGAAATGATTAAAAATGCATGTGAAAGTAACTTCAAAAAATTTCATCTGGGGCGTTCATCCGTCGAATCAGGCGGAGAGCAATTTAAAAAGAAATGGAATGCAACTCAATTGCAACTTTATTGGCAATATTATCTTAATAATAGTTTAGAGCTACCTCAACTTAATGTAGACAACCCAAAATATAACTTAGCAATAAATACCTGGAGAAAACTACCCGTAAAAGTTACCACTATACTCGGCCCAATACTGGCAAAGAATATACCGTAACTTATTAGTATTAATGTGGCCCGTAAACATGTTTGTTTTCGCTCCTTTAAAATAATAATATTAGATACTCAGAAGATATGAGCTCTAAATACTATCAAAGCTGTTATTAAATTAAATGTTAAAAATTCGGAGTAATCAGACCAAATCAAGAAAATATACCGTCTTAATAGATACCAGATAAACCAAGCATAATAATTTTAAATTAAAAGCGATATAAGTGAATTTTTCGATGAAGGAATACTTATGAATCTTGTAGCACCCGCTGGAACACCTATTAAATTTGCAGATATCTACAATTGGCTGACTCGATTGCCGTTTGGTAACGATGATCTTGAGGATTTTCGAAATGCTATCTGCCAAAAATTTAATATCAAACACTGTTTGTTCATGTCTTCAGGGCGTGCAGCGCTTAGCCTTGTGCTCCAGGCCTTATCTGAATTGCGTGACGATGAAAGTAAGGACGAAGTGATAGTACCATCATACACATGTTATTCTGTTCCTGCTTCAGTAATGAAGGCTGGTTTAAAAGTACGCGTCTGCGATATAGATCCTACTACGCTCAGTTATAACATAGAGAAACTGGCAAATTTCGACTTCACACATACACTTGCTGTCGTTTCTGCAAATCTCTATGGAATTCCCAATGATCTACCCAAAATCAGCGAAATCGCAAAAACCAACAACGTATATCTTATAGATGACGCAGCTCAATGCATGGGGGGAAAAGTTGATGATCAATACTCAGGAACATTCGGTGATGTAGGACTATATAGCCTGGATAAGGGCAAAAATATCACCTCTATCCAGGGCGGTATTTTGGTAACAAATTCTGATGAATTACAACAAATTTTGTACAATCTAATTCATACACTACCAGATTCATCGGCTGTCACTACCATCACAGACAGCCTAAAATTGCTCATCTATGCAGCTTTATTGCCTCCCAAGTCGTACTGGATTACCCAATACCTACCCTTCTTAAACCTGGGCAAAACTGAATTTACAACAGATTACCCTGTGCGACAATACAGTCCTCACCTCGGATCATTCGCTCTGCTGATGTTTAACCACCTTGACGAGTTGACTTCCCGTCGTCGTCATAACGCCAGAATGCTTACTGAGGCTTTGAGTAGCTTATCAGGGCTTGACCAAATTGAGCACGCCGATATTGTTCAGACCGTTGATATTCGCCTACCAATCTTAGTTAATAATGTGAACCAGCGAGAAAATCTATTATATTCTTTATTAGACAATGGAATTGGAGCTAGTACCTCATATCCTTTAGCTGTACCGGATATAGCCGATATAAAGGATAGATTGGATAGCAGGGATTGTGATACGCCTGGGGGGCGCCGAGTAGCGCAGGAGATTATAACCCTTCCCACGCATCCTTATGTGACAGAAAAACACATTGAACTAACTTCAGATACTATTAGTCGTATACTAAAATAGTGTAAACCACCTAACAAAGTAGTCCTTTAATTGCATATAAAACTAATAAAAGATCCTGATAACATCCCTATAACCCCATCTGAATGGAATAACCTCGTTGCGCGTAATGAAACTAATACGATTTTTCAAACTTTCGAATGGTTTGATAGCTGGTGGAAGACATTTGGAGTAGAACACAAACTATTTTTCCTAACCGTTCATAAAAACAATCAAATAATTGGTTTTGCTCCACTCATGCTCACCAACACCAATAAACGAGCTAAAACTCTATCCTTTATCGGTGACGCCAACTCTGATTACCTTGATTTTGTACTCCCAATAGAAAAAAGGGCAGCACTTAATATAATCTGTGATTTTTTGAGTAAAAATTCTGATCTTTGGAAAACTGTTTCTCTCCTTAACATTCCTGAGCAATCCAGTACTCATAAATTACTGCACGCAGACTGCAAACAAACAAACTTATACTGTCTTACAAATGACACTATAGTGTGCCCAACATTAATCATTAAAAATCATGAACGAAACGCACAAAAAATCATAGATAAATATAGCACGAAAAGACCCTTTAATTACTTCAAACGTCAAGGCGTATTAAGTTTTCATAATGTAGACGACAAAACCGAACTAACTAAATACTTACCTGTGTTTTTTGAACAACACATAGAAAGATGGGAAGCAACCAACACCAAAAGCCTTTTTATGAATAAGCGGAATCAGGATTTTTATCGGCATCTTGCCAACAAATTACTTCCAACTGGAAAGCTGATATTTACCGTCATTGAATTAGATGGAACTCCGCTATCCTTTCATTATGGCTTTGATTACGACTCGAAAATTCTTTGGTACAAACCTTCCTTTAATATCAAGTACTTTAATCGCTCGCCAGGTATTCTCTTGATTAGATATTTAATTCAACATGCACTAACCAACAAGAAAACAGAGATTGACTTTACTATTGGGAATGAACCATTTAAATCGCGATTTACTAATCAGTATCGAGCAAACCATAACATTCTAATAATAAAAAAACACAGCACCTATTGGATCAGAAAAATTCAGAAATCGTTACGTTCTATTGTTAAAAAAATTCTGGGGCGTAACTGATTTCTGACTCACATCTTCATCATCACACAATACTATACGGGATGATGAGAACATCTTCGCTATATTATCAAACTCCGCTTCCAAGTCGAATTTATCGAGAAAACCAGGTGGCTGGTGACCTTCCACTCGTCTTAGCACAACAGCCAAGTAGAGAAAATTATATTCTGTCATTTTCGCTTCATAGACAATGCATTTTATTTAATCTAATAATTTGAAATCTACTTGCTATGTTAATCTAACTGGACATCACTAGTTTATCATGGCGTTAAATCCTGGGGAAAAGTCAATTACAAAAAAAACGGCCGCATTTAGAAAAATCAACAACAAAATTACTCCGCTATTGAATCTCATACTATAATCACAATGATGCTGTAGTTTTTTGTTCATTACACTCAAACATGCGGATAATCAATTTAAATTCACTTTTCAAGCTACTAACGTGTGAAATTACTTAACTTTACTGTTAAGATGTAGTCATACTACAAATTGCATACGAAACACACGATTCAAAATTGTATGATACACACCCTGAAATATAGCATTAAACTTTGTGTTGCATATACTCTGTACTACAGCGGATTATTACACTTATACAGACAACTCATGCTTGGTAATAATGCGATCGTATTAATGTACCATCGGGTTCTGACCCCTGAAGAAAAATCCGGATCATTTTCGCATGAAGGGATTATTGTCGACCAGGATACATTCGAAATGCATATATCCTTCCTTAAAAAATATTTTAATGTTCTATCGGTTGATGAGTTTGCCAAGCATATTAAAACGAAAACCAAGTTTGAGCCCGGAACATGCCTGATAACTTTTGATGATGGCTGGAGTGATAATCATTCTGTCGCATTCCCAATACTTTCAAAACATCGTATGCCCGCTATCATATTTGTAGCAACTGCATTCATTGGTACTTCCAATATATTTTGGCAGGAAAAACTTGCGTCATTATTATATTTGCTTTATTCAAAATCATCAGGAAAATTACTTCGCCAATATAATCTTGAACACATTTTAAACTGCCCATCAAAATTAGCAAAAAATAAAATTAAAAAATTCGTTAATTTATTAAAATCTGGTTCGATAGAAATACCACAGCAGATGATTGCAGAAATAAGTTCTCACTTACATGAAATCGATAATAGTGATGTCACAAATCAAAATATCGATAGCTTTCTTAGTTGGACTCAAATTAATGAAATGATAAACTCTAATATCGCATTTGGTTCTCATACCGTCAACCACGAAATATTACCAAAATTGAATGCAAATAAAGTGCAGCAGGAATTATCGAATTCTAAAAGTGTTGTTGAGTCCAAGACAAAGAAACAGACGAAATACTTTGCATACCCTAATGGTGATTATAATAATGAAGTTTCCAATAATGTAAAGAATTGCGGATATAATTTAGCCTTCACCACAGAACGCGGTACAGTTTCACACTGCGATGAACCATATAAGTTAAAACGCATAAATATCCACAACGATGTTACCAATAATGCACCGATGTTTTATTGCCATATTCTTGGAATATTTTAATTTATAATATGTTATCGATAAGTAATTCGGTATTAAATTATGAGCACTAAGGTTCTATAATATATTCCCCAACCTGTTATAAATATAGCTATCACCCCCATATATAGGTTAAATGATCAAAAGTAAGGATTACCCAATTTTAATCTTTTGTAGCGACAAAGCTAAGCCCTGTGGATGCTAAAGTTAAGTCATGCTTTGCTCTGATACCACTTATAAGTGGGATCGGTAAGAATTTAAATGATCGCATAAATATCAAACATCTCCGCATTGTATTCAATATGAGAAAATTTGAATGAGAAATATCCAATAGAGAATATGAGGATTATCGTATTAATATTGTATAACTTTTGAGCCTTTTAAGAACTCAAGGCAAGACATCCGTGAGAGTGAATTCCTGTCCCTTTTTGTGTAGTAAGTGTATGATTGCGCTCCTAATAGAGTATCTGGACTTAATTAAGTGATGCATAAGAAGACTGCTAAGGCTAAAACTGGTTGGCCACCTGCCGTCATTGCAGGTGCATTTCAAACTGGTGTGCTTGGTGTCAGAAGTCTTCAACGTAGAGGCGTAAAAACATTATGCTTTGACTGTAATCCAAGAATGCAAGGATTTCGTTCCACATATGGGCCAGCACGTCTTTGCCCAAATCCTGATGTAGAGCCGGAAAAATGGCTTGATTTCATGAAGGATCTTGCAAGAGAGTTAGGAGAGAAAGCAGTTTTGATACCCAGCTCTGACCGTTATGTAACTGCAATAGCAAATCATTCCGAGATGCTGAAAGAATATTTTTTATTGAATCCTGGAATCGAATTACAAGGAATTCTTGCGTTAAAACAAACACAATACCAACTCGCTGCCGAAAATGAAATGCCGATGCCATTTACATCCAGGGTTAACACATTGGATGAATTGGTTACGGTCACAAAAAAAGTTGCCTACCCTTGTTTGATCAAACCCTGGCATTTTCGAGAATGGGAACATTTCCAAAAAACTCACCCATTCTATTGCCAAAAGATAGCTGTTGCCAACTCTGAACAAGAGCTAATCGACTGCTATCGTTTGGTCCAGGAAAAAACTCCACAAGTTATAGTTCAAGATATCATTCAAGGACCAGATACATCAAAACGAGTGTACCTATCTTGTTATGACAATACTGGTAGACGCATCGCAAATGCAATGTTCAAAGAATTGAGGTGCGTCCCTTTCGGTATGGGTCCTGCATCCGTGACTGAACCTGTAATTGATTTAGAGGCTGACAGGGTATGTGATGCTTTCTTGAAAAAAATTGGTTATAAGGGAATATGTGAAATTGAAGTTAAACGTGATAATCGAGACGGGAAGGTAAAATTAATTGAAGCAAACCCAAGACTTTCTGGTGGTGGTGATGCAGCCCCTTATGCAGGGGTTGACCTATGCTGGATACATTATCAAGACATGATCGGCCAAACTGTTGAACCCGTGACACCAACAGGAAAACGTTTTCAACATATTGTACTGCGCGCTGAAGCTACGGCAATCCCAGAATATATGCGAGCTGGATTGCTCACTTGGAAAGACTTATTCAAATCTTACAAACCCCCTTTAGCCTTTTTTGATTTTGATCTACGTGACTGGAGGAACTCTATGGAAACAATCGTGGTATTTATTTGGGCGCTAATTTCCAATTTAATTCGCAGAAACAAGGTCGATTAATATGAGTTAGACTGAAAATACTTACCACTACACTGAATAAAGATAAATTAAGGCTCAGAGAACTTAGATCAATGCATCAACATAAGAAAATTAACCTATTAATTTCTATCGCTGGTCTTCATCATGGAGGCGCCGAGCGGGTCATCGCAACATTATGCAACAACCTTAATACAGATAGATATTCTGTCACCGTTTGTTGGCGAAACGAACCAGGCGCAATTGGTAAAGCACTAATTGCACAGGGGTATGATTTGATCGGTCTACCTGAGTTAAACCCAAAAATCACGCCCTATAATCGATTCATAGTTCTTAAAAAACTATTAAAAGATAAAGACATCGATATCGTGCACTCTCATGATACCGGAAGTCTTGCTGATGCCGCACAGTGTCGTCTATTAGGTTCTAAAATCCGTCTTGTTCATACCTTTCATTATGGTAACTATCCCAATCGTAAGATGAGCAATTTAATACTTGAAATTATCTTCAGCCGAATGGTGAACCATCTGGTCGCAGTTGGTTACGAACAAGCTAAAAGCATAAGTAAAAAACTTCATATTTCACCGCGCAAGCTCGACACAATTTATAACGGTGTAGAGTTACCCTCGCTCGAAACAAAAGAGGACCTGGCTGCTTATTACCGCAACAAACCAGATGCACCAATTATCATCGGTTCCATATCCACATTAACTGAGCAAAAAGGAATAACGTATCTTCTCGACACAGCAGATCTCCTCAAACGCAAAGGGGTAAACTGCGTATTTCTTATTGCTGGTGACGGCCCTATGCGCAAGGAATTGGAAGACAAATGTCTTCGTCTTAATTTATCAAGTATGGTTCGCTTTTTAGGTTGGGTTCCAGACGCTGCAAATAATTTACTTCCTTCATTAGACATTTTTTGCCAACCATCTCTTTGGGAAGCAAATTCAATCGTATTATTGGAGGCAATGGCGTATGGATTGCCTATAGTAACTACTAATGTCGGTGAAAGCCGACACGTAATCGATGAAGAGAAATATGGCCGGGTTGTTAAACCCCGCGATACGATAGAGATGGCCGATGCACTAACGGAATTAGTTACACAAAATCAATTGCGCAAAGAGATCGGGGAATACGCACATATTAAATTCACAAACAATTACACTGTAAACAAGATGATTGAGGGGTACCAGCGTGTTTATGAAAGTTTAGTCTGATTTTATTAATTCGCTCAACGGAAAAATAACACTCTCCTGACAATCCTTTAAACTAGTTCAGGAAATAATCTTCAAAATCACGAATCAGCTTAGAAAACATCTAATAATTGCAGTAAATTAGGTTGCATATACGCAAGGAATTCAACATCAGTATTACAGCGCTTCTTATGTGCAAAAACAATGAATACAACTTAACTTAAAATTAATAATGTTTAGACAATTCTTACGATCAAATATATTAAAACTAAATTACCACCTGAATCAATATAAACATGTGATGTGGTTAATAGGTGACGGTAGAAGTGGAACGACCTGGATAGCTAATTTAATAAACCATAATTTAAAATACCGTGAAGTTTTTGAACCATTTCACCCATGGCTAAATCCTCGAATGCCTTACTTAAGTGTAAACCACTATATTAGATCTAATGCGAAAGACATTGAGTTATTGCAAGAAGCAGAAAAAATATTTACTGGAATGCTACATGATGTTCGATGTGACGTGGGTAATCGTAAAATTCACTATAAAGGTCTCCTAGTAAAAGATATTTTTGCCAATTTACTTGCGCATTGGGCTTGCCAACAATTCCCTAAAATCAGACCCATTTTACTGATTAGAAACCCTTTCTCAGTCGCTTTATCAAAACAAAAAAAACATGAATGGTACTGGATGAATGATCCCATTGATTTTTTGAAGCAAACGGAATTAAGCGAAGATTATTTATCAGAATATATTGACTTAATTCACTTAGTAAGCGAGAAGAAAAACTTCATACAAAATCAAATATTAATATGGTGTATATTAAATTTGGTGCCACTTCGTCAATTTAAAGGGCAGAACTGCTCAAACAAGCTTAAGGTATTATTCTACGAACACGTATATACTAATCCACAACACGAAATTAAATCCGTTTTTGAATATTTAGGATTGTCAAATTTGAATAAAAATTTACCAGATTCTACTATCCTGCAACCAAGTAGAGTTGTTGGAAAATCTAGTAATATTCTCTCGGGCACATCGCCGATTAGTGAATGGCGTAATGAATTAGCTGCTCATGAGATAAATGCAGGTTTAAAAATTCTAAGTCAGTTTGGATTTGATAAAGTATACGCAAACGATATCCCCGATAAGTCTGCATTAGTGAATGTAGGTTCAATTTGTGATTAATGCATCAAAAGACTAAATACAGGATGCTAAGGATAAACTCAAAATGTGCGATGAAATAGTCATCTATGATACAGAGTTTTGGACTGACTCTGGGGTATTGGAACGCTCGTGGGGAGGTTTACACGACCATTTACCTGTTTTAATTCAGATAGGCGCCTACAGGGTGAAACTGGAAGAGGGTTTGCCGGTAAACAGGGAATGGCTATCCTATGTTTCTCCTATAGGACGAGATGGCGGGATAATAAAGCTAAACAAATATTTTACTAATCTCACTGGAATTACGCAGGAAAAAATAGACGATGATGGTAAGCCCCCCGATATAGCTATTTCTGAATTTGCTGATTTTGTAGGAGAGCGGAAAATGTATTCTTATCGAGATGATATCGTAAGCACATTTCTACCGACCTGCTTTGTCAATGGAATACAGTGTCCATTTCATGTTCATCAGGCAAAAGATATACGCCTCATTTTTCAAAAATCCGGTTTAACGGAAAGGGAATTAGATGCTAATAGAAGTGGGACAATCGCGCAGCATTTTGGCGTAACAATGGACAAGCACCACGAACATGACGCTAAAGATGATGCTTACTCAATCCTGGAAGCACTGAGATATCTCTTAAAAAATGGACACCTTCAAATCAACTGGTTAAATGCATAAAAAACCATCAACACCACGTGAATAACTTCTGAGGATTTAGTAGAGAAATAACAGCTGTAACTATCTGGCCTTGCAATTTCAGTAGTCTCACAAATAATTGCTTAAATAATCATAAGTAAATGTGATTTACCTATTTTTGTAAAGCAAACCTTACACATATTTTTCGAATACAGATTAACTGTTAGCTCAGCCTTACACGCTAACGATTTCTAAGATGGGTAAATTGAATTATTTCCATATAAAACAAGTAGTTATAATATTGGCCTGTTAATTGCACTATCACCGATAGCTTAATACCAACTATAGGGGAAGGAATTGAAAAATAGTACTTGGAAGTTCTTTAAAATTCTGCAGATAGTCGTCTTCATGTCACTTACCGGCTTTAGCATGTCTAGCAATGCGCATCTCCTTGGAATTGCGTGGAATGACATGGGAAATAACACTATGCGATTCTATGCTGAAACAGCGCATGATGGAGTCACTGACGTGGGGGGAGGAGCTTTACAGATCGGTTATTGGTCTGAGCGTGTATACTACGAGTGGACTGGTATCATCAATGATGTAACCTTTGAAGAATTAGGCATTGATGGCATGTATGTTCTCACGGCTGAGAGTCGTTATACTGCGCTTGATCGTCCAATTTCATATACCTACCTGACATCCTATATTCATGTCCCTGAACCATCAGTTCTTATCCTCTTTGCGATGGGTCTTTTATTGATGCTAGTTCATGGAATAGTTAGGCGACGACACGGTATTTGAGTAGAAAAATAATATTAACTCCGATACAACATCCATCTTTATCTATATCAGATAAAGGAGATAACGGAGTAAATTAGACATTCAAATGGGCCGCCTCATTTTGATTTGCACGCAAGTTAAAATGTGGTGGCCTTTTGAGGTTAGATTTATTTCGAATGTATCAACTTATGTGCTCACCTCATTTTACATTTTTTCTTTAAGCATAGGCTACGCTAAAGTCTGTGCAAATTGATTGTTCGTGAGAAGCGCTCTTTGGCGCCTATATTCTCTAACCAACCTTTTTCCCTCCTAACGCAAGAGTCAACCTGCTACGAGCTTTAGAGGCAGCCTGAGTGATACTTACGAGTCTAGTTAAAGCACTAAAATCTTTATTCCTAAATTTTTCTCAAATATTCGCACCAATACTGTGAACAATTAAGAAAATACCTCACCACAGTTTACGTAGCATTGCTTATTGTTTCACTGACACCATGTGGTTGATAATTTTGCAGTAAGGTATTGCTCCAATTCAGTTGCCATGATTTTATGGCCTTCAGAAGTAAAATGCCCATCGTGTTTATAATATAATAATTTTTCCCCCTTATACGCACGAAACGCTGGGAAAAGGTTAACTAATTCTATACCAGATTCCTCAGCAAGTTGCAGTAGTGTCGCAAGGTATTTATCCGATGGTGTCGAACCCTCTGGAATATATTGATATCTCCCCGGATTGAACTCCCTATCATTAACCAAATGACCCCAGGGGTAATGCGTCAAAATAAAAGGGATTGCTCTCTCATCAGAAAATGATTTTATCTTTATGAGTGTTGCAAATAATTGCTTCCATTGCTCATCTCTGTTGATTTTGTCCTCAGCAATAGTGTATGGAATCACATTATAACTGGCTCTCGAAACAAGGTCTTCAACAGAAAAATCTGCATGTTCAAAAAAAGTATTAGTATAGTAAAGAAGTAGTCTTGTGAAATACAAATGCTGATCAATCCAGCCCCTAATGCGTTGGCTTATAGCGACTTTTCTGCTAATTGGGCCTGGCACACCAATAACTTCTCCCTTGTCATTATAGTTAGCAATCTTTCTATACACATCTTCTTGTATTAGATCGTTCGGATCAAGGTTGAGCACTATTACATCTGGTCTCATTGGCGCAAGATATTTTTTAAGTTGTATATAAGACAATATCGGCGCATAACTATCAACACCTGCATTCAAAACCTCAAAAGTCTTCGACGTACATGTCTTTTTAAG
Organism: uncultured Ectothiorhodospiraceae bacterium; assembly: GCA_947258695.1. Classification (GTDB taxonomy): domain Bacteria; phylum Pseudomonadota; class Gammaproteobacteria; order UBA6429; family Thiohalophilaceae; genus JAGLTQ01. The sequence continues at coordinate 29,357 of CAMYJG010000023.1, read as the reverse complement.
ATTAAGAGAATTTTCCAAAAGTGCTGAAAATGTCTGGTCATCTTCTACACCCTTGCCCATTGTGAAAGAATCCCCCAGCATTAGTATTCTATAATGTTGAGAAGGTTTCTCAAGTGTTCGGTCTTTCCCACGTATTCCTAGATTATTAACTCGTTGTACATATGAGAATTCAACTTGTTCAAACCGAGCATTTGTATTGGGTACCAATTTATGATGCAAATATTTATCCGGTACATGCTCAGCTGAAAGTGGTTTGATGAGCAACCAGCCCGCTATTAGATCTACAGCTACAAATGTAATGCTAATGGATATAAACATCATCCAACCACGTGTAACAACCTCATGAAACCTTGTCCCATAGGAAAATAATGTTACGATAAGCGCTAGTATAAAGCTAAGAAGCATAATAACCGCTAACATTGTAGTGGGACCAAATTGTGATCGCACAAATAACCGCTCATATACAAATAAAATTGTTAGAATAACGATAACAACCAATAGAATAGATATAAATTTTTTCATTTTTTCTCTCAATATTTTCTATAGAAATAATTTAAATAAGTTTACCCTAAGTATTGAGACCGATTGCAAACTCATGAAGCAATACCGTTCTAATATACTTTAAGTCTCTCATGGTAAATTTTATTTAAATGACAAAACATCCTTCTGACGGTTGAAGCACCATTCTAATATTACAATATTTAGAGTAACAGTTTTAGATAATTGCTAACCGTGCATCTTAATTGTAATAGCCTAAAACAAGAACAATCGAACCAGATGATAAAAGTGTACCGTTGAGTGATAGATTAATAATATGCTTGTTCAATAATTGTCAAACTATTCAGGATCATATAGGCGAACACCTATCCCACCATCTGCGTTTAAGGACACACCTGTTATAAAACTTGCTTTATCTGAAGCTAAAAACACAGCAATGTCAGCTATTTCAAGTGGTTCTGCAATTCGGCCAATTGGATGATATTTTTTTAGCTCGTCTAGTTTATCTTCATCTTTAAAACCTTCCATCAACATTTCTGTAGCTGTGGCAGCTGGTTGAATATTATTAACCCGCACATGCCCACCTAAATCAACTGATGCAGCCTGAGTTAAACCTTTTAAAGCAGTTTTACTTGTTGCATAGGCTAAAAATTTTGGTTTGGTTGCTCTCGAATGGATGCTTCCTATATTTATTACAGACCCTTTAGATTCTTCTAGCATTGGTAACAATGATTGCATCAGTAAAAACGGTGCCATAACATTAACTTCAAGAGTTTTCCTGAAATCACTGACAGTAATGTCCGACACCCCTCCTAATATTTGTACAGCTGCGTTATTTATCAAGGTTGTTAGCTTTTTCCCCTTTGATGATTTTTTTATAAACTTCAAAAAAGATTTTTTTTGTGTCTCATTAGCTACAAACTCAACAAGATCCATCGAATAATATGCATCAGCTCCTGTGAAATCCTGGAGTATATCGGTTGCAATTATATAGTAGCCTGCTTTCTTAAATGATTTGCATAAGGCCTTACCTATACCGCCAGTTGCACCAGTAATTAAAACACACTGCTCCATAAGTGTTATCGAACTCCCATTATTCTAAATAATTCGTCAATAACCCGTATATTTGTCGCTGCAACTGCTTCGTTGGTATTTGATGCATTATGCGAACCGAAAATGCAATTATCCATAGTACGTAGCAACGAATCAACCGGTAACGGCTCTATTTCGAAAACATCTAATGCAGCCGAATTAATCTGGCCAGACTGCAGCCCTCTCACAAGAGCAGCTTCATCAATTAATTGGCCTCTGGCAACGTTGATAATTCTGACATTCTTTTTCGTTTCTGATATCACTGTATCGTCGAGCATATGATAATTTTTCTTATTAAGTGAACAGGTAAAAATTAAAAAATCACACTCACTAACTCGTTCAGGCCACTTGATAAATTCATAGTCAGCAGTACTACTCGAACGAGCATATATTGTCACATCCATATCTAATGCAAGTATGCGTTTTGCCACATGTTTTCCAACATCACCAAAACCTATTAGTCCTACTTTTTTCCCTGCTAGCGATACTCCTCGTATCTTTTTCCAAATATTATTTCGCACTTCTCGATCAATAAAAAATAAATTTCGAGCAAGCCCGATTAAGTACGCAATAGCAATATCCGCAACTTCAGCACCAAACATACCAGGTGTATTTGTTATTTCTATACCATAATTTTTACATGCTGCAAAATCTATATTATCTACACCTACACCCCATTTTACCGCCGCTTTTAACCTTCCTTCGCTACCTGCTTTAAAAACATCTCGAGTCGCTTGATCATCACCAATTATCCAACCATCATATTGCGGAACGAGCTTTATAAGCTCAGAGGTTGATAATGTTTGCTCTATATTAGGCATAAACACGTCGATCCCTTTATCTTGTAACAATGATATGAATTGATCTTTCATACCTATCATAGGTGGGCAAGTAATCAACACTTTCAGATTAGAGGTCACGTTAGGTGCTTACTGCCATTGTTTTGCTGTATAAAGCTACAGACTCTGCGATAATCCAATCATCAGGCTCGTCGATATCGAAAGACTCCAGAGCTGGCGTTTCCATCATCACAGGATGCACTCCAATTCTTGCATTTCTATTCTTAAAACTTTCTGCAGTAAACACGTACAAGCATGAATTTTCTTCATACCAAACCTCCAAGTCTTGAGTTCGAATTAGATTGTTTGGATCATGATTCACTGGGCTAGTATCTTTATGATAAAATCGTGTTTGAACTTTATTCACTGTAAACAATGAATCACACTGATGGGTGGAATCAAATAATTTTATCGCCTTTCTAATAGTTTTCGCGCTCAACAGAGGGTTGGTAGTATGTGTCATTAAAAACAAATCTGATGGTACGGCATTAATGTCATCCTCGATCACTAAATTCATACTTGCATAATCTCCACAAAGTTCAGATTTTCTATTACGCAGGATTACACGTTTCATTTTCTGTAACATTTCATCAAACAAAATAAATTTTGCGTCAGTGTTTATTACTATATTATCAATTTCATCTATCTCAAGCAGAGTATCCAACATCCATCGATATAATGGTTTTCCAGAAAAGTCCCGAAAGTTTTTGTTTTTAACTCTTTCGCTAAAAGCTTTCATTGGTAACAGTGCCGTAATTTTTCTTTTGCTCATGAAATCTTGCTCGTATAATTATTTTGGATAAAAATAGGCTTCTTTCATTGACGTCGATAATTTTCGAAGATCGTGATTACCTTTATATGTACCCCAAAATTGCATATAACGAAATAAAATAATACCGACAATATTTTTATGAAGTACTCTCTCTTTACTTGCTTCTAGAAAATCCAGCCATACCGACTTACTAAAATAACGGATGAAATCATAAATAGAAACATGTACATTTGGCATTATTTTTTGAAGGGCGATAGCCTCTCTTTCATATCGAAGTTTGATTTGATACCAGGTTTCTTCATGTATATGAAATACAGGCGCCTCTGAAACATATGATATTTTTTCATTATGATTTTCTGTCAGTTGTTTAGCAAGATACATGTCCTCTAAACCGGTTAGTTCCTCATTAAATTTTATGTCACACCAGGTAGATTTAAGTAACGCAGCATTCGCATTATTGCAAAAATAATCATCCTGAGGAATTTTACTCATATCAGGATAGAATTTTTTAAATACCTGATGTTCGCTATATTTGGTTTTATCCACTCCGACTTGTTTTCCATACGAGTACGCAGCTCTACCATCAGCAAGTGGTTTTGTTAAGGTATACACCCAATCATTTGAAACTGGAATACAATGACCACTGATAAACACAAGAAAGTCGCCATTAGCAGCATCACACCCCACATTCAATGAACGTCCAAATGTAAACTCAGAACTTTTTATATGAACGACATGAGCATCAAATGATTCTGCAATTTCTAGCGTACTATCCGTGGAACCAGAATCTACGACTACAATTTCTATATCGACTTTATCTCTGTCTTGCTTTTTTACCATCCCAAGCAATTCCGGTAAGTATTTCTCTTCATTATAGGTTCTTATGATAATGCTAGCTAACATAATACGTGTATTTATATAGTTGACGGTTCAATAAGAAGTTTGAAATTAGGTTTTAGTTTATTGTAAAGGAGTTCAATTTCTTCCCGGTACACCTGATTATCCGCGAACATGTCCCAGTGGGTTGGCACAACAGTGCCTGCCTGTATCTCTTCTGCGAACTTAAATGCCTCACGTATTGACATGTTACCAAGAATACCCTTCTTGTCACGATAATAGTTACGTTCGTTGACAGGTAGAAAAGCGACATCAATGTTACCAAGTATTGATAAAACATCTACTATCTCTGCCGCAACAGACGTATCACCAGCGTGATACAATCGCTTATGTTCGAACTCTATCACATAACCAATACATGACCATCCTCCATTTATATTTTTTTCTACTTTAGGATGAGCTGCGGGAACCGCATACAGATTTATATTTTGTTGCATACGAATTACCTCCTCCCCAATTACGTTTATACGTTCGCTCGATATGCCCATGCCAGTCAATTTCGTGCGTATTTTTTCGGGACAAATGAATATCGATTGCGGGGACGATCTTGATATTGGGATTAATGTGTCTTCATCACAGTGATCTCTATGATCATGTGTAATTAAAATAAAATCAGCATCTTCAATCTGTTCTGGATGTATTGGTATTGGTAGTAATCGCTTGCAGTCTATATCCTCTTTTTCCTGAACCGAATTGGACAAATAAGGATCAATGTAAATTGTCACATCAGAATATTCAAGCTTATACCCTACCTGCCCCAATGAGGTTACGTTGATGATAGCTTCACTCACATTTACTATCCTGCACATTAAATAGCTTTTTTATAGCTAAGCTAATACACAATATCATGATTGCATTTTCACCAATCTTATCTTCTAGTGAACGAAAATTAAATTACAACTCAGCTATATCTTCTATTAATACTGCCTTTGCGTGCAAATATTGTGTAGTACGACGTTTTGTCTCAATATCGTTATATACAAAAGCCGCATGTGCTTCATCAATATTAAGTGCTTCAGCAAGCTCTGAAGTCGCAATCTTATGATTATGAGCCCATAGAGCCATGTCCATTTGTTGATATGGAAGAGAAAAGTAAAACTCGTCCTGTCCCTGAGAAAGACTATAAGTATCAGTAGTTGGAATCGCTGAACAGATTTCATCGGGCAATCCCAAATGTTTCGCTAATGCATATACTTGAGTCTTATATAAATGTGCTATTGGTTTTACATCAGCAGAACCATCTCCATTTTTAACAAAAAATCCTTGATCGTATTCAAGACGATTCGGTGTTCCTACTACAGCATAATTCAGGCGATCAGCGTGAAAATATTCCATCGTCTTCCTGATTCTCTGCTTATGATTCGTTGCTGCAACAATTTGTAAATATTCTTTTAATGGTAATCGATCTTCCTTCATTTCCCCGTCTGGAGTTTGCACTACAAGTCTAAAATGATTTACTTGACCTTCCAAACCACCCGATATTACTATTTTATTCTTCCAACCTTCGCCATATTCTGGGAAGACTTTTTTGATTGCTTCATCTCGCCATTCATAACAACCTATTGCGGAAAGTGCTGGAGCAATATCATGCACAACACATTCAATTCCCAAATGCTTTGCTAACAAATCGCCTCTTTTTGAGCTGTCAGATGATGAATCTTGCTCAGGTAATAACATACCAAAAACTTTATTTTTTCCCAACGCTGCCACACTTAATGCTGCACAAACAGAACTATCAATACCTCCTGACATCGCAATAACCAAACCTCTACGATGCAATTTATTCCGTAATATTTCACGTAATCGATTACTTATTTTTTCCACTTCTTTATCTTTATCAAAATCGATCACTTCTTTAGTATAAATTTCTGTTAATGTGCTAGACATTGTTATATTCCTTAATCTTAGTTTTGTTTAACATGAATCGCTTAATCTTTCCTGACGGCGTTTTAGGTAATGACTCTACAAAATCCACTATTTTAGGCACCTTATAATTTGCTAGATTTTCTTTGCAATGAGATAACAATTGCAGCTTGTTAATTTTAATGTCCGTCTTAGGTACAATGACCGCTTTAATTGTTTGTCCTAGTAGTTCATCCTGCACCCCTATAACAGCCACCTCTGATACCAAATCTAATTCCAATATTACTTCTTCAATTTCTTTCGGACTTATTCGATGCGCGCCACTTTTAATCATTTCAGATGAGCGACCATCTATATATATAAACTCATCATCATCATAATGAGCAAGGTCACCTGTTTTCAACCAACCATTACAAATAACTTTTTTTGTAGTTTCAGGATCTTTCCAATAACCAAGCATAATGTTATCCCCCTTAGCACAAATCTCACCCGTAACATGAGGTGGACATTTGTTCCCATCTATATCTTGCACCTCAAGCTTAATATCTGGAATAGCCTTACCGATAGATCCTCGTTTTATTACTAGTTGATCGGGAGGTAAATATGCAAGACGAGCTGTTCCTTCTGTTTGCCCATACATAACGAAAAATTTTACATCTGATAATTCATTTTTTAGCCGATCAATATTTGCAGGAGCCATAGCACCTCCGGCTTGCGTCATATAACGCAGCTTTGACAAATTAAAATCAGAAAACTTAGTTCGATTCATTAATAATGCAAACGTTGAAGGAACTCCGGAAAATCCAGTGACCTTCTTATCTTCCATTTCCTTCAATATTCTTTTGGGAAATAATGTGTTATTTTCCAAAACGATTCTTCCACCCACAGCGATATGAGTATGTAATATAGAATTACCATAAGAATAATAAAATGGGAGTACATTTAATATACTATCCTCATTAGTAATTTCGAGATATTCCAGTATTGAGCATATGTTATGATGCAAGTTTTTATGACTTAACATAACTCCTTTTGGATTACCCGTTGTTCCTGATGTGTAAATAATAGCGGCTAAATCATCATTCTGAATTTCCAGTTCCGGTAATATCTGGTAATTACTTTTGAATATTACATCCCAGCTAGTTGCGTTATTTATCTCAATATCAGTATTACCGACCAATATATTGTTTATATTTAATTCCGAATTATTTATTTTTAATAGTTCAGGATGATCGGCCTGAACAAATAACCATTTTGAGTCACTATGTCTAATCCAACGTGTAAGGTCTCGTGATTTAGTTGCTGTATTAAGAGCGATAACGACTCCACCTGCCGCAAGGATTCCGTAATATGTAATCACATACTCGATAGAATTCTCTAGTAATAGTGATACCCGATCGCCTTTATTTAAACCATTTTTTTTCAGATAATTCGAAAGATCGCAAACCTTATGCCATAGTTCAATATAGGTCACACTGACATCCTTATGAGACACAGCTATATTCTCAGGATAATTATCTACCGCGGAATTTAATAGATTAAGCAGTGAAACGGACATTGTATATTAGGAACCTTGTTTTTTTCCAATGTAAGCAACGATCTGATTAACCGAATCCAGATTTTCAGGTATCATCTCATCATCTTCAACTTTGACATTAAATTCATCTTCAATAAAATATATTACCTCCAGAATACCTGTTGAATCGAGTATTCCTTTCTCCAAAAAAGAGTCGGCACTATTCAGTGCAGATTGATCATCTGTGAAAAGGTAGTTTTCCAACACATAACCGCGTATTTGTTCTTCTAAAGACATAATTTACTCCGTCAATTAATACTTGCTGACAATTGGGTGTTAAACGAAAAATTTTTATTAAAATTTTCAATAAAATGAAGGTGCCATAATTGTGTTGATAATATTCCTACAAAAGCCATATTATCTTTATAGGCTATAGCTCTTCCCTTTTTAATTTTTGCAATTAAACGTTCGACGCGTTTGGGATCAAAGTATCCATAATCCGCTATTTTAGCATTACTTATCATATCCTCGACATATTCCGGTGTGTTTCCAGAATAAAAAGCAGCAATATCTGGTGCTCGATAAGGTTGTTTATACCTTTTAACAATATTCTTTGGTAAATATTGTTGCATCGCTTTTTTTAACAAATATTTTTCGTTAAGTACTTTCATTTTAACTCGAGGGTCTAATTTATTAGCAAATTCGATCACTCTATGATCAAGAAATGGAAATCTTCCTTCAACTGAGTTTTTCATTAACATCCGATCACCTTGCGAGCATAATAAATAACCAGACATTAAAGATTTTGATTCAATATATTGAGCCTTATTAAAAGATTCCCACTCAGAAAATTGCTCTGGAAATGTATTATTTATCAAATCTACCGCATTATCTGATAAATGCGATTTTAAATCATTGGAAAAAAAATCTTTGCATTTAGCGGTAGTTTGCCAGCGCGGCAAGTGAGAAAAAATATTCTGTTCTGGAGCATCCAGACCTGCTCCAAAAAAATTCTGTAGATATACCAATCCCTGCTTTTTAGATATATCTAAATAAGGATATAATCGTTTTAATAAAATCGGTCTGATTTGTGAATTCTTATTCCGAGCCCAAAATTGGCGAATTTTAGTTTCCTTAAAAATATCATAACCGCCCAATACCTCATCCGAACCTTCGCCTGTAAGTACAACTTTGTAATTTTGTTTTTGGACTAAGCCAGATAAGATATTCATCGGCACAGGTGCGGTACGTAATATCGTGCTTTCAGTGTGCCAAATAGTATCCAAGAAACCAGCCCCAACATCACTATTTTTACAAAAAATCTGGCTGTGCTGGGTTGATAAATGCTCGATCATTTCTTTTTGATAGTCACTTTCATCCAGCCCCTTATCCTCAAAAGAAATAGAAAACGTCCTTAATGAATTCTCACTATAATGATGTATTAGTGATACTAAAACGGAAGAATCCAGCCCCCCAGACAAATATGCTCCTACCGGCACATCTGAACGTAGTCGTATTTTAGTAGCATCGATCAAAAGATCATGCAATGTTCCTGCTAACTCTTCATCCGTTCCCTGTAAATAACTATCTTTATTACTAAAACTCCAATCCCAATATTGGATAACTTCTTTTTTGCCCGAAAATATAATCATATTGCCTGGGCTAACTTCATAGATGTCTTTAAATAAAGTATTTGGACTAATAGGTGACCAGAATGTCATTAATTGATCGAGACTATTTGGGTTTAAAACAGGCGAGGTATCAAGTGCTGCAATAATTGCTTTTATTTCTGAACCAAAAATAACATCCTTATTTTGTTCAGTATAATACAGAGGGACTATTCCAACCCTATCGCGAACTAATATGAGTTCTTTTTTCCGATCATCCCATAAACAAATAGCAAACTGGCCATTTAAATATCGGACAAAATCACGGCCATATTGTTCGTAAAGATGAACAATAACTTCAGTATCTGATTTAGTATAAAAGCTATGCCCCTGAGCAATTAATTCATGACGCAACTCAACATAATTAAAAATCTCACCGTTAAATACAACCCAGATGGTTTTATCTTCATTATGAATAGGTTGTTGCCCAGACGATAAATCTATTATGCTTAATCGTGCGTGCCCCAGACCGACATTATCTTTAATCCAGTAGCCTTCTTCATCTGGACCACGGTGATGTAACAACCTCACCATATTTTTTAACGTCTGTTGGTTGACTATGTTTTCTTTATTCTTATGATATATACCCGCAACGCCACACATAATTAAACCCTTACCCTGTTTTCAAGCTCAGATCATCGTCCGTTCCAACATATAGTCCTGATTTTGTAAGGACATCAACAACACTAGAAAATTCGAAATCATTCAATAATCGATTTAATCGAATTTTACATTTTTTAAGATTGTTGTAGTGCCTAAATCGGGAAAGTAAACTTCCTTTGATTCTTGGTTGTTTGGGATCGATTTCCCATGGATGCAGGTAGAATATGAATGGTCTGTTTTCAGTCTCATGTATTTTATTAAATGCGAATCTAGTAAACCAATAAGGGAATAATCTAAAATAACCACCACCAGCTATTGGCAACTGAGTGCCCATAATCTTAAAACTCGTTAATGGGAATTCAATGATTTTATTTTTTTGAGGTGTTTCTGCCAAGTAAGGAAATCTTGGTGCATCAGGTATACCATACCGATCATGTCTCACTGGAAAAATACTCGAATCGTACTTGAACCCAGCCTCAAACAGTATATCAAGCGCCCACTCAGACTGTTTTGTAATTGAATAACTAGCGCCACGATAACCTAGAACCGGCTTCTGTATTATATTTTCAAGTAATTCTTTTGAACGCAATGTTTCTTCTCTGAAAACATCACGGGACTGATTGTATATTAGCTGATGACTGTATCCATGGCTTGCAACTTCATGACCAAGCTCGTTAATTTTTTTTACTAGCTTAGGAAACCGTTCCGCAACCCAACCTAAAACAAAGAAAGTCGCAACAATATTTTTCTCTGCAAACATATCTAATAAGTTGTGAGTGTTTTGCTCTACACGTGGTGCAATGCTATCCCAATCACAGGGACTTATATTCTTCGAAAATGCGGAAACTTGGAAATAATCTTCTACATCAACAGTTAATGCGTTTATGAGTTTATCCGTCATAATTGAAATTACTTACGTTTCTTTCTTTTCGTAGATTGACTAGCGAATGGTGTAACCGCATCCCTAATAGCTATAATCATTTTTTCCAAGCTTAGTACACGCTCTTCAAGTTGCACTAATCTTTCAGCAGAGTTTGAACCCGGTATGATTTTGTAGTTCTTAGCGTCAACCACACGCCCAATGCTATCGTCAGAATGGGATTCTTCTATCAATTCCCGTGTAACCATATCAATTACATTTTTATCAATCTTATGAGCTTCTTGTAATGAAGCCAACAACAAAACTCTATCACATAAAGTATTGATTCGACGTGGTACACCTGAAGTAAACTCATAAATTGCCGAAATTGATTCTTCATCAAAGTATGGGTCGTCGCTCCATCCAACTGTCGATAACCTATGCTTTATATATATCTCGGTTTCATTTTCATTCAGTGGCCCTAAATGATAAGAAGCTACAACTCGTTGTCGTAATTGTTCAAGCGAATCGTTTTTCAAAACCTGCCGAAACTCTTCCTGCCCAACCAAAAAGCTTTGAAAAAGTGTTTTATTCCCGTCTTGCAAATTCGATAACATACGTAATTCTTCAAGAGATTTTATAGGCAAATTTTGTGATTCATCAACTATTAACAAAACTCGCTTCCCATTCGAGGCCTGTTTTTTTAGAAATACCTCCAAATTCCGTAGAAGTGATGGTTTACTTAAACCTTCATATTCCAAATTAAATGCAGAAGAAATCATACTCAATAAATCATCAGTATCTAAATGAGTGGTAACGAGTTGTGCGGCGAGTATGCTTTTCTCTTTTTCTAGCTCGGAAAGCAGAGTGCGAATAAGTGTCGTCTTCCCAGTTCCCACATCGCCAGTTACAACTATAAAACCGTCTCCTTGATGTACTCCGTACTGAAGATAGGATAATACTCGTTTATGCCCAGGACTCGCATAAAAGAATGCGGGATCAGGTGTCAACTGAAAAGGCATACTTGATAACTTGTAAAATTCTTTATACATAAAAGCTTCTTTGACTATTCCGGTATTAATCCAATTCGTATACGTAATTTAATATATACATGTTTTGTTCATAGTTACTGAGGGCATTTGATGAGCTTCGTTTTTGATTTAGATAACTGATATTTACCGAACCATTTCGACCTATACGATAGCCATACCCAAGTTCTATTGTACTATCTTTATCCTCACGCACAATCCCAAGCGGTTGAACATTTTGCTTCCTCAGCAAAATATTAAACAGCGATTTTTGTGTAATACTCCAGTCCCACTTTAGCTCAGCTCCAGTGATGGTTTCTGTATCAGTGCTTAATTGTAATTCGCGGTCTATATCATATAAACGGATATTAAATACCGTTTTCGAGTAACTTCTATTTAAGTTGATTTCTGCCTTTCTCTCAAGAAATACTCCAGCCACTACTGTAGGGGTTACCTGACCATTATCTTCTCCGTCTTGTGTATTCAAGTATCCTTCCGAACTATTCGTGAAAGAATCATCGTAAGTCATAAGGATAGACCATCTTCTTGAGCTATGAGAGAGTTCAAATTGACCTGTGCGTCCAAAAAACCGGTCGCCAACACGCATAGTAAGACTGGTTCTAGTACCCGGTTGCCAGCGAAACCCGGCCAACCAATAGGAGCCGCTATCCTTGACATTAGCAGGACGATATTCATTACTTTCATATCCGCCATTAGTGAGTAAAGTAAAAGTACTTGATAAGCGAAATCCTATTTCTGCTCCACTATGTTCTCGTTCCCATTCAAAACCATCATCAAATTCATTTTTCCGTTTATCGTATAACGCCTTCCACTCAAGTGTTCTCTGCCGGGAACTTAACGTATTAAATTGCACGATAAATTGACGATCCTTATTATTCGCTAAAGTAGAATCATCATACACAGCTCGACTCTGGCGATAACGTATCAAACCCTCATAGTCGTTAGCAAAATTTCTTTTAAAATATGGGCTGATTGAAGTTGTTGTGACTTGAGTTCGATCACTGGATATCGTTATATTGTCGTCAGGAGGCAGCGAGCTTGAACGTGATGTAGGTTGTTGGTTTATTTGCGCTACAGCGTCCAAATAAAAAAGATTATCAGCAAATACTATATTCGCCAGTGAATCCAGATTATGATAAATATCATTGAATTCATCTTGTTCTCTATAATAGATAGCCTGGGGGCGGTAATCAAACAGTAAATTTAGCGCTTGACTTTCACCTGTTATTCTAATTCCAGGTATTACTTCTGAAATTGATTCAGAACTTTTAATATCATCTGGCTCAAGAAATATATTATCAGTATACCTCTGCCCCACTAAAATACTTGGAGTAAAGTCCCAGTTTGCGCCAAATACTATATCACTAGTTACACATAAATAAGATACTGCTAGGCTTCGTAGGTAAAAATTATTTAAAGCCATAGTTTATTGTTTCACATTATATTTAGAACCATAATAATAACCACTTAGAGATGAACTTCTGTTCTTGTTCAATACAATACCGATTACATCATTTTCATCAAGCATATTAAGTGCTTCCGTTACTAGGTTTTGTGGCGTTTTACCCGCCTCCACTACAATCATAATCTGCCCAATCAAATGACTCAATACTGCAGCTTGACTTGCCACCAGTAACGGTGGACTATCAAAAAGAATTATCCTATCTTGATAGCGTTCAGATAATTCTCTCGTTAATAGACGCATTTTCTCACTGGCTAATAACTCAGTCGAATACGCATCCAGGTTCCCTGCAGGGATAAAACGTAAATTAGGAATATCAGTATCATACATAACATCTTCAACATTAACGTTTGGATCGTTTAGAATCTCTGTTAATCCAGGTTTTGACTCCAATCCAAGCATCCTTGATAAAGACGGATTAACTACATCACTATCAATTAACAACACAGTGTTGTCTTTTTCGGCGACCATACTAAGTGCTAGATTTAATGTCATAAATGTCTTACCTTCATTAGGCAAGCTACTAGTCAACATTATCAAGTTTGCATGTTCTATATCATCAGCACCACGTCCAGCTATATTACGTAGCAATGGTCTTTTAATAAGCCTAAATTCTTCAGCCAGAGAATTATTGGTATCATGCGGTGTCATATATCCAATTTTCTCTAGCATTGAGAAGTCAAATTTTATACACCGATCATTTTTAGAATTTAAAGCAATATCTGTAGGCTCTACTGCTCGAGCAACAGGCTTACCAACGGTTGCTGGATTGCCTCGCGCAGACTGTTTCATTAAACGCTCGATTGCTTTTTCTATACTATTCATTTCGATCTAAATCTCTAATTTTGAAGTTCAGTAGGTTTAACGAATATTAATATATAATACGCCAGAAAACACAACCACCAAAAACACGTTCGCACTAAGAAATGCAAGTAACTGCAACTTCCTCTTATAAACAGTACCTGGTAGAGCAAGCATCGATACACTCCCAAATATTGGAGCCCCTAACTCTTCTCGAACCATCTTTACATTGTAAAAAGTAGGTCGCATCTGAGACATTAAAAAGGCTAATCCAACCCCAGCCATCATTCCAATAAATAATGCAAGAAATACAAATAATGGTCGATTTGGTGCTATTGGTGAAACAGGTACTCGAGGAGGATCAATTACTTTTAGCTCTGCATTCTCCCCCATTCTTTCAGCTTGTTGTGACATTATCGCAGAATCACGACGTTGAATTAATGTATCGTAATTGGTTTTATTAATTTCATAATCACGATTTAGTGCTTTAAGCTCTATTTCAACCTGAGGCAAAACTTCAATCTGTTGCTCAAGTTTCGTTAATCGTTTGTTAAACTCACTTCGCCTAACCCTCAAAGCTGCAATATTTGCCTCAATCTCACTCAGCGCTAATCTAATCTGCTGATACATTGGATTTTTTGTAGTATGCAAGTCCCCATCAGTACCACCTGAACTTGTAAGAGCTTCATTCTCTTTTTCTAGTGCTGCTATTGCACTTTTAGCCTCTAGCACATCTGGATGTTGGTCAGTGTATCTAAGCAGTAATTCATCTAATCTCTCTTGCAGCGTTTTTATTCTCCCTTCTATTGGTGATAACACCGGAGTACCATCAATTGACACAATACGTTGCTCAGGATTAACGCTCTTTAATTGCTTCATAAGCTCAGATTTTCGATTTTCTTCCTCACGTATTTCTAGGTCTATCGAATCCAAATTTTCCTGTACACTATGTAAACTTTGAAAAAAAGTTTGACCCTGTTCGGGGAGTCGACCAATATTTTTACTATTAAACTCTCGTAATCTTTTTTCAGCAGCAATAAGTCGAGCTTCATATTCTTTTATTTGTCCTGCGATAAATTGTTGAGCCCTATCCGAATCCTGGCGATTACTACTTAACGACTTCTCAAGGAAAATATTTAGCAGCGAATTTACAATTTTATAAGCCGTATCAGCACTATTATACCTTGCAGAAATCGTATACAAGTTAGGAGGCTCTGGGCGAGGTGTTCGGTGGGTTCTAGCAGATGAGATTTGAATATCCTTTGCAATCTTTGCCACTAACATTTCAAATTCAACTTTAGATTCTACACTTACGTCTAAATCTACTTCTCGAATCACTTGCTCAAGATTAGGTCTACTCAACAAAGCCTTGGTCATCATTCCCAAGCGTTCATCAATATCCATAGAGTCAACAGCCAAACCACGAAGTAACGGTTTTAATACGCTATCAGCATCAACATATACCTGAGCTTTCGCTTCATAAGTATTTGGTATCTTAGATACGACATACCAACCAATTGGAGAAATAATCCAGGCAGTAGTTACAACATACCAACGAAATCGCCAAATCCCATGTAATATATTAAATAATTTTTCTATTGTGTCTTGCATGTTCTGCTTCAGTTATCCATAAATGATTAAAACAAAGATTCCGGTACAAACAAAACATCCCCTGGTTGCATCATAACGTTTACACCCACATCCCCCTCATCAGCTAAATCTTGTAACCGAACCTGGTATCGAACCAAGGAGCCATCAACATTCCTGACTATAGTTGCATCATTACCAGCAGCAAACTCTGTAAGTCCACCAACCTTAATAATTACATCTAATAACGATAAATTTTTACGAAAAGGTATTGTCTGTGGTGTTACCACTTGACCAACTACACGAATCTGCCCGCCAGGAATACCAACAAACTCCGTTACAGTGATTGTGACGACTGGTTTCTTTATATATCGGCTTAAGCGTTTTTCTATATCACGTGCAAGTTGAGAGGGTGATTTACCGCTTGCAACGACATCTTCTACGAGTGGCGTGGTAATACGCCCATCAGGCCTAACAGGAGTTGTTACAGTTAAATCCGTGTTTCCCCAGACAAAAACTTGCAGCATATCTCCTGGCCCTATCAAATAATGAGGAGTGTCTTGATTTTTTCCTGCTAAATCAACAGGATAGTCTGTTGAAGATGCGCACCCCCCGATTAATAATGCTTGAAACAGAATAACCAGCGGATACCACGGCGATTGATATCGTATTTCACATAATTTCATTTAACTCATCCCCATTCACATAACTATAAGAAATTCAATCAGATATGGTATTTTATACCCATATGCTGATATCTGAACACGCTTATTCCTAAGTCGACGCCTACAACCGAACATTTTACAGTAGAGAGCATTAGGAATAATAGAAATTTTATCGATTAAAATTGCCCCCTTTTAGTTTTCCATGATTATCCTAAGGCTTTCCCTGCTTTAACTACCATTCTACATTTATCAGGCATCAGTCTTTCTCCAAAAAATCCCTCAACTAGTTAATTAATATAGAATTTTACGAGAGCACAAAAGACTTATTATCATTATTATTTATGTCTACATTTAATATCATAATAATGCGCCAGATTGCTAATTAATATTTGTTGAAATTCATTCGCATTAGAAAATAACAGACTTGTCTGTGTTCCCTCATTATCAGATAGCCTTTATCACTTAATTCTCTGATACGTAGAATCTACGAAATATGAATTGCTTAGACATAATTAGCATGCAGGCTTAAGTTAGATATCAAATACAGAAAAGCACCAATCAAAAACGGCTCATTTAAAATGATAACAAAACTATTGCTTGCCCTCGACTTTCTTTAATAAGGCTCTGGCCGCATCTTGCTCCATGAATACTTGCTTTGATTGAATTAATTTCGACAATATTTTTTTTGCCTCTTCATATTTTTCCAGGTTATACAAGCCAACTGCGTAATGATAATGAATAGATGGTATATCTGTCGAATTATATAACTTATCAAGATAACCGACTGCCTCCTTGTTTTTACCTGTATTGATTAAAACCCAGGCTAGCGTATCAATTATAGCCACATTTGTTGGCGCAATTTTATATGCCTGATGAGCGTATTTTAAGGATTTTTTATTATTAATATCAATATAAGCGTAAGCCAAATTATTTAGAACTGTCGTATCATTCGGAGATGTATTGATAATTTTCTCATATAACTCTATTGCCCTATGAGGCTTGTTATTTAATTGATACAAATTCCCCTGCGCAAATAAAATTCTTTTTTCGTTGGGGTATAGTTCGTTAGCCTTAGTTAGGGTTGCAATAGCATGTTTGATGTTTTTATCTTTTGCGTATGAGTTCGCTAGCTTTATATACCGCGTTACTCCGGGGTTAGAAGCAATTGATTTTTGATAATGATTGACTGCCTTACTGAAAAATTTATTGCTTAAATAAATATCACCATAAATTTCATTAACCAAAGAGAAGTTCGGGAATAACAGTTCTATCTTATTTGCTACCTTAAGCGCGTTATCAATATTGCCAGAATTTGTTTCAATCATAGCCAACAACAAATAAGGTTTTATATTGGTGGGCTCAAGGTCTATTGCTTTATTTATTTCTTTTTTTGCCGAAATATAATCTCCCATTTTTAAATACAATTTAGCAAGTTCACTTCGTACCTCTAAGTCTTTCTTTTCATCAAATTTTATTTTCTTCAATACTGAGATGCTTTTTTCATACTGCCCAACTAGCAAATAAACCCTTGCAATATATAGAGAAACATCTGGGGCTGCAGGTAGTTTCTTTAGATCTTCAACAAGCTTCAAAGCTTCATCAGTTTGCTTCGTTTTTATATAGTAATACCCTAAAACCAGATATGGTTTTGACTTACCGGGATTAGATTTAATGGCTTTCTTTAGCCACTCAACTGCTTGATCGATATCATTACGGGATTCCGAAATATGAGCCATACCAAACATGGCATTTAAATTACCAGGTTGCAACTCTAATATATGAGCAAAATATTCCTCAGCTTTAGCTCGACTTCCATTTTCAAACTCTAACTGAGCCAAATAATAATACGCAGGAATAAAATCTTCAGAAACATTAACTGCATTACGAAATGCAGCAATTGCTAAATCTTTATTTCCTCCAATGAGCTCAGTCACTCCTAGTAACGTATAAAGATTCGGAGAATCCTTTTTTGCATTTATAGCTTGCTGAATATAATTTCTCGCCTGTTTACTTTCTCCTTTTTTTAAATGCGCCCTAGCCAATAACACAAGTGTTCTAATAGAATCAGAGTCAGTAATATTTAATTTAAGTTCGTCAATAGCCTTATCAATATCACCCTCGGCAAGATAAATTTTTGCCAATTCTTCTCGAATATATTTGTTGTCTGAGCTTAATTTTCCTGCTCGCTTGTAATATTTTATACCAGTAGAGGCATCGCCCATAGATGTCGCTGCCATTCCAGCCATCATTAATAACTGTATATCTTTGTCATCCTTCGCTATAGCCGGACTTACAGCATCTAAAGCATATTTCGGCCTGTTTAACTTCAGGCGAGTCACAGTTAATATTTTCCTTGCAGGTATATGGTTTGGAATCTCATATACAAACTTAGTCAGCAATGCGTCAGCTTGTTCATAATTCCCCAAAGCATAATTAGTTGCGCCAAGTAAAAACGTTGCCGACATGTACTCTGGTAGCTTCTCTACAACAACACGAAGTTTTTTTTGTGCCTCAGAATAATTTTTTTTCTGATAATCAACTATTGCACTATAATATATTGGGAGCAAATTGTTTGGAGCTTTTTTTAAAAGCACTTGAATTTTTTTATCTGCTTTTTCTGTCTGATTCTTCTTTAGATGCAGCGTTATCAAACCAATGTATGCTCGAAACTCTACATATGTAACTGAGTCCTGATTAGATAAACCAATAATTTTCAAAAAAGATTCTTCTGCCGCTATAATGTTACCTTCCTGATAACTCAATATCCCTTTCGCAAGCCACAAGCCTTGATCTTCATTATCGATATTTTCAGCATCACGAATATATGCATTTGCTTCTATATATCTTCCATCACTTATGGCCACCCTTGCCATACCAGTCAATGCAATAATTGAATTGGGATCCAGCTTTAGAGCATTCATGTATGCCGTTTCAGCAGCAGCGAATCGACCCAACCCATAATTTGCATCACCCTTAACGAGTAATACATTTATCTTTGACGATTTAGTGTTGGCGATGTTAAAGGTTTTTTCGCTTAGCGTTTGTTTATATTTACCCTGAGTATTTAAGCTGCTTCCTAATCCTAAAATAATATTAGAATTTATGCCCTCGTATTGGAACGCTCTCCTATATTCTTTCTCAGCCGCCGGATAGTTGCCCAATGCGAGATAAACATTCGCCAGCTGTTCTCTTGCCTTTCCGTTCTCTTTTTCAATTTGTATTACGTTTTTTAAAGTTATGACTGCAGCGGAATAATTTTTATTTGAAATTTGATCGGATGCTGTAGCCAATAGCATGCTAACATCATCATGCCCAGAACAAGAAAATAGAAAAAAAGACAGGCACATAACCAAGCAATTATATACACCAGTTTTAATTCGTAATCTGCACATCATGCTCTTCACTCTTTTGCTGTTTTGTTAATTTCGTTTCAAGTACATTTGTCACAGGTTTAATTAATAGAGATGCAAATTCCTCTAATATATTTCCTGTCGCTCGGCTATCCGTCAATACGTCCATCTCTAGAATAATCATGCTTGCATCAGTATAATTAATAAAAGCACCAAGAATACTCAGTAATTTAGCATAGCTGTATTTACCTGTATGCTTACCCCATAGATAATACCATTGCCAAATGTATTTTTGTTGTCCTGCGTTATTTTCAATCAAATACATATTAGCTGTAATATTATTATTTGAGTTGTTTTCTTGAAAATTTACGATAGTACTAGTTATTAAATGCCATTTATCTCTATCATACAAACTATTAATTTTGGATAACGCCTTGCTGTTATCTCGTTGTACAGAATAATAATTAATATAAAGGTTTATCCGTTTATCATCCTTTACATAGCCTTGCCTATATTCCCAGTCAGCAGGCAATAGAATTGGAGTAAAACCAATATCATTTGCTTCTATCTCCCATCCAGAACTCACTTCTACCTTAACATCTTCATTGATATATAAATCTGTATTCTGAACATATTGAATATAAAGAGGGCCTGGCAGAAGCCCAATTAAAACTAAAGTCATAGTACGGACCATGTTAACACTTGTGGTTTTAAGTGACTTATTTGTTACTTTATTGCTAGCAGATGTCATTTCTGCTGCATTAAATTTACCTAGTATCTTTTTTGACCCTGTGAATAAAATTAAAAAAATAAAAGCAAAAAGAACCCATCCTAGAGTGACATGATCTTCCGTAACAAAATAATGCTGCATTTTAGTCAGTTGCCCGGCAACTATCACTATATAAATTCTGATCAAATTAGTTATTACAGCAGCTAGAATTGATACAACAAAAAATATAATCGCATACTTCAACCTAAGTTGATTTATATATGAGAATATTAGCGACAACGGCATGGCTACTAAAAGTAAACGAATACCAGAACAGTTCTCCGCCACACGAAATGAGCCAGCCGTCACCATTATGTCTATACCTTCTCTGTAAACCAAAAATCCAGACAGTATTAATAATTTGGTAACAAGATAGGCAGTCATAATTTGTAACTGTCCCTGGTTTATTGTCTCCCATACCGGTATTGCAAATAATATTAGAAATAACGGTATGGATATTTTCCAGGCCATCTTAATCCCAAAAAGGAACCATAGACATATGGGAAATATCATGACAATTAAAAGCTGGTACCCAACTTTAATTCCGGCCACTATGAAGCCACCCCATATAAATGAGACCATCATTAGAGCAACCCAACCAAAAATATCATTTTTGATTACAATAGTTGGCGACATTGAGTCAAAACGTTTTAAAAATGCATATAGGGCAACTAAAAACAAGATCGACCCATGAGAATATGTTGAATTCCCTGATGTCACCCAAAGCTCGAATAGACTACGAACTGACTGGAAATAAAAAACAACAACTAATATTGATATAAATAAAACTAACCAAAACTGTTTCAGGTTTTGGTTTTTCAGCAGATTATTTAAGATCATGTTTATTCATAATATCATATAACGTTGGTCGACTTACACCGAGCAACTCTGCAGCTTTTGAAACATTACCACCAGTATGACTTAAAGCATGTGTTACAGCTTCTTTCTCGGCTTTTTCTCTTGTATCACGCAGACTTAGCAATAATTTATACCCTCCTTTATTTTCAAGCCCTAAATCCTTATCAGTTAACATTGTCGATTCTGCCATTATTACAGCTCTTTTAAGTGTGCTCTCAAGCTCACGAACATTACCTGGCCAATCATGATTTTCGATCGCAAGCAACCCAGTATTCGCTATACCTTTAATCGTTCTCTTATTCTGATTTGCAAATTTTCCTAAAAAATGTCTCGCCAATATTACCGCATCATTGGCACGCTCCCGAAGTGGTGGAATTTTAATAGTAATTTCACTCAAACGATAAAATAAATCTTCTCGAAACTCCTCGTTGGCAACCATATTTTTAATATCATGGTGTGTAGCAGAAATGACTCTAACATCAAGAGCGATTTCTTCCCGCCCCCCAACTCTTTCAATTACTCGCTCTTGTAAGAAGCGAAGTATTTTTGCTTGCAAAGGCATAGATAAGTCGCCAATCTCATCAAGAAATAATGTGCCCCCATTTGCCATTTCTACTTTACCAATGGTTCTTTTAGCAGCTCCAGTAAACGCACCTTTTTCATAACCAAAAAGTTCACTTTCCAATAGATTTTCAGGTATGGCAGCACAATTTATTGCTACAAATTTTTCCTCGATGCTGTTGCTTAATTCATGTAATGCACGTGCAAGAATTTCTTTTCCGGTACCACTTTCACCGATCAACAAAACAGTGGTATCAGTCGGAGCCACTTTTTCAATAGTACGGCAAACTTGCAACATTCCCTTATCCGCTGTAATTAACCCTTCCAATGGGGATTCATTTGTGCTTTTCTGCAACAACCTGTAGTCATGTTCTAACAAATACAATTTATAAGCACGATCGATAATAATTTTTATTATTTCGGGGTCTATAGGTTTCTGATAAAAATCATACGCACCCATTGTAACGGCTTTGATAGCATTATCTCGATCGTCATTTCCTGTAATAACAATTATCTTTGTCTCTGGCACCAGTGATAATATTTCTTCGAGAGTAGCAAAACCCTCGCTAACATTAGCAGGGTCAGGTGGCAAACCTAGATCAAGGGTTACAACTTCTGGTTTATAACGTCGAACTAAAGCAATCGCTTCTTCCTTGTTATTAGCAATCAGAACATCATATTCACTTAAACTCCATTTAAGCTGTCTCTGCAAGCCTTCATCATCTTCTACAATTAACACCTGATTGGATTTAGTCATATCAACTCACATTGCTTTTGGTAATCGGATCACGAATTCACTTCCTTCACCCAATTCACTATTAACGGTTAACGAACCACCATAATATCTTACAAATTCTTTAGCATCTAATGCACCAATACCCATACCAGCATTCCCTTTTGTTGTATGAAATGGCTTGAATAATTTGTTTTTAATAAAAAAAGAGTCCATTCCACAACCGTTATCTTTAATTGTTATGGCTATGTCGTCAACCAGACTTTCTACAATAACTTCTACAGTTCCGGTTGTTCCTGTCGCCTCTTGTGCATTTATTATCAAGCTTTCTAATATATTTTTGAAACGTTCTGGATCAACCATTACACTGTCAGATTGTTCGTCACGTTGAAAGACTGGGGCAGGCATCTTATTTGAACACGACATAACCGCATCCGCTGCAATCTGTTCAACAACGACCTTTCTCGCATCACTTACTTCGTGATTTACTTGTTTTAACTGTCCCAATAAACGTTGCATTCTGCTAACGACATTTTCAACTGTTAAAAACGTATCGTTAATAAATTCCTGATTATCCCGAAATTTAGTCGCGTTTTTCACTATTAAATCTAATTGCGATATCTGGTTTTTTAGATCGTGGACTATAAATGCAGACAATCTGTTAAAGGTATTAAACTGCTGCGCACGATTAAGTTCTTCTGTTGTTCGAATAAAAGCCAGATAGCTTGATATTTGCCGTGAAACTGCCTTGAGTAAATCCCTATCCTCCCAGGTAAGTTTATCAAGAATTGTCGATTCCAGAAGGATAACGAACCCAATAAGTTGATAATGATGCTTTAATGGTACAATTAACCATATGTCATCTATTTTAATTATTTCCTGTGTAAGCTCAAGTCCATCATATTTTTCCGGCTGCTGATTATATTCATGAACGTCAACTATCCAGTTGCTCTTGTTTAAAAATACAGGTAAAGAGGAGTTAAAAGCTATCATAGGCAAGTTAGCTGATACTCCAAGAAATGTTGTAGCTCTGAATTCATCTTCATCTTCCATATACAACACCCCACCACGACTATAAATCAGCACCGCAATAGATTGTATGACCTGTTCTTTAAACCGCTCATAAGAACTGTATTCAGCAAGATTATGAATAAGTCGCAGCCATTCTTCACGATAATCATAACGGTTTTTATAAAAGTGTTTTGACATAAAAACCTTCAGCCTGGCTCTACTTTTTTCCGATGTCAAAATTATTGCCATAGCAACAATGGTTACAGCAAGAAATACTATCTGCGCAACAGCTGCCCAAGAACCACCATATGCATCAATATAAAACCCACCTAATGCCACCAGGAAAAGATATACACCAACCAAAAGTATGCCGGTTGAATAGAAGGTCACGTGGCGCGATACAAATATTTCTAGCGAAAGTTTTTTATGGCGCCGAACAGAAATAATAAGTAATGGAACCGCCAGGGCATTAACAAAACCTCGCGTCTTCCAGAGGTTCATATCCACTCCAGAAAATATAATAGCATCTGCATACATATACAGATCAAAAACAAACAACGCACCGACAGAAACACACAAATATTTAACAGTCCAACGCTTATCAGGAATTAAATTTCGAAATAATTGTTCAACTAAAACCAGAACCACAACGGACATCAACAATGAGATAAATATTATTGACGTCAATAATATTTCTTTTGCTGAAGGTAAACCATCAATAACAATATAACCCGCAAAACCAATAACCAATAAACCGCACCCAATAATCAACATATCCAGGTAACGTTTGGTTTTTCGATGTTGAATAGGTAGTAACAGATAGAAGAAAAATATCCAGGCAATATCACGTAACATTTCGACTAGAAAAATCCAGTGAGGCCCTAAAACCCCATAGAAAGTAAGCGCTATACTGACTGACCATATCAATTGAAATACAATTGCAATAATCAGCAGGCCACCTTCCAGTTTACCTCGCCAACTTATCAGTAATAGAACTGCGAAAATCAGGTAACTGAAGCCACTAACAGAATAACTTAGTAACCCAATATTTTCAGTCAAAGTTGCACCGTATCATCTCGCGCCACGTCCAAATAATACAACTTCAGCAGTCTGTAGTAGAATCAGTATATCCAGAAACAGACTGTGATTTTTTACAAAATACAGATCATACTGCAGTTTTTCTAACGCATCTTTCTCAGACGAACCATAAGGATAAAGCAGTTGCGCCCAACCTGTTATTCCTGGTCGAACACGATGTCTTTCAGAGTAATATGGTATTTTCTCTGACAACATTACAACAAATTCTGGACGTTCTGGTCGTGGTCCGACAAAGCTCATATCTCCCCGAAAAACATTGTAGATCTGAGGAAGCTCATCAATTCTGGTTTTACGAATAAAACCACCTACTCGAGTAATACGAGAATCATTTTTTGTGGCCCACTGAGCTTTACCTGATTTTTCTGCGTCGACAATCATGCTTCTGAATTTCAGGACCTGAAATGGTCGGCCTTCCTGACCTAATCTGACCTGCCTAAATAATATAGGTATTCCCCATTTGCAACCGCTTTCCAGATAGATAGCCAAAGCAGTGACCAACATAAAAGGCCAGGTAATGGCTAGCAGAAAAAAACTCGCCAGGATGTCAAATGCGCGTTTAGTAATTTCACGGCCGGCACCGTGATTAAAGCCTTCAGAAAACAAAAACCAGCTAGGATGAACTTGATCCAGTCTTATTTTACCCGTCTCTCTTTCAAAGAATGTCACCACATCAAGAATATCAACGCCACGCATTTTACAATTAAGCAATTCATGCATCGGTATACCTTTACGCCGGTCATCCACAGCCAAAACAATTTCATCAATATCGTGTTTCTCAACATAATCGACTAACGGGACATCCATATTGATAATTTTTTCTTGAGGAACCACCGCCGGCTCACCACGAAGATGCACATAACCGAGGATAGTGAATCCAAATTGATCGGAGCGTCGCCGTAGCTCAGTAATTGTTAAGGCTCTTTTCCCTGAACCAAGCACTAAGATTCGTTTTTTAAAAACATTTGGATCTATTTTATGAATCAAATAACGAATAATGGTTAATGCTAAAAACGAGCTGGAAATGGAAATAATTAATACACCTCGTCCAAGAAAAACATCCGGTACGAGATAAAAAATGACCGATAGCGCAACCGTTCCAAGTAAAAATGCAGCTGTTAATCGAAGTAAAAACCCAAACGGCCCTTCACGTAATCTCGCTTGATACAAGCCAGATGAGATCATAGCAATGATCATGACACTGATATAAATGACGCCCTCAAGCCAATGCGACTCAAAAACAACACGAATTTCATGAAACCCGCTATGCAGACGTAGTAGAATCCCCAGAAAGAGAGTCAGGAAGAGAATAGAACCTTCAATTAAGCCAAGAAGGACAAAAGGGAACCGAACATAATGATTAAAAACGCGAAGTGTGCTCAATTTTTATACTCTAATATAACTATTTGGTTTTCAAGACATTTTCATTAATCTAGAATAGACTGGACCAACGAACTATATCAAAGTACATAGGCAGTTACTCATAAAACAACAACTGTAGTTTAACATTCAATTGAGAGTATAACTCCTTGATTCACAAATGAGAGAAAAATATGGCAAGTAATGAAAAAATAGCAGTCATAGGACTTGGCTACGTAGGACTACCTCTGGCAGTAGAATTTGGCAAGCTTTTTGACACGGTAGGCTTTGATATTAATAGGCCTAGAATAGAAGAGCTGAAGTCTGGTACCGATTCGACGCTTGAAGTTGATGGCGATGAATTAAAAAATGCATCCAGGCTCTCCTATACAACGGAATTAGACAGCATCTCTGACTGTAACTTTTATGTAATCACTGTGCCGACTCCCATTGATGAGTATAAACGGCCCGATCTGAGCCCGTTAATCTCGGCCAGTCATGCGGTGGGTAAAGTTCTCTCAAAAGGCGATATCGTCATTTACGAATCGACGGTTTATCCCGGCGCAACTGAAGAAGACTGTGTACCCGTACTTGAAAGAGAATCCGGGCTAACATTCAATAAAGATTTTTTTGTGGGTTATAGCCCTGAGCGAATTAATCCTGGTGATAAACAGCATCGTGTCACCACTATCAAAAAGGTCACTTCAGGCTCGACACCTGAAACGGCACAAAAGGTCGATGAACTCTACAAAAAAGTGATCACGGCCGGCACTCACCTTGCGAGCAGCATCAAAGTGGCCGAAGCCGCAAAGGTTATCGAAAATACTCAACGTGATTTAAATATAGCCTTGGTGAATGAACTCGCACTTATCTTCAATAAGTTGGGGATTGATACCTTAGAAGTATTGGAGGCAGCAGGAACTAAATGGAATTTCCTGCCATTCCGACCGGGATTAGTCGGTGGTCACTGTATTGGCGTCGATCCCTACTATCTTACTCATAAAGCCCAGGAAATTGGCTATAACCCCCAGGTTATTTTAGCGGGTCGCAGAATTAACGACAGTATGGGGGGCTATGTCGTCGGCCGTACAGTAAAACTGATGACACAAAATAGAGTACATGTTGTGGACTCAAACATCCTGATTATGGGTTTAACTTTTAAAGAGAACTGCCCCGATCTCCGCAATACGCGAGTGGTCGACATAATCAAAGAATTTGACACCTATCATGCCAATATTGATGTTTATGACCCCTGGGTTGATCCGGAGGAAGCAAAACACGAATATGGTATCAATGTCATAAGCAAACCCAAACAAGGTCATTATGATGCGATTATTCTTGCGGTATCACACGATCAGTTTACTGACTTAGGTGAAACGGGAATTCGCGAATTAGGCAAAAGTAAATGTATTTTATTTGATGTAAAACACGCTCTTCCGAAGAGTGCGGTTGATGCTCGGCTATAAGTTATTAGGGGAAATGAATGAAGGTTTTAATTACAGGTACGGCCGGTTTTATTGGCTCAACATTAGCCATACGGCTTTTAGAACGTGGTGATGAAGTTATTGGTATCGATAACCTGAATGACTACTACGATGTTAGTTTAAAAGAGGCTCGTTTAGAGCGCGTTAAGAGCTATGATAACTTCACTGAAGTACGTGAAGACATGGAAAACAAGGAGGTTATGGAAGAAGTCTTTCGTAAACATCAGCCCCACCGTGTTGTCAATCTTGCTGCCCAGGCTGGAGTTCGTTACTCACTTGAAAATCCCAGAGCTTATATTGATACCAATGTCGTTGGCTTTTTAAATATTTTAGAAGGCTGCCGCCACACGGGTGTTGAGCACCTGGTGTATGCTTCAAGTAGCTCGGTATACGGCGCTAATACAAACTATCCCTTTTCAGTTCATAACAACGTCGATCATCCTGTCAGCCTTTACGCCGCCACAAAAAAATCAAATGAATTAATGGCCCATACTTACAGTCATCTATTTAACGTGGCGACGACAGGATTAAGATTTTTTACTGTCTATGGTCCATGGGGTCGTCCTGATATGGCTCTTTTTATGTTCACCAAGAACATTCTGGCGGGCAAACCCATTGATGTCTTTAACTATGGTGATCACAAGCGTGATTTTACCTTTATTGAAGATATCGTCGAAGGCGTCATTAGAACCCTGGACAAAGTAGCAACGCCAAACCCCGACTGGACAGGTGACAACCCCGATTCAGCGACCAGTAAAGCGCCCTATCGCCTTTACAATATCGGTAACAATAATCCTTGTACGTTACTTCGCTATATTGAAGTGCTTGAAGAGTGTCTTGGTAAAAAGGCTGACATGAATATGCTGCCTTTACAGGCAGGGGATGTACCCTACACCTACGCAGACACCAGCGACTTAATGGATGATGTCGGATATAAACCCGACACAGCCGTTGAAGATGGAATTGCTCGATTTGTTGAATGGTACCGGGATTTTTACAACGTTTGATTAACTTAAAGTCGATTCTTGTTTAACATTAACGATACTTCTTATCTTATTGATATATAGATTGTTTTTGATTCTTATTCCTTGTTATCCGGTGTCAGATAAAGGCATTTGTTCTAAACGGACAAATGCCTTTCATTTAATAAATGCCATTTACTAATACTCTTCTAAAGAGCCCAGGCGTTTGTAATAAATAAAAGAATTTCATATGGTCGGGACAGCAGGATTCGAACCTACGACCCCCACACCCCCAGTGTGGTGCGCTACCAGACTGCGCTATGCCCCGAATATGATGTGCTATTTATGAGTTGACGTTGTTGATTACGTCGCGTGGGATGTTACCACAAAGGCTGATTGCCTTACTTAGAAATTGGGTTTAAGAATTGAGGATGCTTTTAATTTCTTCTAACTCGTTTAACATGTCGCGAATGGCATCAGCACTAAGTTTTTCACCCTCTTTGTCCGCATCGGAAAGCTGAAGCCGGGCCCCACCTATCGTATATCCTTGTTCATAAAGAAGACTTCGGATCTGACGAATCATCACCACATCCTGACGCTGATAATAGCGTCGGTTGCCACGTCGTTTTACCGGTTTAAGCTGCGGAAACTCTTGCTCCCAATAACGCAATACGTGCGGCTTTACCTGACACAGGTCGCTGACCTCGCCAATGGTAAAGTAACGTTTCCCCGGAATCGGGGGCAGTTCGTTATTGTTGCTGGGTTCCAGCATATGCTTCTACGCGTGCCTTTAGTTTTTGCCCTGGCCGAAACGTCACTACACGTCGTGCCGTGATAGGAATGTTCTCCCCTGTCTTCGGATTACGTCCCGGACGTTGTTTTTTGTCCCGTAAATCAAAGTTACCGAAACCGGATAGCTTTACCTGTGCCCCTTTTTCCAAAGAGCCACGGATTTCTTCAAAAAATTGCTCAACCAGTTCTTTTGCTTCGCGCTTGTTCAACCCC
>CAMYJG010000022.1 GCA_947258695.1 uncultured Ectothiorhodospiraceae bacterium | reverse complement strand
TGAAAAGAATTTAATGAGTGATTCGTATGCAGAAATACCTTCTTTTAATAATACTGAAGTCAATCTCAATTTGCATGCCAGTGGCTCTACTGAAAATATAGCCAGTTTCCTGGTTAATAGTCCTATTTTACCGGAAGCAAAAACTACCATTGCCTCAATGCGTATGACTGGCGATATCGTTGCCTCAATGAAAATGAATATTCCATTGGGAGAAGAAATTAGCAAAAATAAATCTTTAACTTATTCTGGTTCTGCCAAACTAAATACGGCTTCTGTCTATATGTTGAAAGATAAAGTTGATATTACAGATATTGCGGGAGAATTTTTTTTTACTGAAAAAAAATTGTCTAGTAATAATGTCGTAGCAAAAA
Source organism: uncultured Ectothiorhodospiraceae bacterium (assembly GCA_947258695.1). Classification (GTDB taxonomy): domain Bacteria; phylum Pseudomonadota; class Gammaproteobacteria; order UBA6429; family Thiohalophilaceae; genus JAGLTQ01. Next base: position 39,801 of record CAMYJG010000022.1, on the reverse strand, counting down.
TTTCAGGTGAAAAAGCAGTTTTAGAAGTTAAGTCTTTAGCTGGTAATAACGGTACTAATATATCTGCGAAAGGGAAAATGAGGCCGGGAAAAATGTTAAAGCGCTTTAATATACCTGGTGCCGATAAAATTTCTGGAGTTACCAGTTATGCGGCAAATATGCTTTTCCCGGGGAAAAACTCGAAAAATAAAAATCCATTTTTACGAATTAAAAGTAATTTACTGGGTGTTAAAAGTGATCTCCCTGATTATTTTTATAAAAAACCACAGTCTCGTCAGAAGTTTGATTTTTCTACCGTTTTTAGTGGTAACAATAAAATCCAGCTTGGAATAGCATTTGGCAAAAAAGGATCTGCAATTTTAGAGCTAGATCAATCAAAACATAAATATTTTTTGAATAAAGGTGCAGTTTCCGCATCTGCGAGAAAAGCAAGTTTACCTAAAAAGAACGTTTTATATATCGATGGCAACTTTAATAAGCTGACGCCTTCAAAATGGTTTAAAGCATTGGCCCTAGATAAAAAGGCAGAAAAACAAAGTTTTTTCGTTAATCCTGTCGTCTTAAACTTGGATAAACTGGAAATTCTGGCTGATGACAGTAATTCCGATGATGAGGTTGAGACGACAAGCCCAAAAAATCTGCCCAGGTTTGAAGGAATAATTAAGAAACTTTCCTGGGATAACACATTTCTTGGGCGCTTAGATTTTAAAGTTTCAAAGAAGTATTATGGTTTGCATTTTGATGAGATTATTCTATCAGCAAGAAATATGAAATTATATGCTCATGGTGGCTGGCGATATTCGCGTGGCCAGCATAAAACAAACATGTCCGTCACGCTAAGTAGTAATAACTTTGGTGAGATGTTAACTGATCTGGGCTTTGCTGCGATTATAGATAAAGGTGTTGCTAAAACGGTTAGTAATATTAACTGGCAATCATCACCTGCTCAATTTTCTTTAGCTAAGCTAAACGGAACAACTCAGCTGAGTATCAATGATGGTAATATTAAAGAGGTTGATGCCGAAGCAGGACGATTACTGGGCCTGTTTAGTTTATCCGCTTTGCCAAGGAAATTGTTTGGCGACTTTAAAGGTACCTTTAAGTCAGGTTTTAGTTTTGATAGTGCAAATGGTGAAATTACACTTGAAGACGGCGATGCTTATGTAGAGGATTTTGAAATCTCCAGTACGGTAGCAGAAATTTTTGTTAGCGGTCGAACTGGACTGGTTGATAGAGATTATGAAAATGTAGTTGAAGTCATTCCTGAAGTCGGTGAAGGCCTGGCTGGTATTACTGCTTTGCTGGTTAATTTACCTGCTGGTATCGGTCTTTGGCTGGTTGATAAAATAACCGGTGAGCAATTTAATGAGGCTTCAACCCGTACTTATGAAATTAGCGGTACATGGGATAAACCAGAAATTCAGAGGCTTGAAGATGAGTGAGAGTAAAAAGTGTATTTATGATACACTGTTAGTCATGAAGAAATTAACCTTCACTTCCCTAATGTTATTATTTGTCTCTACTTTAAATGCTGCTGAGGTCGAATTATTGCATGCCAAAGAATGGTCAGTACCTAAAAAAACGACCACGATTCTCGCTATGCCGGCAATATATAACAGTATGAATAAATTGCATAAAAGTACCAATAGTATACTTAATCTCAAGTACCCAGGTGGTGATGAAGGTACACTGTGGGTAAATGAGTTAAGAAGCTGGTTGATAGCCTTAGGTTTATCATCAACACGAATAGAGTTAGTGCAGGGAAATGCAATTTCTACCACTATCGAACTTGAAGTTTTATCTGAATGACAAAAATTGCTGCAATCCAGATGGCGTCTGGTCCTAACGTCAGTGCTAATTTAATTGAGGTTGGTCGTCAAATATCAAATGCTGCCAGTGCAGGCGCAAAATTGGTGGTTTTGCCTGAAAGCTTTGCCATTATGGGGCTACATGACTCTGACCAATTAATCGTGGCAGAAAAAGAAGGCACAGGACCAATACAGGAGTTTCTGTCTGAACAGGCTAAAATAAATAAAATCTGGCTGGTAGCAGGAACAATCCCTGTAAAGTTAGAACAAAACCATACTGACTATGAAAATAAAGCCTACGCAGCCTGCCTGGTCTATAATGAGCAAGGTGAACAAGTCAGTCGCTATGATAAAATTCACTTGTTTGATGTTCACCTTGAAGAATCAAGTGAAACATATTACGAGTCAGAAACTTTAGAAGCCGGTAACAAAGCGATTGTTGTTGATACACCTTTTGGTAAAGTAGGTTTAGCAATTTGTTTTGACCTGCGTTTTCCTGAGCTGTTTCGACAACTCATATTGCAAGGCGCTGAAGTTATCGTAGTTCCATCTGCTTTTACTGCTATTACCGGAAAAGCACATTGGGAAGTGTTATTACGTGCCCGTGCAATAGAGAACCTGTGTTATATCATTGCTTCTGCACAGGGTGGTTATCACGTTAGTGGACGTGAGACCTATGGTGATAGCATGATAGTCGATCCATGGGGTGTTATTTTAGATCGCTTACCCCAGGGTTCCGGGTATGTTATCGCTGATATTGATTTAGAACGTTTAATAAATATTCGCAGAAGTTTTCCGGTTTTAAAGAATCGAAAAATTCCTTGTCTGCTTCCAAAAGAGTAAATTTTGTTATGAGTTATCTTGAAACTGCAAATGACATTTTATTATCGCCTACGGGACTTGAAGTAAACGATTTACAAAATGTGCTTGACCAGATGATGGGAAACAGTATTAACCAGGCTGATCTTTATTTTCAAACATCACGACATGAGTCATGGGTGCTAGAAGATGGGATTGTGAAAGAAGGTAATTATAATATCGAACAGGGCGTTGGGGTTCGTGCTATTAGTGGTGAAAAAACCGGTTTTTCTTATTCGGATGAAATTGTTTTACCTGCATTAAACCAGGCTGCGGATGCGGCAAAAACTATTGCGCGTGCAGGACAACAAAACCAGGTACAGGCCTGGAAAAAACATTCATCTCATAATTTATATTTACCAGTTGATCCACTTGATTCTCTGAACACCGATGAGAAAATTGATTTATTAAAACAGGTTGATGCTGAAGCACGTAAACAAGATCCTCGTATTAAACAGGTTATTGCCAGTCTTGTTGGTGTACATGAAGTGGTGCTGGTTGCATCAAGTGATGGCACTTTGAATGCAGATGTTCGTCCGTTAGTGCGTATGAATGTGACTGTTATTGCAGAAGATGGAGATAAACGTGAACAAGCCAGCTCTGGTGGTGGAGGGCGTGTCGGTTATGAATACTTCATTGAGGAAGATCGTGCCTTAGGTTTTGCCCGTGAAGCGGTACGCCAGGCATTGGTTAATTTAAAAGCTGTTGAAGCACCTGCTGGCGCTATGCCTGTTGTGCTTGGCGCAGGATGGCCGGGAGTCTTGTTGCATGAAGCGGTTGGGCACGGGCTTGAAGGTGACTTTAATCGCAAAGGTAGTTCAGCATTCAGCGGTCGAATTGGTGAGCGTGTAGCTTCAAGTTTATGCACGATTGTTGATGACGGGACTTTAGATGCACGCCGTGGTTCACTAAACATGGATGATGAAGGCACAACAACGCAACAAACCATGTTAATCGAAAAAGGCATTCTTAAAGGCTATATGCAAGATAAAATGAATGCCGAATTAATGGGTGAAAAATCTACGGGTAATGGTCGCCGAGAATCTTATGCCCATTTGCCGATGCCACGTATGACCAATACCTATATGTTAGCCGGTGAACATGATCCGCAAGAAATTATAGAGTCGGTTGATAAAGGTGTTTACGCAGTTAACTTTGGCGGCGGCCAGGTTGATATTACGTCAGGTAAATTTGTTTTTTCAGCCAGTGAAGCGTATCTCATAGAGAAAGGAAAAATTACCCAGCCTATCAAAGGTGCGACATTAATTGGCAATGGCCCTGATGTTCTTACCCGTGTATCCATGGTCGGCAATGATCTTAAATTAGATACTGGTGTCGGTGTTTGTGGTAAAGAAGGTCAGAGTGTACGAGTGGGTGTCGGTCAACCCACTTTAAAAGTTGATAGTTTAACCGTAGGTGGAACGGCTTAAATAAATAATCATTGCAATTGAAATATAAAATCGAAAACATACTTGAAGATCTTGAAAGTCAGGGGTGGTCTGTACAGAATAACTTTTTTTCAACTGAGCTTACCCAATCACTAAAACAAACCTTGAGCACGATTCGTCAACAAGGTCTATTAAAACAAGCCGGTATTGGAAGAAATAATAATTTCCATATAGAACAAAGTATTCGTAGTGATGAAATTAGTTGGTTTGATGAAAGTAACTTAACAGAATCGCAAAAAATATTTTTAGAACATGCGGAAGAGCTAAAACAAGAAATTAACAAACGATTCTATATGGGTTTAAATGAATTTGAAGTTCATTTTGCCTTGTATTCAGAAAATTCATTTTATAAGCGCCATCTTGATCAACATAAAAACCAGGACACTCGGGTTATTACTTTTATTTGTTACCTGAACGAAAACTGGCATAAAGAGGATGGGGGAGAACTCAAGCTTTACTTAAATAATGGCGAAATTATTACAGTCTTACCTGATGCGGGGACTGTTGTTTGTTTTTTGAGTGCCGAGTTCGAGCATGAAGTATTACCCGCGAAACGTGAGCGCGCCAGTTTAACCGGCTGGTTTCGTAAGCGTGAGTAGCTGTTTATTCAAATAAGATTTTTAGATATTTAAATATTTCACGTGCTGATTTTGGCGGTTTGTTGAGCTTTGCCTCTTTGGCGGCCTGTCGCATTAACTGTCTCAGATGTTGCCGGTCAGTCCCGGGCATGTCATTAATCAGCTCTTCAAGTGCCTTGTCACCTTCAGTTAGTAGCCGGTCCCGCCATTTTTCCAGTTGATGAAATTCCTTGATATCTTTTTGATAGTGATTCGTTAGCTTAAGATATTGTTCACGAATGGGCTCAATATCGATTTGGCGCATGAGTTTACCGATAAACTGCAGTTGCCGTTTTAGGGCGCTATTTTTCTTAATTCTGCGCGCTTCACTCAGGGCATGGCTGAGTGTTTCGGGTAACTCAATGCTTGCCAAATCGTCTGGCGAAAGGCTTAATAAATTTTTACCCAACTCTTGCGCTGCCGTTGCTTCACGCTTTTTTTGCGATTTGCTGATAAGCTCATCATTATCGGGTTCAGAATTATCGATATGTTGATCTGTAGTCATAGTGCTATTATGGCATTTGTTATGCGTGCTTCGTAGCCTTACAATGGGCTATATTACAAAACTTTGCGAAAACTTAATCATGAGGTGCTCATGTCCAGCTCGAAATCAGGTCAGAAGCCTAAGCTACAACAAGTTGACCCATCGAATCCCTACGATTCTGACAATTTGAAGTCCGTAGTCAATGACTTATTACAAGAAGCAAAGACCCAGGGTGCATCGGCAGCTGAAGCAGGTTTAAGCGTTGAATCCGGATTATCTGTGACAGTGCGCCTGGGCGATGTTGAAACCATTGAACACAACCGTGATAAGGGGCTTGCTATTACGGTTTATTTTGGTCACAGAAAAGGGGCTGCAAGTACCAGTGACTTCTCGCCCAAAGCAATTAAAGAAACGGTAAAAGCGGCTTGTGATATTGCGCGATATACCGAAGATGATCAGTACGCGGGATTGCCTGAAAAAGACTCATTGGCAACCGATATTCCCGACTTAGAACTGTACCATCCTTGGGCTATATCTGCAGAAGAAGCTGTCGAACTGGCTAAAGAATGTGAAGATGCTGCCAGAGCAGAAGATAAACGTATTACTAACTCTGAAGGTGGCTCGGTGAGTAGCCACACCGGGATACGCTTATATGGCAATAGCCATGGTTTCCTCAATGGCTACAACACCTCACGTCATAGTATGTCATGCACAGTGATTGCTGGACAAGACGATGCTATGCAACGTGATTACTGGTATGACGTTAACCGTGATGCCAATAAGTTGGAATCTGCAACAGATATTGGTAAGCACGCTGCACAGCGAACCGTTGCTCGATTGGCTGCTAAAAATATGCCTACTTGCCAGGTTCCCGTTATCTTTAAAGCAGAAGTGGCCAAAGGCTTGATATCGCATTTATTAAGTGGTGTTCGTGGTGGCGCTCAATACCGTAAAGCGACTTTCTTACTGGATCACCTGGGGAAGCAGATTTTTCCTGACCGCATACGGCTGGATGAACGGCCACATATCAAGGGAGGTCTTGGTAGCGCTCCCTATGACAACGAGGGTGTTATCACATCTGCGCGTGACCTGGTAACCGATGGTGTGCTCAAAGGCTATGTTCTCGACAGTTATTCAGCGCGTCGTTTAGGTATGCAGAGTACCGGAAATGCGGGCGGTATTCATAATCTTTATATTAATCATGATGATATTTCATTACAGAACATGATTAAAGAAATGGATAAAGGGCTTGTTATTACCGAGGTCATGGGACAGGGAGTTAATACAGTCACCGGTGATTATTCACGTGGCGCCAGTGGTTTTTGGGTCGAAAATGGCGAGATTCAATATCCGGTAGAAGAATTCACTTTAGCGGGTCGCTTACCGGATATGTTTATGGGATTGCAGCGGGTTGGAAATGATTTAGATGTACGCGGTGGTGTGATCACTGGCTCATGGTTAATTGATAATATGACCGTAGCTGGTGGTTAGAAATATCTAAAACTTTTTCTTTGATCCTGCAGGTTTTGCCTAAATGGTCGATTACTCATCAGGATTATCCCTTCATGATATTTCAGCCAGAAAAATAAGTTATTGATCCCTAAAAATTATTATTGGAATTTTTAACAGCTATATTTTTATGCCAAAAAGTAATTAAGCTCTGAGCTGTGACGCAATTTAGTAAAGAATTTGTAATGTACTATACTTAATATATAGACAAATAAGGTGGAGTGGTAACGTGACAAAAGATGTTAATTTCTCAATGCCAAAAATCTCTGAAAGAAAAGATCAATCTTTGGCTAAAGCCAAGGTAGTAGAAAGACTCGATAAAAAGAAAATTTTTTCAGATGCAAATTATCCCTATAAAGATAAAATGGAGAGGGAGGAATACGAAACTCTGAAACAAGATCTTCAGATCGAATTATTGAAAATGCAAAACTGGGTGAAAGAAACCGGCAAACGCATTGTTATTCTCTTCGAGGGGCGTGATGCAGCTGGTAAGGGCGGTGCTATTAAGAGAATAATGGAACATATGAATCCGCGTGGCGCACGTGTCGTTGCACTTGAGAAACCAAGTGATGAAGAAGTCGGTCAATGGTATTTTCAACGGTATATAAAACATTTGCCTAGCAAGGGTGAAATAGTTCTGTTTGATCGATCCTGGTATAACCGGGCAGGTGTTGAGCGTGTAATGAGTTTTTGTAAGGCGAGTGAGTACCTGGAATTTATGCGACAGGCACCAGAACTTGAACGAATGCTGGTTCGTAGCGGTATTACTCTATTTAAACTCTGGTTCTCAGTAAGTCGTAATGAGCAATTCCGACGTTTCCAACAACGTCAGGAAGATCCTTTAAAACAATGGAAACTTAGTCCCATAGATCTGGCATCTCTGGATAAGTGGAAAGACTACACCGAAGCGAAAGAAGCCATGTTTTTTTATACCGACACTGCCGATGCACCCTGGACAGTGATTAAATCAGACTGTAAAAAACGTGCTCGAATCAATGTTATGCGACACCTCTTGAATAGTCTGGATTATCCCAATAAAGACCAGTCATTTGCTGTCCCGCCAGATGAGCTTATTGTTGGCTCCGCGGAACATATTTATGAAAAAGGTGAACATTTTTTAAATAAACCACCATTGAAAGAGAAAATATAATGAAACGTACTAAACATGCCAAGGAAATCAGCGATAGGTTCCGCGAATTAGTAGAAGAGTCTGGTGAGTCGTTAAGTGAAAATCATTACGACGAACTTACACTGCTTATTGAAGCGGGCATTGACACCGCGTTAGTCGAATCACTTGAAAAAACGGCTGACAAAATTGAGAATGTAGCGCACAAAATCAGAAATAATGCAGAGTTTTTTGAATAAATTAGTCAGGTTATCAATTAATGAACAGCAGCTTAGAAGAAAGATTCACCAGGAAAAATCAGTAACCGGGCTGACAGCTGATAACTTTATTTTAAAATAAAACACTTACACCAATTAATACACCTTCACCACTGGTATCAATTTCACTGACGGTAACCGTTCCTAATTCATCTTCTGGTCGGCTGTTCAATACTTTATATTCTGCGTAGATACCGACATATTTGAAACGATAGGTGAATCCCGCAGTGTACTGATAGGCTGAGCCTATATGAGAGTCAATCAGGCTTTCGCCGGTGGGTTCAATATAAGTAAAACCTCGACCATAGCCGATAAAAGGCTGGAAAGCGCCAGTATGGTTAAAGTGGTATTTAACATTAAATAAATGTGATGATATTTCAGCGGTACGTTTTGTTGGTGTAGTGAAATTATTTTCATAATAGAAAAACTCACCACCTATAGAAAGTCCTTGCCACAGGTGCCATTCATACTCAAGACCAAACACTTCATCAGATTTAGTTGTAAAGTTACGTGATGAGCTTTGAGTGGCTTTGTCGAGTTCAAAGCTTCCAAGCTTAGTGATCAGGACATGTTTCCCTCTTACTCTTTCTTCAGCGTGTGAATGGGCGTTGATTAAAGTACAAGTTAGTATCAGTAACAGGATAATAGAATTTTTCATATGTTCTCTCCTTGATTATGTATACAGATATTTAATTCGTCCTTGCTTCCTTTAACGCAGCATTGAGTTTCTTACGTATACGATTAAGATCCTGGTTTCCATTTTTAATGTATTGATTAATACATGCTTTATATCTTTTTATCGTTTTATTGTAGTCGGTCACTGCAATATTGTATTGTGCTATGGCTGTGTTGTAGTCCTCAATATCATTATAACTATTGAGTCGTTTTGGTTTTGCGGGTTTTTTTTGTTTTTTGCCACAGTTGTGATCGGGGTAGCTGAAGTTGCTTTGGTTTGAATCGTGTTCGGATGAGCTTTCATCTGCCCAGCTTTGATTAGGTAAAAAAACAAATATCAATGCGAAGCTTAGTACTAAATGATGTTTATTCATTTTTAATACCTCACTTGTTTTAATCTAAAGTAAATATATTGTAGCCAGTCCTAAAAATGCCAGGAAGCCAACAATATCTGTCACGGTTGTTAAAACCACTGAACCAGATAGGGCCGGATCAGCACCTAATCGTTTTAATAATAAAGGAATAGTCGCACCAGAAATAGCGGCTACAACAAGGTTAATAATTATTGCCGCGGCAATAACAAATCCAAGCAGGATATTCTGGAACCAGAGCCCGGCAACGCCAGCAATAACGATAGCCCATATCAACCCGTTCCAAACTCCAATCCACATTTCTTTTAATAACAGGCGACGGGAATTACTTTTACCGACTTGGCCCAATGCCATACCACGAATAACCAGGGTCAATGTTTGGCTACCTGCGATACCGCCCATGCTGGCAACAATAGGCATGAGTATGGCAAGTGCGACCATTTTTTCGATGGTCGCACCAAACAAACCAATTACCCATGAAGCCATGAAAGCAGTCAGTAGATTAACGCCTAACCAGATTGAGCGACGCCGGGTACTGGAAAATACCGGGGCAAACATATCTTCTTCTTCATTTAAACCAGCCATACTCATTAAGGAGTGATCACCGACATCCCGGATAACATCGACCACGTCATCAATGGTAATCCGGCCTAACAGATGGTTTTCTTCGTCAACAACAGGCGCGGTAATAAGATCGCGGTGTTCGAACAAGTTAGCAACTTCACGTGCATGTTTGTCAGCAAGAATGCCTTCAATATTGGTGGACATCAGTTCTCCAACCAATACCTGGGGATCACTGGTGAGGATAAGACTTAACGGTAATAATCCAAGGTAGTGATTCTCACGATCGACAACAAATAAGCTATCGGTGCCTTTGGGCAGTTCACCTTTTCTTCTTAAGAAGCGTAATACAACATCCAGGGAAATATCTGCACGGATAATGATGGTGTCTAAATCCATCAGACCACCGGCAGAATCCTCGTCATAGGATAAAACCGATTTTAAACGATCACGTTCCTGAGTTTCTAAGCTAAGTAATACTTCCTGGATAACATCTTGTGGCATTTCAGGAAGAATGTCGGCAAGGTCATCGGTATCCAGTGTTTCTGTTGCAGCAACCAGGTCCACGGTTTCCATTTTGTTGATAAGAGCGGCACGCGCCTCATCATTAAGATGGAGCAAGATCTCACCGTCCATATCATCAGGTACGTAAGACCAGACTTGTTCACGTTGATTTCCGGGTAGAGATTCAAGTAAGTGGGCAATTTCAGCCGGGTGCATCTCGCTAAGAAGCTCGACGATGATTTCAAAATGATCATCTTGCAAACTGGAATTGATGGTTTCCAGTAGGGCGTTATGCGTATCCTGTTGTTGAGATGAGCTATTAGGCATGCTGAACCCTCATTGATTATTAATGAGTTTACTGCCTAATTAGTTAAAAGTGAACTCTATATAAAAGAATAACTTAGCAAGTGAAGTGAAAGTTAGTAATTAGGTGAATGAAAGCGCAAATTATTCTGCTTCGCCAAAACGATTTTCAATAAGTTCAAGCAGCGACTGCATGGCTTGTTGTTCGTCTGCACCATCAATCAGTAGTTCAATTTCAGAATCTTTGCCTGCTGCTAGCATCATTACACCCATAATGCTTTTACCATTAACACTCTGATTATTACGTTGCAGATGAATTTCTGACTCAAATAAGGAAGCCTGGGTAACAAATTTTGCTGCGGCCCTGGCATGTAAGCCTAGCTTGTTAATAATTGTGGTTGTTTGCTGTAACACGTTGAGAACTTCTTTTATTAATTTTCGACTTCAATAACACCGGTTTGACCGCCACTTACTGCCTTATGTGCGAGTTTATCCAGTGATAAATTGGGATAGTTCATTACTCGTACCAGCATCGGTAAGTTCATACCGGTAATAATGGTGACCTGGTCAGCAGCAAGTTTGGTAGCAATATTACTTGGGGTTGAACCATACATATCTGTGATAACCAACACGCCATCTGACTGGTTAAGTTTTTCAAGGTATTTCTTTGCTTTTTCAATGCGTTCTTCAGGGTCACAGTTCTGTGAGACAGGCAATATTTCAAATGGCAGAGGACAGCTTCCCAGCACCGAGGTAGCGGCATCAAAAAGTGCACCTCCCACGTTGTTATGGGTAATAATAAGTAAGCCAACCACTATGATAATTCCCTATGCCTTGAAAGGACGTTATTGTGTTTAGTTTTCATTATTTTGGCAAGCTTCTTTACCAGGTATACAGAGCGATGTTGCCCGCCGGTACACCCTATTGCAATGGTGATATAACTACGGTTATCTGCCTCGAAGCGAGGGATCCATTTATCGGTAAAATTCATTATATCGTTGTACATTTCTTCTACTTCTTTGTGTTCATCCAGGTAGTTACTGACGGGTTTATCAAAACCGGTCAGGGGCCTGAGTTCAGGAACCCAGTGCGGATTAGGCAAACAACGAATATCAAAAACAAAATCAGCATTAATTGGGACGCCATGCTTGAAGCCAAATGATTCAAACATGATGGATATATGTTGGTTATCGGCTTTTTGTACACGAGCTTTAATCAAATCGCGTAACTGATGAACATTAGTGGCACTGGTATCAATGCGTAAGTCAGCTTTTGATGAAATCGGTTCTAATAAATAACGCTCCTGAATAATAGCTTCATTGAGCGGTGTTTCTTTATTGCTAAGAGGATGTTTACGCCGTGTTTCACTGAAACGTTTTAACAGGGCGGCATTACTGGCTTCAAGGAAAAAAATTTCACAATGAATTTTGTCTTTTTGTAATTGTTTGAGTTGCTCGGGAAATTCTTCCAGTTCAGCGGTGATATTTCTGGCATCAATACCAATGGCGACATATTCATGTTTTGCAGATTTTATTTCTTTGCTTAAAGCCTCAAGCATATTGATGGGCAAATTATCAATACAGTAATATTCGAGATCTTCAAGTACCTGCAAGGCAATACTTTTACCTGAACCAGATAAACCACTAACGATGACCAGTTTCATAATTGATTTTATTTATTATTAAATGGGTAAAGTAATATTATTCAGACAGCATAGCACAAGAATAGATTAGTCACCGTGAATTAGTTTTTGTTGGCGGTTTATAAAATCTTCTGCTGCATTATACCCGTTTAAATACAAGACATGGTTGCGTACTGCAGCTTCAATTATGACAGCCACATTACGGCCCGGTGCAACTGGAATTTTTACTTCAGGAATACCGACATCGAGAATGGTCTTTTGCCGATGTGAGCCACCGATGCGGTCTATCTCCCAGAGTTCTTTGTCTGAGTTTGAGTTATTTAACAAGGTATCAATATGTACGATCAGTCGTAGCCGTTTAGTTTCAACAACAGAGTTATCACCAAACATAGCCCGTACATTTAAAATGCCTAGACCCCGGACTTCCAAAAAGTCTTTTAATAAGGCAGGACAGCGTCCACGAATCATATCGGGTGCACTGCGTCGAAACTCAGGTGCATCATCCGCGATGAGTCGATGGCCACGGCTAATAAGCTCCAGGGCCAGCTCACTTTTACCAATACCACTTGGGCCAGTGAGTAATACTCCAATTCCCATAACTTCCATAAAAACGCCGTGGACAATTTGAGTATCACCCAATAAACGTATCAGGTGGTATTGCAGTAACTCGGTGATTTCGTTACTGGCTAAGTTGGAATAGAGCAGGGGGGTATTGGTTTGATTCGCTATTTCAATAAATTCTTTTTCGATCTGGTCGCTGCTGTCGATACCAGCAAAAACAATCATTGCTGGCTCGCATTTAAATAAACGCGACATGGCATCTTTGTGAGAATTTTTTTTCAGTTTAGACAGGTATTTGACCTCTTCAGGCCCGAGTACCTGTACTTGATTAGGTTTGACCAGGTTCAGGTAACCGGCAATAGGAACACCAGCTTCTGTTTTGTTACTTTGAAGCAGGCGGTTTTCGCCTCCTTGTCCTGCCTGCCATAATAATCCCAGTCTTTTGCCATGACTTTCTAAAAAATCACAAACCTTGAGATCATTATTCATGGTTAATCAGGTTTTTGCCACGTGGTCAGGAGTTGGTATATTTCTTCTTCATTTTGGCTTTGACGTAATTTTTCCCTAAATTTATCATCACTAAACATCGATGCGAGTAAAGCGAGAACTTGTAAATGTTCATCCGTTGACTCTTCCGGAACAATGAGTGCAAATAAAATATCAACGGGTTGACTATCGACAGTATTAAAATCAATACCGTTATCAAGTTGTATAAAAGCACCGGTGATTTGTTGACAACTTTGAATACGGCCATGAGGTATGGCAATACCATACCCCACACCGGTTGCACCTAAACGTTCACGTGAGAGTAAGCTATCAAAAATATCATCAGCATCAAGCTGTGTTTGATCCTGTGAGATGAGTTCACTTAACGCTTCAAGTGCACGTTTTTTACTATGAACATCAACATCTTTTTTAATACGGTTAGTATTAATGATTTCCGATAGTTGCATTTACTGAGTATTCCTTAATCTTCTTCCATCATCGGTTGTTGGTGCTTAATTTGACTGCCTTCATTGCGATGATGATCTTTGAGTTTTTCTTTGTGTTTTTTGATTTGACGATCAAGTTTATCGGTCATCGAATCAATGGCTGCATACATATCTTCTTCTGTTGAATCAGCAAATAAACTTGCACCATTCACATTTACAGTTGCTTCAGATTTTTGTCGCTGCTTCTCTACACTTAGAATTACATGGACGTTATTGACATGGTCAAAATGTTTTTCGAGGCGTTCAAGTTTTTCTGCTACATACGCTTTAAGTGAGTCTGTAACCTCTACATGGTGTCCAGTAATATTTAATTGCATAGTTTTCTCCTTTAGTTACTGATTAAGCGAGTCGTTTACGCTCATTTGATGGTGGAATTGCTAACGACTCTCTATATTTAGCTACTGTTCTTCGTGCAACATTAATTCCCTGATCTTCGAGGATGATAGCAATTTTATTATCACTCAAAGGTTTTTTAGGGGTTTCCGCTGCTATCAGTTTTTTAATTAATGCGCGAATCGCAGTAGCCGAACATTCTCCTCCACTTGCAGTACTGACATGGCTGGAAAAGAAATACTTTAATTCAAATATACCCCGTGGGGTGTGCATGTATTTTTTTGTTGTAACACGGGATATGGTTGATTCATGCATATCAACAGCTTCGGCAATGTCATGCAACACTAGTGCTTTCATTGCTTCTTCGCCGTGTTCTAAAAAATCTTTTTGCCGCTCGACGATACAGTGAGCCACTTTTAATAGTGTTTCATTACGACTCAATAAACTTTTAATAAACCAACGTGCTTCCTGAAGATGATTTTTCATTGATGAGTTGTCATCACTGTTTTTCACATCTTTAATCATGTTGGCATAAGTCGCATTAATACGTAATTTTGGCGCAGCGTCTGAGTTGAGTTCAACTTTCCAGGTATTATTGACTTTTTTAACGGTAACATCAGGAATAATATATTCCGCTTTATTGGCGTTAACCTGTCCGCCGGGTCTTGGGTTCATGCTTTGTATAAGTTGAATCACATCTTTGAGATCATCTTCAGAGACTTTCATTTTGCGCATGAGTTGTGGGTATTCTCGATTGGCTAATAAATCAAAGTAGTTATCAACCAGGGTAATCGCGTATTCACGTAAATCTATATCATTAGGCAGACGATGTAATTGAATTGATAGGCTTTCTCGTAAATCCCGTGCACCAACACCGGCAGGATCAAAATTATGTACCTGGTGTAAAACCGCCTCAACCTCATCGGCTTCAACTTCAAGTGACTCCAGTGAGGCAGCAATCTCTTCAACCGTGGTTTGTAAAAAACCATCATCGTTAATATCATCAACAATCACTTCTGCAATAGCGGCATCTAACTCGCTGAAAGGTGTCATTTTAATTTGCCAGCGTAAGTTCTCATGTAAGCTTTCAGAGCTGGCGGTGTAGACTTCGGGTTGATCATCAGAGTTATAGGAAGATGACGCAGAAGATGTCACTGGTAGCACTGAGTCGTAAATGTCATCCCAGGAGGTATCGACCGCTAATTCATCTGGCAGTGTTTCGGTTGCCGCGGTATCAGATGCCGCTTCTAAATTTGCCTCATTACTCGATTCAGTATTTTCATTCGCAGTAGCTGAAATTTCATTATTATCAGTACTGCTTTCCGTACTGCTTTCACTCTCAGATGAGGTGTTTTCGTTACTGTTTTCATCCCCAATTTCCAGCATCATATTGGAATCGAGCGCATCCTGGATTTCTGTATTTAATTCGAGCGTCGACAGTTGTAACAAGCGAATTGCCTGTTGCAGCTGGGGGGTCATGGTCAAATTTTGACCTAATCGGAATTGGAGTGCTTGTTTCATAAAGTAGTTATCAAGTACCGGACCATCATATTACGTATAACCGGACTTATATTAAGTTTAGCTTATTTTGAGAGAATGTGTAGTATTGAATTTATGTCTTTAAGGATTATAACTTGAAGTTCTCACCGAGATAAACTTCACGTACTTTCTGATTATCGAGTAGATCATCGGGTTTACCACTAGCAATGACTTCACCGGCATTCATAATATAGCCGCGCTCACAAATGCCGAGGGTTTCCCGAACGTTATGGTCAGTTATTAACACACCAATATCACGTTCTTTAAGGTGCTGGATAATGGACTGGATATCACGTACTGAAATTGGATCAACGCCGGCAAAAGGTTCGTCGAGTAAGATAAAGCGGGGATCAGTTGCCAGCGCACGTGCAATCTCGACCCGGCGACGCTCGCCACCCGATAAGCTCATGCCTAAGCCATTTCGTATATGTCCTATGTGTAACTCTTCAAGCAAGTCCTCTAATTTTTGCTCTTGCTCAAATTTGCTGAGTTCTTTGCGCGTTTGCAATATCGCCATAATATTTTCAGTGACGGATAATTTTCGAAAAATTGAGGCTTCCTGTGGTAAGTAACCGATACCAAGACGGGCACGTTGGTGCATGGGGTAGTGCGTGATAGTATTATCACCAAGAGTAATGTTGCCTTCATCGGCAGCAACCAGGCCTGCAACCATGTAAAAAGAGGTGGTTTTACCTGCACCATTCGGACCGAGCAAGCCAACGACTTCACCACTATGAATTTCCATTGAAACGCCCTGCACAACTTTGCGTCCTTTATAACTCTTACACAGGTTGTCGGCTTTTAAAATTTTTACGTCATCGTTCATTGCTTAATCTAACTTACTCTTGTTCACTACTCTTACCAGGCTTATCACTATCAGCCCTGGGGCCTATAATGACATGGACTCGCCCCTTCGGTGGAGTTATTTCTGCATTATTTGCGTTGCTGGTATTTTCAGTTTTACCATTTGCAGTAATTGTTTGTTGCCGGGTATCGTATTCTATCGACTCACCGCTAAAATGACGTTCACCCTGATCGACGAAGGCATCGCCCGTTAAAATTAATCGTTCTTCAGTCACAAAAAATTCCATGGTCTTTGCTTGTGAGTGAACTTTTGCTTCATTTTCAGGCTGGTGTTGTACATCAGCTGGTGTTCCTTTGATCACGGCCTTGTTGAGTTTTTCATTTTTAAAATAAAGGGTAACTGCATCCGCTTTTATAATGAGGGTGTTTTTTGTAAATACAACATTACCTTTGTATTTACTGATTCCTTTTTTCTCATCAAGTAAAACATATTGTGCTTTAATATCAATGGTTTCATTTTTGTTATTTTTTTTTGCTGCATGAGCAAATGGTAAGGCGAAAACCATGACTAAACACAGGAATACATAAAATGTTTTAGTTTTTGGGTAAGACATAATGGCTCCGGGTATTGGATAAAAACTCGATTTTGTTTTTACTCATGTCAGCCTTCATACCTAGTGACTGAATGAAGTTTTCTCCCTTATACATTTTAACTTTAGAACGGGTGTGAGCCAATCTATTCTCTGGTTCAATAGTCAGTTGTGCTGCAGTGAGTTTTACAACCTGAGCATTTTTACCTGTTGGTGAAACCTGGTTAAGAATAACATCACCTTTTAGATTAATTATTTGACTGTTTTTTGTTACCAGTGCCTCGTTTGCCTGTGCGGTCCAGGTTTTAATATTATTTTCATAAAAAGAAAACAGGGGATACTGTATTTCCATACTGTCATCATCGGGAAAGTGTTGCAGGTATTTAGCTTTCAGCTGGTAGGCAGGTTGGCCTTTATTATTCGTCGTAGTGGCAGTAAAGTTTTTAAAAAAATAATCGGGATCGTGGCGTAGTTTCTCTTTAGTCAGAACAGGAAGCTTTTCCATTGATTCAAAAATCCAACCGCTGATAATGGCAAGAAAAATAATCAGTAACAAAAGCATTAAATAGTGAAGCTTTGCCATTAAAGCTTATCGCCTAAATAATTTTGCAGCTGTGATTCAAGCGTGCCTTGTGCCTGCATAATGAGTTCACAAATATCACGTGCTGCTCCGCGACCTCCACGACGTGGGGTTTGCCAATGAGCATGTTGTTTAACCAGGGGGTGAGCATCATCAACAGTCACCGCTAAACCTGCATGCAGCAGGACGGGCAGGTCAATAACATCATCGCCAACATAGGCAGCCTGTTCTGCTGACAGGTTTAATTCTTTTAATATGTTTTCAAATGCAGGTAGCTTATCGAGTTGCCCCTGGTAGATGTGTTTAATACCAAGATTCTTCATACGGTGAATAACCACGTTAGATGTCCGGGCGGTGATAACCGCAATATCAACACCGGTTTTCTTCAGCATTTTTATTCCCAGCCCATCTTTTGAATAAAAAGCTTTATATTCCTTGCCATCATCATCAACGATCAGGCTGCCATCAGTGAGTACACCGTCGACATCAAAAATCAGTACTTTTATTTTTTTTGCTTTGTCTAAAATATCTTTCATAATTATTTAGAGAGTAATTCACAAACTCTGTTTAAATCCTCAACAGTATCAACGCCGGGTCCTGGCGGTGTTTCAGCCGTAATGACCTTAATTTTTTCACCATAATAGAGGACACGCAATTGTTCTAAAGATTCCGTTTTTTCGATATCACTACTTTCCCAGTTAAGGTATTGGCGAATAAAACCAGCCCTGTAGCCATATAAACCAATGTGGCGCTGGTATTCCTGGCTTTTTGGTAGCTCTCTTGGCGACTCATTAAAACATTCACGGGACCAGGGCACTGCCGCGCGGGTAAAATAAAGCGCAAAGTCATTAATATCACGTACTACTTTAACTGCGTGTGGATCAAAAAGCTCTTCGATATCGGTTAAGGGCGTGCATAAAGTGGCCATTTTTAAGCTTTTGTCTTGTTCTAATGCCTGGCCAACCTGGTTCAGGCAAACCGCAGGCATCATGGGTTCATCGCCCTGTAGGTTGATGAGGATTTGCTCATCATCAAAGCCGAGCTGTTCAATAACTTCTGATAACCGTTCGGTGCCGGATTGGTGATCTTCTCGGGTCAGACAAACCCGCACATCCTGTTGTGAAAGGGCCTCAACAATTTCTGTTGAATCGGTTGCAACAATGACTTCCTCTGCGTTGCTACGTTTTGCCCGCTCAATTACATGCACAATCATGGGTTTGCCACAAATCTCGCGTAGTGGTTTTCCTGGTAAGCGAGTTGAGGCAAAACGTGCAGGGATGACAATTCGAAAACTCATGGGCTATTTAACCAACTGTTATATTTTTAATATTTATTTTGTGTATTCTAACGTAATGTTTGCACAAGAGCACATTGATTGTCCGCGGGAATGATTGACCCGCAGGTGGCATACTATTAGTATATTAGCCTCTTATAAGTCACTGAATATATGTAAAAATCCATGAAAATCTCCGCTTCTGTTTACTCAAGTCAGAGCCAATCTCTGCCTGAAATCATCAAGGATCTTGATGTACATGGTGCTGATCTTTTTCATATTGATTGCAATGATGATTTGAGCGTATTTGAGGATATTGCTGAAATTAAACAAATCAGCCAGACACCGGTCGACTTACATATAATCAGCGCTGATCCTGAGAAGTTTTTTACTCAAATCGAAAGAAATCATGTTGATTATGTCACTTTTCAATATGAGAACCTGGAAAGTGAACTGGTCATACCTGATGGCATTTCTTCAAAATTAGGCCTGGCAATAACCTCGGATACAGATATTTCTGTTTTTGAAAAATACGCCGATAAATTTGATTTTATCTTGTTCATGACAACCACACCTGGCCAAAGTGGCGGGGTATTTGATAAATCGAATTTCAGAAAAATTCGCCAGTTCCGTCAGAAGTTTCCGGATAAAAATATTCATGTCGATGGTGGTGTTAACGGCGAAGTATCCTTTATCCTGCGAAATATGGGTGTTTATGCCTCAGTTTCCGGATCCTATCTCATGAATAGTGAATCCATGGGTGCCGCCATGCTTAACCTGAAAACACATGAAGTTGATTCACATTTCCAGGTGAAAGATTTTATGCGCACAGCAGATGAGCTGCCATTACTAAAACTTAAAGATCGTAGTGTTAATGCTATTCTTCAATCGATTGAGGACTATGATGTCGGATTTACGATTTTAATCGATGATGATGGTAAACTTGATGGCATTGTTACCAATGCCGATGTGCGAAAAGGATTATTAAAGCATACCGATAACCTCAACGATGTGACCGTGGAAGATATTACAAATTCTAACCCGGTTAAGGCTAATGAGAATTTTAGCGTAATGGAATTATTAAAATTTATAAAACAACAGAGTTTTGCAATTTCTTATTTACCTGTTGTCGATGATACAAACAAAGTGACCGGCGCGGTGACTTTCTTCAATTTAATCAAAGGCGAGTTATGATTATTCATTTAAAAAACAGCGTGACAGATGCTGAAGTTGAAACAATAGCAAAAGATTTAGACGCGTTTCATATTAAGAAACCGGAGCATCATGTTTTAGTGACACCTTCTGCATTGCAAGAAGTGCCTGCGCAATATGAAAATATTACCGAAGAAAGTTTTGCTTTTCCAAATGATATTCAACTGGCGAGTGCCGATTATTTCAGTGAAACTCGTGAAATCGATATTAGCGGTGTAAAAATAGGCGGAACCAATAATAACACCATGGTCATCGCCGGTCCATGCTCGGTTGAATCTGAAGAACAAATTACCCAGTCAGCTGAGTTAATGGTTGAACAAGGGATTAAAACGTTACGCGCAGGTTGTTATAAACCCCGTACTTCACCTTATTCATTTCAGGGTATGGGTATAGAAGGTTTGAAATTACTGGATAAAATGCGCAGTAACTATGGCGTTAATATTATTACTGAAGTGCGTGATACTACACATGTTGATGAAGTAATTGATTACGCGGATATAGTGCAAATTGGTGCCAAGGCAATGTATGACCAGGGAATTTTACGTCGCTGTGGTCAATCGCGTAAACCTATTTTATTAAAGCGTGGTTTCGGTACTAATCTGCAAGAATTTGTTCAGGCCGCTGAATTTATTTTATCGGGTGGTAATGACAACGTAATTTTATGTGAACGCGGTATCCGTACTTTTGAAACAAAAACGCGATTCACCTTAGATCTATGTGGTGTGGCATTTTTAAAAGAACATACCAACTTACCGATTATTCTCGATCCAAGTCATGCCATGGGTTACCGCTATGGCGTACCTGATCTTGCGCGTGCTTGTACTGCAATGGGTATTGAAGGTTTGTTAATCGAAGTGCATCCGGATCCATCCGTCGCTAAATCTGATGCGGCACAACAACTTGATCATGATACGTTCCGTGACTTGTTAACGACATTGCGTCCAATTGCAGAAGCTGTTGGCAGAAAAATAATATAAATTAAAAATGCTCGTCATTCCGGTATGCTCTCAGCCGGAATCTATAGCGTTATATGTTCAGTATTGGATTCCCGCCTTCGCGGGAATGACGTGCAAATAAGGTTCAATAGTATGACACTTAGAACAGATATTAAATTTTTAGGCCTGGATGTTGATGGCACTCTAACTGATGGTGGTATGTACTACACAGAAAGTGGTGAAGAATTTAAACGCTTCGACACTAAAGATGGCCGTGGTGTTATTGAGTTGCAAAAACAGGGCGTTGAAGTAGGATTGCTCAGCTCCGGTTTTAAAACAAAAATTATTGAAGGCCGTGCACAAACATTAAGTATTAAGCGGTTTTATGTTGGCACCGATCCTAAAATTAATATTTTAGAACAGTGGTGCGCCGAGATAGATATCGACCTGAAAGAGGTCGCTTATATTGGCGATGACATTAATGATCGTGACATTATTAATGCGGTTGGTTTTACTGCTTGTCCCGCAGATGCCATGCCTGCAATTAAAAATATCGTTGATGTGGTGTTAACGAATAATGGTGGTTATGGTTGTGTGCGCGAATTTATTGAAGAGCATCTGGGTTGTGTACTATAACCTTTGAAGTTTATATTTCCTTAATTTGTTCAAACAGGTTTAAGTTTTGTTTAATCGAATTATTGTCATAATATTTGTTATGTTTATTAGTGGCTGTGCCACTTCTTTAAAAAGCATACAAGGCGATTACATTCTAAAAAAAGATGAAGGAATCTTGTTAACAAAACTTCGTTCGAATTATCCTTTTTATATCACATTAAAAAACAGCAAGGGCGATGTATATAAGCTGGAGCAGAGATCTCCTGCTAGCAATACCTTGCTGGTTGTGAACTTAATACAGGATAAATATTTAATACATAAAATAAGTTGGAAAAATAAAGAACTGATATTATCTGAAAAACATTCTTTTAGTTTTTTAATTAAAAAAGGAAAGGTTAATTACATTTGTGACTTTGGTGCCTATTTTAACAATAAAGGCGACAGTGCTGTTACGGCTGAAATGATTCAAGAATTGGATTTTGTATTGCCTGTTTATTCAAAGCAGAACACTTACAAGGAATTTAAACGGGAGTTTTCTGGTATTGCAAAGAAATATCCTGTTGCCTCTTCACTTGTATCTATGTGTGAAAGAAATGATAGTAAAAAAGCGCTAGAGTTAAATCGATTGCTTCATTGAATCTAACTTTAAGGAGAAGGATAACCTAATTCAGATAATTTATTTTCTATTATTTTTTTATCAAGCTCATTACCTTGCACTTTAACTATATTACTTTCAATGTCGATACTTACATTGGAAACACCAGCAAAACCTTTTAAGCCTTTTTCAATATTGGCGACACAGCCAGCACACTTTATTTTTGATGCCTGGAATTCAAGTTGTTCCATAATAATCAATAGCTCCCTGCTTAAGCCACGGCTGTGTAGTAGAGAACAGTCATATAGGCAATGTAAGCACCTAATAACAGGCCACCTTCATAGCGGTTTATACGTCCTTCACCTTTAAACCCGTATGCCATAATAAATAAGGCGATACTGAGTCCAATCATAAATGGAAAATCACGCTCGAGGACTGCGTTGTCCAGGGTAAGCGGGCTCATTAATCCTGGTATGCTAAATACCGCCAGTATATTGAACATATTGGAACCAATGATATTGCCAATCGCTAAATCGGCTTCTTTTTTTAGCGCGCTGACAATTGTCGCCGCCAGTTCAGGTAAGCTGGTGCCTATCGCTACAATGGTCAAGCCAATCACCAGGTCACTGATACCCGCCGCTTTTGCAATATTTACCGAGCCCCAGACCAGGCCTCGTGAACTGACAATTAATAAAACCAGGCCAACGCTAAACCACAATATAGCTTTAGGTGTTGTAATATGAGGAATTTCATCTTCAAACTCCTTTTCCATTATGTCGCGTTTTTGTTTTTTACCCATCTGGATCATCCATAGGATCATGGCGATCAACCCGGCAAGCAAGATAATGCCGTCAATGCGGCCGAGGTGTTGATCAATAACCAGTAACAGTGAAACCAGCATAACGATAAACATGATGGGATATTCACGGCGTAATGTTTCAGACTTGACAACCAGGGGCATAACAACCGCCGTTGTACCAAGTACTAATGCGATATTAGCAATGTTTGATCCTAATGCATTGCCCACTGCCAGGGATGGGGTGCCCTGGTAAGCCGCAATGATTGAGATCAATATTTCAGGAGCAGAGGTACCAATACCAACGATAGTCAGCCCAATGATCAGTGGTGGTACGCCCAGGTTATTTGCAATCGCAGCGGCACCATGAACAAAGCGTTCTGCGCCCCAGATTAATAAACCAAAGCCAATGATAATGGCCATCACTGAAAGTAATATATTGTGTTCCAATTTAAATTTCTCTTGCTGTAAATATCTTAGGGATTGTTTCTTAAGCTTAAACTATTTTAAAGACCGAGTTCTTTTTCTAACTCTTGTTCTAATGAATTTTCAAGTTCCAGGTCCTCGGGAGTGGATTCCGGTAGTAAATCATTTTTATCTTCAGGTGGATTGCCATCATAAATTAAATTTTTACGGTTTTGCAGGTAAGCATCACGAACAAATGAATACTTATCAACGGCTGCCTGCTCTACAATACGAGTGGCTTTTAATAGCTTGTAGCGGGTATCAACGGTACGCAAAAGAACGGTACCGTACATCGCCTCTTCATCAGTAATTTCATAGACAGGATCATACGAGCTATCTACAGCCAGGCCAGCAGTACCACGCATTGTTCTTGGTCCAAGAAAGGGAAGTACGATATAAGGTCCATCACCAACCCCCCAGGTAGCCAGAGTTTGTCCGAAATCTTCATCGTGTTTGACTAAACCCATCGGGGTAGCTACATCGATTAAACCGTATATACCAATGGTAGAATTAAATATAAAGCGTCCGGTGTCTTCAAGTGCTTGTCCAAACTTGAACTGCAATATGTCATTCAGAATAGTAAATAAATCGCCAAGATTACTGAAGAAATTTGAGATACCCGTTTTTATAGGGCTGGGTACGACGGCATCGTAGCCTTCTGCAACCGGTTTAAGAATGTATTCATCAAGTCCATCATTAAAACTAAACATGGCTCGGTTAAATGACTCAAAGGGATCACCTTCAGTAGCACCGCCCGGTACACTGGCGCATGCCGTTAATATTCCCAGGCTGAGAGTTAACGCAAGCTTCTTAATTAATACAGTAAACTTATTCGACATGATTTAATTGCTTTTAGTTTTAGTTTCACCACAGCGTGAACAACGATAGGTGGTTAGCATTTTTCCTTTTTTTACAGCAAAAGGTGTTTCAACAACTTCCCATTTATGAAAACCACTTTTACACATCGTGCGACCTTTGTGTTTATCTTTTAACCGTGGTTTTTTAAATTGAATTACATCGCCCATAATCTGTCATAATATTGCTAATTTTTAATATTATTTCATAATTTAATAAATAACGCCCGTTTTACAAAGTAATAAGGTAATAATTATGTCTGCAGATACACACCTGGTACTAATGGGAACCTGTGGTTGGAAACACCCGGGCTGGTTAAATGATTTTTATTCAGAAGATTTACCGGAAGATTGGCAGCTGGGTTTTTATTCTAATGAATTTCCTGTGGTTTATGTGCCCGTTGCAGACTGGCTGGAACAAGCAGATTTATCTGAGTGGACCGAAGATGTCTCTGAATCTTTTCGTTTTGTTTTAGAAATTTCAGCCGCACTTTTATCTGATGAAACTCAGTTTGAAACGGCCATAGAAAAAATCAAAGCACTCGATGAATTTTGCCTCGGCTTAGTTTTTCAATTTACACCGAATATTTGTAATGATACTACATTGATTCAGAAACGTATCGAAATGGCACAGACTATCGCACCCGTGTGTATTGATAAGCAGGATATGGCGCTTTCCGGGGAAATGGATAGCCTTTTGGCCAGCTTAGCAGTGGCAGAAGTATGGGATGGTCAAACTGCCAGCAATGAAAGTAACCAGCGGGGCAAGCTGGCGATCTGCCGTGTTTCGGCTAATGAACTGGAAATGCCGGCATTAAAAAAAGTGGTGGAGGGATGCTTAAGTGCTTCAACAGACAATTGTGTTTCTGTTTTGTGTTTTGATGGAGCGCCACCTTCCTTGGACGTAGTGCGAAATGCAAATGTTATTTTAAATTTACTTTGATTTATGTTTAAAACATGAACATTGTTATTGCGATTATAGGATAGCTGAGTAACAATCAGGGCATGACAGACTCAGCAGAACCACTGGTAGAAATTCGTAATCTCAGTTTCGCTCGCGGCGATCGTATGATCTTTGATGGTATCGATATGGATATCCAGCAAGGCAAAGTAACCGCGATTATGGGGCCGAGTGGTACTGGTAAAACCACCTTGCTTCGTCTTATCGGTGGTCAAATTAAACCGTTGACCGGAACGATCAAGGTTGATGGTATAGAAGTCACAGAACTTAGCCGTTCTGCCTTATTCCAGCTGCGAAAACGTATGGGCATGTTATTTCAAAATGGTGCGCTGTTAACCGACATGAATGTTTACGATAATATTGCTTTTCCTATTCGTGAACATACCCAGCTTTCAGAAAAAGTAATTAGAACGCTTGTCACCATGAAATTACAGGTGGTGGGTTTACGTGGCGCACGCGAATTAATGCCAAGTGAGCTTTCCGGTGGGATGGCAAGACGAGTTGCCATGGCAAGGGCGATTGCACTCGATCCAATGATGATGATGTACGATGAACCTTTTACCGGCCAGGACCCAATATCCATGGGTGTGTTGGTACGCCTAATTCGTGAGTTAAATGATGCGCTTGGTTTAACCAGTATCGTGGTGTCTCATGACATTGAAGAGGCGTCATCAATAGCAGATACCATTTATTTATTATCAGGCGGTAAGGTTGTTGCCCATGGTAGTGCCGATAACTTACGTGAATCTGGCTCTGAATGGGCAAAACAATTTATGAATGGCTTACCTGATGGCCCGGTACCATTCCATTATCCTGCTAACGATTACGCCGAAGACTTATTGGCAGGAGCAAAAAAATAAAACGATGCTTGATTTTATTCAACAACTTGGTCGCAGTGGTTTTGATTTTTTTCAACGTTTAGGACGTGCCAATATTTTATTCGCGCATATCCTGGGAGGTATCCCGGGTATGTTAGTCCGAATCCCTCTGGTTATTCAGCAAATATTATCCGTCGGTGTTTTGTCTTTACTGATTATATTAGTGTCAGGTTTATTCGTTGGCATGGTATTGGGCTTACAAGGTTATAACACCCTGGTGGATTTTGGTGCTGAAGAAAGTTTAGGTGTAATGGTCGCGTTATCGTTAGTGCGCGAACTGGGTCCAGTTGTTTCTGCTTTATTATTTGCAGGCCGTGCGGGCTCGGCATTAACCGCGGAAATTGGTTTGATGAAAGCCACCGAACAACTTTCCGCCATGGAGATGATGGCCATTGATCCCATTCGTCGTGTACTGACACCACGTTTTCTTGCCGGGTTTATTTCCATGCCATTACTGGCGGCTATCTTTAGTGCTGTTGGTGTACTGGGTGGGCATTTTGTTGGCGTCGGTTTGTTAGGTGTCGATGAAGGGGCATACTGGTCACAGATGCAGGACAGCGTTGATCTATATGATGATATATATAATGGTGTCATCAAAAGCTTGGTGTTTGGTGTGGTTGTAACCTGGATAGCCGTATTCGAAGGTTATGATGCAGTCCCCACTTCCGAAGGTGTCAGTCGGGCAACAACGCGCACCGTAGTGCATTCTTCTTTAGCCGTACTCGGTTTAGACTTTATTCTTACAGCAATCATGTTCTGAGGTCAGGATGATGAATACAAGAAAAACAGAAATTTTAGTTGGATTATTTATAGCTGCAGGTCTGCTTGCATTATTTATGCTGGCCATGAAAGTGAGTAACTTAAATGTTTACAACAGTGATAGTGGCTATGAAATAACCGCAAATTTTGATGACATCAGTGGTTTAAAAATAAAATCACCGGTGACCATGGCAGGTGTAAGAATTGGACGAGTCAGCGATATCCAGTTTGACTCTGAAACCTTTGAAGCTGTAGTTAAAATTCGTATTGAAAGCCAGTACAAAACATTACCTAAGGATAGTAGCGCAAGTATTTATACTGCCGGTTTACTGGGTGAAAAGTATATTGGTCTTGAACCCGGTGGTGATGAAGAGAACTTACAGCAAAATGATAAATTGAAATTGACCCAAAGCTCGCTGGTGTTAGAAAAATTAATCAGTCGTTTTGTTGATAGTTTTGTTGATAAAAGTTCAGACAAATAATAGTTATTAAGTATGCAGACCAAAATAACGCAAAAGAATCATGGTGAATATGCGATTGAGGGTGAGCTCAATATGCAAACCGTGCCTGAGGTATCTAAACAACTACCTGAATTTGTAAAGCAGGTTGATGGTAACGACTTTACCCTGGATCTTGCTTTAGTCTCCCGCAGTGATAGCGCCGGTGTTGCGTTGATGGTCGAAGTTATGCAGTTGACAAAATCGGCCAATTTATCGCTTCATTTATCTAACCTGCCGCAGCAAATGAGAGATATTGCTGATGTGAGTGGCTTGTTAGACATATTACCTATCAGCGAAAATTAAGCCTGGCGTCTCTTTTGGCCGGAATCAACCTGATTCTGTGCTGATTTACCCTAAATTTGATGATTTTTAGCTTATCGGTCCATCATTTTGGGCTTTAAACCGCATATTAACCGTATCCGCTGACCTTATCCCGCGCTACAATAGCGCACTTCAAAAATGGCCCGGCTAGCAGCTTTTAGCGGTCTATTCCTGTTTCAGGAAATAGCCCCGGGGCACGTATTTTTGCAATTATTTTATAGAATATTGGGTGGTATCCATGACTCCAGAAGAAGTACAAAATATGATCCAGGCAGGTTTGCCTGACTGTGAAGTAAAAGTTGACGGTGACGGTAGTCACTTTGATGCGACTGTGGTTGGTGAGATTTTTGACGGTATGTCACAAGTCAAAAAGCAACAAGCTGTTTATAAAACCCTGGGTGATAAAATTACCAGCGGTGAATTACATGCTTTAACGATTAAGGCTTTTACACCGGCTGAGTACGAGAAAGCACAAAAGCTTCAGGTTATGTAATCTCGAATAACGAGAAGCAAGATAACTGCGTTAAAATATTATTCAAAATGCTCACTTACTAATTGTAAGCTCCGCTTTTTCATAACATTTTGCCTTGTTCTCTAGCTTCTCGTTATCCGAAGTAATATGAAAGTATTTTGATATAATTAAAATAAAAGAACCCCCAAAGAAAAGAATTATGGATAAATTAATTATTACAGGTGGCAAACCACTTAGCGGAGAGATTCGTATCTCGGGTGCGAAAAATGCGGCGTTGCCGATCATTGTCTCTACATTGTTAGCTGACGATCCTGTATTAGTGCGTAATATTCCTCACTTGCATGACATCACCACAACGATGGAGTTGTTGGGTCGTATGGGTGTGAGCCTGACCATGGATGAAAAGATGGATGTTGAAGTTAACCCGACTACCATTAAAAGTTATATTGCTCCTTATGAATTAGTAAAAACCATGCGTGCCTCTATCCTGGTGCTTGGACCATTACTGGCTCGCTTTGGCGAAGCGGAAGTTTCCTTACCGGGTGGTTGTGCGATTGGTGCGCGTCCGGTCAACCTGCATATCCATGGTTTAGAATTAATGGGTGCAGATATTAAAGTTGAAGACGGTTATATCAAGGCAAAATGTGAACGATTAAAAGGTGCCAAGATTGTTTTAGATGTAGTCACGGTAACCGGTACTGAAAACTTAATGATGGCGGCATGTTTAGCAGATGGCACAACTGTGTTAGAAAATGCAGCACGTGAACCAGAGGTTGTAGATTTAGCCGATTGCTTAAATGCAATGGGAGCTAAAGTCAGTGGTGCGGGTACTGATACCATTACCATCGAAGGTGTCGAGCGTATGCATGGCACCACTTATGATATTTTGCCCGATCGTATTGAAACAGGAACCTACTTAGTTGCTGCAGCGGTAACGGGGGGTAGTGTAAAATTAAAAGATACCGATCCAACATTACTCGATTCAGTACTCGGTAAGCTTGAAGAAGCTGGTGCTGTGATTGAAACAGGTAAAGACTGGATATCACTGGATATGAAAGGCAAACGTGCGAAAGCCATTGATGTGCGTACCGCACCTTACCCGGCTTTCCCAACGGATATGCAGGCCCAGTTTTCTATTTTAAATGCCGTGGCCGAGGGTTCATCAAGCATTACCGAAACCATTTTTGAAAATCGTTTTATGCATGTACAGGAATTAAAACGACTGGGTGCAGACATAGAAGTGAATGGAAACACCGCGATCATCAGGGGTGTGGAACAATTAAAAAGTGCACCGGTAATGGCAACCGACTTACGTGCATCAGCAAGCCTGGTTATTGCCGGGCTGGTAGCCGAAGGTGATACAGTGGTTGAACGCATCTACCATATCGATCGTGGTTATGAATGTATTGAAGAGAAGTTATTACTACTTGGCGCGGAAATTCGCCGGGTTCCGGATTAATTAAGTCTTAATTAGAAGTAGAAAGATTATGAGTGAAACATTAACCATTGCCCTATCAAAAGGTCGTATATATAAGGAAACCATGCCGCTACTTGCACATGCGGGTATTATTCCTAAAGATGATCCGGAAACCAGTCGTAAACTGATTCTGGATACTAATCATGATGATGTAAAATTTGTGATTATCCGTGCCACCGATGTTCCTACCTATGTTCAGTACGGTGCCGCTGATATTGGTGTTGCGGGTAAAGATGTTTTACTTGAGCATGGCGGTGAAGGTTTATATGAACCGGTCGATCTCGAAATTGCTAAATGTAAACTAATGACTGCCGGACCTGTGGGTGCTGCAGCACCTGAAGGCCGTTTACGTATCGCAACCAAGTTTGTCAATTGCGCCCGTCGTTATTTTGCTGAACAGGGTAAACAAGTTGAAGTGATTAAGCTCTACGGTTCAATGGAACTGGCACCTTTAGTTGGTCTTGCCGATCAAATTATTGATGTGGTTGACACCGGTAACACACTGAAAGCCAATGGTCTTGAACCGTTAGAACATATTGCAGACATCAGTTCTCGCCTGGTAGTGAACAAAGCATCGATGAAAATGAAACATGCCAAGGTGAAAGAGCTCATTGATCACATTGCGGACGCGGTGAAGAGTAAATAATATCTCTCGATCGTCATTCCGGCATGCTTTAAGCCGGAATCTAGTTTTTCTGATATGGATTCCGGCTTAAGGCATGCCGGAATGATATGAAACAACACAAACAAATTTAAAATATTAGTTATGAACATTAAACGACTAACAACCTCACAAACTGATTACCAAAAGCAAATGGATGATTTGCTTGCATGGGAAGGTGTGTCTGATGACCAGGTGAATGCAACGGTTAAAGATGTTATTAATAATATTCGTCAACGTGGTGATGAAGCACTCGTTGAATACACCAACAAATTTGATCGAATGAATGTTAGTTCTATGCAAGAGCTCACATTCACTAAAGAACAAATTGATGCAGCCTATAACAATGTTCCAACTGATCAACGTCAAGCATTGGAAACAGCGGCAGAGCGTGTGCGTAGTTATCACAAGCACCAGCTTATGCAGTCGTGGTCTTATACTGAAGACGATGGTACCTTGCTTGGTCAACAAATAACTGCACTTGATCGCGTAGGGTTATATGTGCCCGGTGGTAAAGCTACTTATCCTTCATCTGTTTTAATGAATGCGATTCCGGCTAAAGTAGCGGGTGTCGAAGAAATCGTGATGGTGGTACCAACCCCTGATGGTGTAGTGAATGACATGGTATTAGCCGCTGCAAAAATTGCCGGTGTTGATACCGTGTTTGCTATTGGTGGTGCACAGGCTGTTGCCGCACTCGCTTATGGAACTGATACGGTGCCATGCGTTGATAAGATTGTTGGTCCGGGAAATATTTATGTTGCCACCGCCAAGTCCATGGTATTCGGTCGTGTTGGCATTGATATGATTGCCGGTCCTTCCGAAATCCTGGTGGTGTGTGATGGGAAAACCGATCCTGACTGGATTGCAATGGATTTATTCTCGCAGGCTGAACACGATGAAGATGCACAATCTATTTTAGTTTCATGGGATGGAGATTTTTTAGATAAAGTACAAGCGAGTATTGAAAAGTTATTACCAACTATGAATCGCGAAGATATTATCTCAAAATCTTTAGCTGACAGGGGCGCATTAATCCAGGTTAAAGATGAAGCAGAAGCGATCGAGGTTTCTAATTTTATCGCGCCAGAGCATTTAGAACTTTCGGTTGAAGATCCGCTGGTTATGTCAAAACAAATCAAACATGCCGGTGCCATCTTTATGGGTCGTTATACCGCCGAAGCATTGGGTGATTATTGCGCAGGTCCGAATCACGTGTTACCAACTTCACGTACAGCACGCTTTAGTTCACCACTAGGTGTGTATGATTTTCAAAAACGCTCAAGTTTAATTATGTGTTCGGCAGATGGAGCATCAGAACTGGGTAAAGTTGCTTCAGTACTGGGGCGTGGTGAAAGTCTGGAAGCACATGCACGTTCAGCGGAATACCGTATAAAAGATAAATAAACCTTTATCCGAATATTAGTGTTTATTGAAATGGCCAGTGTTTTTACTCTGGCCATTTTTTTTACTGTTATTATTTAGTATCTATGCTAATAATTAGAGTCTACATAATAAAAAGGATTTACGATGGGTTTTATTAAAAAAGTGCTTTTTTTCTTCTTTGGCTCGTTTTCATGGAAGTTTCCACCCTGGCTTCAGTTAATCAGTAATGGATTTAATAAAGGACTGGAATGGCGTAGAAAAAATAAGAATGTTGTCTGGTTAACTCTCGTATTTACCATTATCGGTTATGGAGGTTTAATCTGGTATGACTCGTTACCTAAACCTATAGAAATACATATCACCGGTACCGCCCCTTCACTGACTGAATTGAAAGAAGACCCGGAATTCGATTCTGTCTATGTAAACTTTAGTGGTTCCGCCGCCGAGTTAAAGCAAATAGGCAAGACAATATCTGATGGAATAACACTTTCTCCGGCAATAAAAGGTCGGTGGAAATGGAATAATGACAGCCAGCTGGAATTTACCCCCGAACAAGACTGGGCGGTTGGCCAGGAATACGTGGTTAAGTTCGAAAAAGATTTTTTTCCTGGTCATGCCAGGTTAAGTGAATATGAATACCGATTCAGCTCGGCCATGTTCACAGCCCAATTATTAAATACTTATTTTCACCAGGACCCGACCGATCCATCGATCAAGCGTATCGTCTCAACGGTAAAGTTTTCTCACCCAGTCGATAAAGAATCTTTTGAATCCAGTGTCAATATGGTGTTGATGGATAAAAAAGCCGGTGTTTTACGCGAAGGTTCAAAAGTTAAGTTTAATATCACTTATAACAAGTTTAATGGTGAAGCCTACCTGCAATCGGAACCGGTAGAGATACCCTTAAAAGATAAAGCGGTAAAAGTTGAAGTTGAAGGTGGCTATAAGTCAAGCCGGGGTGGTGATGCCTGGGAAAGAGACTTTGAAGCACTGGTCAACATTCCGGGCATGTATAATTATTTCCGTGTCGCAAACATTAACCCAACGCTCGTTAGAAATAAACGTAATGAACCTGAACAAGTCCTGATTGTAGAAATGACCGCGGGTGTACTAGAAAAAGAATTACAAAAAAACATTACTGTTTACGAGTTACCCAGAGATCTTCCTGCAACACAGGGCAGACGTGCGAGGAAAAATTATCGTTACTGGCGAGCAAAAGATGTTGATCAATACATTCTCGGTTTTGCGCGCAAACTTGAACTTGAAGCAATTCCAACCGAGCATGAGTATTCAAGCATTCATAGTTTCCGTTATAAAGCGGATGTGGGTCGTTCCTTATATATAAATATCAAAAAAGGAACAAAATCATTTGGTGGTTATATTCTTGCCGACCAGTCTGAAAATGTTAAACGTGTACCGCAGTTCCCAAGAGAACTGAAAATCATGCACCAGGGCGCAATCTTGGGTATGCGCGGCGAAAGAAAGCTCTCGATAGTTTCCCGCGGTATCAAGTCGGTTCAGTTTGAAGTCGGGCGTGTTTTACCCGGGCAGATTAATCACCTGGTGAGCCAGTCGAATGGTAATTTCTTAAGTCATTATTTTGAGAATTATAATTTTAGCGCGGACAACATTACCGATCGCTTTACCGACATCCGCACGTTACAGGCAACCGGCCCGGAAAAAGCACAATACACCGCGTTTGATTTTTCGCCTTACCTTAAGCTGGACAGCATCGGTAAAAAACGCGGGCTGTTTTTCTTCAAGGTACAACGTTGGGATGAAAAACGTAAACGGGCATCGGGTGCATCCGATAAACGTTTAATCCTGGTAACCGATCTTGGCATACTGGTAAAAGATAACGCCGATAAAACACATGATGTCTTTGTACAATCATTGAATACCGGCAAACCGGTGGCCAATGCCTCAGTTGAAATACTAGGTAAAAATGGTATCGCGGTACACAAGGTGCTCACCAATAACCGCGGTCGCGCCAGTTTCCCTTCGTTTAAAGATCTTAAACGCGAGAAACAACCAGTGGCTTACCTGGTGACAAAAGGGCAGGACGTTTCGTTTATTCCCTATAATAAAGGCAACAGAAACCTTAACTTCTCCCGCTTTGATACCGGTGGTATCTACCAGCAAGGCAAGGCAGAAAAACTTAATGCTTACCTGTTTTCAGATCGTGGCATTTATCGTCCAGGGGATAAATTTAATGTTGGTATGATCGTGCGTTCGGGAGACTGGGATAAAGAGCTCGAAGGTCTGCCGATGGAAATCGTGATCAACGATGCCCGTGGCTTAACGATTAAGAAACAAAAATTAAAACTCGATGATAGTGGCTTTGAAGAAGTGAACTATCAAACTGAATACACCTCACCCACGGGTGAATACAGCATCTATGCTTATTTAATAAAAGATAAGCGGAGAAGAAACTTACTCGGTTCAACCACGGTGAGGGTTGAAGAGTTTATTCCAGACAGGATGAAAATCCAGACACGCTTCTCCAAAGAAAGAGAACAGGGCTGGATATCTCCCGAAGGTTTACAGGGCCGGGTCTCTTTACAAAATCTGTATGGTATACCGGCTGCAAACAGACGAATCGCCGCCAGTATTAAACTTGCACCTGCAAAACCGTACTTCAGACAATATAAAGACTACCGTTTTTATGATCCTCTGCGCGCCAAGCATTCCTTTAGTGAACGTTTAAGTGATAGCCAAACCGATGATAAAGGCATATCCGTTTTTGATATCGACTTAACCCGTTTTGCAAAAGCAACCTATCGCTTAAGTTTAACTACACAAGGTTATGAAGCAGAAGGTGGGCGCGGGGTATCTGCGGAACGCTCGGTGCTAGTTTCACCACTGGCTTATTTAATTGGTTATAAATCTGATGGAAAGCTAAATTACATTCATAAAGACTCTGAACGCAGTGTAGATTTACTTGCAGTATCACCAGATTTAGACAAGATGGATGTGTCCGGATTGCAGATGGAGCTGATCGAGCAACGTCATGTCTCGGTGTTAACCAAGCAAAATGACGGTACTTATAAATACCAGTCGGTTAAAAAGAAAACATCACTGAAACGTGATGCACTGAAAATTGCTAACACGGGTACCAAGTACAATTTACCAACCGATAAGGCCGGTGAGTTCACTCTGATTATTCGTGATGGTAATGATACCGAGTTAAACCAGATCAATTTCTCGGTGGTAGGTGATGCCAACCTGGCAAGAAGTTTAGATAAAAATTCCGAGTTACAAATTAAACTCAATAAAACGGATTTTGACCCGGGCGATGAGATTGAATTACAAATTAAAGCGCCTTACGTGGGAGCAGGGTTAATCACAATCGAACGTGATCGTGTCTATGCCTACAAATGGTTTAAAACCACCACCAGCAGTTCAGTACAACGCATCACCGTGCCGTTTGATTTAGAAGGCAACGGTTATGTTAATGTCAGTTTTATCCGTGCACCGGACTCAAAAGAAATTTTCATGAGTCCACTGAGTTACGGCGTGATGCCGTTTACCGTGAATCGATCTGCACGGGTCAACAAAGTTGATTTGTCTGTTCCGGATATTGCCCGCCCTGGTGAAGATCTAAAAATACAATATGAAACAGAACGCCCGGGTAAACTGGTAGTGTTCGCGGTGAATGAAGGTATCTTGCAGGTCGCAGATTATAAAACGCCTGACCCGTTATCGCACTTCTTTAAAAAGAAAGCGTTGGAAGTTAAAACATCACAAATACTTGATTTATTATTGCCCGAGTTTGACCTGGTTAAAGCCCTATCTGCACCCGGTGGTGGTGATATGGCAATGGAAGCACTGGGTAAAAATTTAAATCCATTCCAACGAAAACAAAAGAAACCGGTCGTGTTCTGGTCGGGCATTATTGAAACCGATGGTAGTAAAGGTGAAGTGGTTTACTCGGTGCCAGATCACTTTAATGGCAAGTTACGCATTATGGCAGTAGCTGTTGCTGACCAGGCCATTGGTGTCGCCAAAAATAATACCCTGGTAAGAGGACACTTTATTATCAGTCCAAACGTACCGACCTTTGTTGCCCCGGGTGATGAGTTCAGCGTCAGTGTTAATGTCGCTAATAACTTGGAGAAATCAGGTGAGAATGCGCCGGTTACTGTGAAACTTGATACCTCAAAACACTTAAAAGTGTTAACCGACGCAACCCAGAAACTAAGTATCAGCGAAGGGCGGGAACAAAGTACTCGCTATAAAATTAAAGCGAATGATGTGCTCGGTTCAGGCCGATTTACCTTTATCGTTAGTCATGAAGGTAAAGAGGGCGTTAAGAAAAGTCGTTACCGGGTTGATCTTAGTGTCAGACCGGCGGTGCCCTATATGACAAAAGTCACCGGCGGTTACTTGCAGGATGATAATGTTGATGTCGTGGTTGATCGTGATATGTATCCTCACTTTAGCAAACGTGAAGTCACTGCATCACCGGTACCACTGGGTATGGCACGCGGCCTGGTGAACTACCTCGGTAACTATCCTTACCTGTGTACCGAGCAACTGGTAAGTCGTACCTTCCCTGCCATTGTGTTACGTGACAGGCCCGAGTTTTCCTATAAAACAGGTGATGTTGAAAAAAGCCTGCAACAAATTATTCGGGTACTAAGAGGCAGACAAAACTCGGAAGGGGCATTTGGTTTCTGGTCAGCCAACTCGCATGTATCGAATTACCAATCGGTGTATGCATTACATTTCTTAACCGAAGCTAAGGAGCGTGGTTATCCGGTTCCGCGTGATTTACTTAAAAAGGGAATGAAGTTCCTGGCGATGCTGGCAGCAAGGCAAATTACTTCTTTATCCCAGGCACGTGATCGCGCCTATGCGATCTATGTCTTAACCCGTAATGGCATGGTGACAACACGTATGCTCGATGGCTTAAGAAAAGAACTGGCAGAAGAAATGAAACCGGAAGACTGGGAAAAAGATCTCACCGGAATTTATATTGCTGCAACCTACAAGATGTTACGTCTTGATAAGGAAGCCAATAAAATCATTAAGAAGTCTAAGTTAGGTGATCCTCAAAAGATTAATTACCTATATTTCTTAGGTGATCCTCAAAAGATTAATTACCTATATTTCTACGATGGCCTATTACGTGATGCACACTTGCTGTATATCCTGTCGTATCACTTTGCCGATCGCTTAGAAGACATAGAAGCCGATGAACTGGAAAAACTGGTACAACCGGTATTACGGGGTCGCTTTAATACCTTGTCATCTGCATCGGTGATTCTTGCACTGGATACCTATGCCACCGCAACCGGTACACCTGCTAAAATGAAATTGAAAATTCAGGAAGTACTGGCAAGTAAAGAAAAACGTGAACTGGGTATACCACCAGGGTTATTCCCACAAATACCGTTTACCGAACAAGCCAAAGCGATTCATATTGATTCTGAAGATGATCACAACTTGTTCTACCAGGTCACCCAAGCCGGCTTTGATAAAGCCCTGCCGGTGAAAGACATTAAAGAACAGCTTGAAGTGCAACGTGAATACCGCAATGCTAAAGGTGACGTGATTGATAAAGTGACTTTAGGTGAAGAAGCCTATGTCTACCTTAAAGTCAGGGCGCTGGATAATAAAACGCATTACAACGTTGCCGTGGTTGATTTACTCCCGGGTGGCTTTGAAGTGGTGCTGGATAAAGACCTGCGTAATAACCAGTCAGGCTGGAACCCGCAGTATGTGGATTCACGCGAAGATCGCATGATTGTCTTTGGTACGGTAGCTTCAAACGTACAAGAATTTGTTTACCGCATTAAAGCCATTAACGTGGGTGATTATAAAGTACCACCGACATTTGGGGAGTCGATGTATGATAGGGGGGTTGTGGCGAGGAGTTTGGGTGGAAAAATTTCAGTCATTAAACCATGACCATGAAAAGCGAGAAGCGAAATAACGGCGTTAAAATTCTACTCAAAGTAGTCACTTACTTATTGTAAGCTCCTACCTTTCGTAAAATTTTGCCTTGTTCTTTAACTTCTCGCTATCCATGGCATAACTAACTATAGGGTTTCTGTATTTCATAGTAAAGTCATTTATTCCATCATACTTTTCAGAGAAAGGAAAAAATCTTGCGAAAAAGGAAGATATCAAATTAATCACAGATAAGGTTGAATCAGTTAAAACTGACTATGCAAAAGTCATAGAAGAAATAAAGAGTAATAACCAACTAAAACTTGCCGAAATAGAACGAGAGAAAAATATAAGAAAGGAAGTTTACTTAGAAGCAACTGAAGCACTGATACGAACACTAAATATCATAGGTAGCCTTGCTAATCTTGAGGTTAATGATCAGGAAATAACTAAACAAATGAATGATGATTCTGGAACAATTGCAAAAGTCCAGATAGTAGGATCAGCGGCTACAGTAAAATCTGTAACAACAATAATGGGGCTGATAGGCTCGGCAATTATGGAACTCATGCTTGAGAGAGGTGAGCTTAAAGGAAGAAAAAATGAAATCGATATCTTAAATGACTTGCGATCAAAATCTCAAAGTGAAACTGAAAGATACATTTCTATAATGAAAAATCTTAATTTAGAAGGTAATAAAGATCCTCAATTATGGGAAACATTGAATCAGAATATCGAATTTGAAACAAAACAACGTGATGAATATCAGGGTGAAATAAGAAAGTTATGGGACGTGCAAAATAAAGAACATTTTGAGTTTATGAGAAAATGTATGGATAGATTTTTTAAAATATCATATCAAATACCAGAGGCAGTTATTTCTGTACGCGATGACTTAAATCTACCAATATCACGTAAAGAATATATCGAGATAAATAATAAAAACTTGGAATTAGGAGAACAGGTGTTTGGAGAATTTTTTAATAAAATTTCCAAAGAGGAAGCGTAAAGAAATAGGTGTCGGAGACAAATATTTTCTAACATAATATTATATTGTTCTCTGACACCATTTTTCTCTGACACCATTAATCATAAAGTGGCGGCCCATTATGCTAATTGTTAGGCCATATTAATTTTCATGGATTAAATATATGTCAAAGGATACCGAAACAGACCCTTGCGTTGCCTGTGCAGATCAACAGGCAGAAACAAAAGCACCAGATTTTGATGGCATTCACCAAATATGTCCACGTTGCGGTGAGTTTAAAATCTCTGGCACTGCATTAGCAGTAATGAGCAAGGGCCTTGGAAAAGATAAACGAGCAAAACTATCTGGATGGTTGCTTTCTCAAAACAGATCTGGAGAAGTTCCCATGGTAACTACTTCTAATCTTGAAAATATACTAGCTCGACCTATTCCCCCACTAGTAGAGCGTGCCACGTATTTATTACAAGAAGCAGAACATGGTCTTACCAGTCTCGGCGATAGGTTTAATATAAATGAGCCACGATTTTTAGCTGCCACATACTCTACAGACTCTAATGATATTAATTTTTTACTAAATCTTCTAAGTGAACAAGATCTAGCAAAATCAGTTGCTATTGGAGGGCTTTGTGAAATAACCCCACATGGTTATATACAGCTTGATGAATTGAAACAAAAAACAACACCATCATCACAAGGCTTTGTTGCAATGTGGTTCCATAAAGATATGGACAATTCGTTTTTAGATGGTTTTCAAACGGGAATATTGCAAGCCGGGTACAACCCGGTAAGAATTGACCAAGTTGAACATGTAAATAGAATTGACGACGAAATCATCAAGCAATTAAAAGCGTCAAAATTTGTAGTTGCTGATTTTACAGGTCATCGTGGAGGCGTATATTTTGAAGCAGGATTTGCTTTAGGCTTTGATATACCTGTATTTTGGACATGCAGAAAAGATCATATGAGCGAACTCCATTTTGATATACGTCAATTTAACTGTATAGACTGGGAAACACCAGAGGAATTGAGTGAGCGTTTATCAAATCGAATAGAGGCTGTACTCGGGCCAGGACCACATAAATCCAATTAAAAAAAACGGGGTCAGAGTGGACCTCCCCTAGTTTAACGGACACTCTAAATCGGGGACAATAGCCCCAGGAGTGAACAATGACAAAAAGACAAACTTTTACAAAAGA
>CAMYJG010000021.1 GCA_947258695.1 uncultured Ectothiorhodospiraceae bacterium | reverse complement strand
GTACGCACGGCCACAGTATTATTCTCAACTTCC
Source organism: uncultured Ectothiorhodospiraceae bacterium (assembly GCA_947258695.1). Classification (GTDB taxonomy): domain Bacteria; phylum Pseudomonadota; class Gammaproteobacteria; order UBA6429; family Thiohalophilaceae; genus JAGLTQ01. Next base: position 37,256 of record CAMYJG010000021.1, on the reverse strand, counting down.
CTATCACCGACAACCAGCAAATAGGGGATCTTCTGTAGCGTATGTTCGCGGATTTTAAAGCCGATCTTCTCATTTCTCAAGTCCGTAATGGCCCGAATGCCCTGATTCTGCAAGGTTTTTGCCGCTTTATTCACAAAATCGCTCGAACGGTCCGTAATATTCAGAATCGCGACCTGTATCGGGGCTAACCAGAGTGGGAAAATCCCCGCATAGTGTTCGATCAAAACGCCAATAAAACGCTCCATGGAACCGACAATGGCCCGGTGCAACATGACCGGAGTCTTGCGAGATCCGTCTTCTGCGACGTATTCCGCATCCAACCTGCCCGGCATCGAAAAATCGACCTGAATCGTACCACACTGCCAAACGCGTCCAATGCAATCCCGTAAAGAGAATTCGATTTTAGGTCCATAAAAGGCCCCTTCCCCCGGCTGCAGCTCCCAGTCCAAACCCATGACATTCAGGGCTTGTTCCAGAGCGGCCTCAGCCTTATCCCAAACCTCGTCTGATCCGACTCGCTGCTCCGGACGCGTGGATAATTTAATAATGACGTCATCAAAGCCAAAATCCTTATAGACCTCGAACAACATATTGTTGAAGTTAATCACTTCATCCTGGATCTGTTCTTCGGTACAGAAGATATGAGCGTCATCCTGGGTGAAATTTCGAACCCGCATCAGGCCATGCAAGGTGCCAGATGGCTCATTACGATGACACGAACCAAACTCGGCCATTCTCAATGGTAAATCCCGGTAGCTGCGCAGGCCGTGATTGTATATCTGGATATGGCATGGGCAGTTCATCGGTTTAACCGCATAGTCTCGATGTTCGGAATGGGTGGTAAACATCATGTCCTGGAATTTATCCCAGTGGCCTGACTTCTCCCACAGGCTGCGATCCACCACTTGAGGGGTTCTCACTTCCTGGTAATCGTGTTGCTTGAGCTTGTTACGAATGTATTGCTCAACCTGTTGGTAGAGTGTCCAGCCTTTATCGTGCCAGAACACCATGCCCGGGGCTTCTTCCTGGGAATGGAACAGGTTGAGTTGCTTGCCAATTCGTCTATGGTCGCGTTTTTCGGCCTCTTCAAGGCGATGCAGATAGGCCTTGAGATCTTTTTTGTTTGCCCAAGCGGTACCATAGACCCGTTGCAGCATTTCGTTATTACTGTCACCCCGCCAATAGGCGCCGGCCAGCTTCATTAATTTGAAAGACTTAAGTTTGCCCGTAGATGGCACATGCGGGCCTCGGCACAGATCAATGAAATCACCCTGCTTATATAAGGAGAGCGGTTCATCACTCGGAATGGCCTCGATGATCTCGGCTTTGTAATCCTCACCCATATCCTTGAAGAATTTGACGGCCTCGTCTCTTTCCATAATCTGGCGTTCGATGGGTAAGTTCTGTTTCACCAACTCATTCATTTTTTGTTCGATTTTGGCGAGATCAGACTCAGAGAAACCCGGTTCATAGGCAAAATCATAATAAAAGCCATCATCGATCACGGGACCGATTGTGACCTGGGCTTTGGGATAGATTTGTTGAACGGCTTGTGCAAGCAAGTGTGCCGTTGAATGACGAATGACCTCGAGTCCTTCTTCATCACGATCGGTGATAATGGCCAGCTCAACATCATTTTCGATCTTGAAACTCGTATCCAGCAACTGACCGTCGATTTTACCGGCAATCGCTGCTTTGGCTAAACCCGCGCCAATATCGGCCGCGACTTCAGCAATCGTAAGGGGATTGGAAAATTCCCGATGGCTACCATCAGGCAAAGTAATAACAGGCATGTTGTTGTCCTCAATTTTCAGTGGCGATTTCTACAAAGAACCGCATGTTTGTTTCAACGACCAGTACGTGAGGCCATTGCTATTTTCCCGCCGGTTATCGTACAAGTGATATCCGGCAAGAGGAATCTAGTTCGTCGTCATACCCGCAGGGCACTTTTCCCGCGCAGGCGGGAATCTTGAGTTCTTTTAAAGTAAATTTCTGGATTCCCGCCTGCGCGGGAATGACAGAATAATTATATTCAATATAAACGAAACAATTGCATATATTTATTAAAATTTGGTAGTCGCGAGTGGATTCGAACCACCGACCCCCACCATGTCAAGGTGATGCTCTAACCAACTGAGCTACGCGACTATTACACGGGCGAAAGATACTCGATATGAGTAATGAAACGCAAGTTTTTGTGTCACTAAGACTAATTTCAAAAGCCATGATAGATAAACTAATTGTAAAATTATCTGTTATCCATAGTACCAATATCCATTTAATAGTTATGCAAACGACTGATTCGGACAACCTGGATTCATGATGGCGATGGAGTTAATAGAACAAACGAGATTGAATTCATGTCATAGACTTTCAATTTAAACTTCTAATCACCAATTTATTTACCTACAATAAAAATTAAATAATTTGCAAAATATTCAGTTATATACTGCCAGCTATCAAAACAGTTAGACTCTAAGCATGAAAAATAACCCCTCCATCCTTATTAACACGATAAAAACCTATATATCTTCACCAACCACTAAGCCAAACTTAACGGAACAGGATATTGAATTATGCATACAATATGGTCTTGGCCCCATCCTTGCTGACATATACTTAAAAGATGATTCCGGGTTAAATAACAGCGATATAGAAAAGCTCCGCGCCATTAAGATAACAGCTCAATATTATTCTGCATTATTTGACTCCGCCGTAAATGAGCTTATCGACAAATTATCGAAATCTGAAATAATTATCGTCCTACTTAAAGGCATGCATCTCTCTAAATCTTACTACAAGCATGCATACCAAAGAAAAATGGGGGATATCGATATTCTGATCCCAAAAGATCAAACACAAATTGTCTCAGAAGCCTTATTCACATTAGGCTACGTTCAAGAGGGACATCTCTCAGATGAATTTTTTCTAACCCACCAACATTTAAAACCATTTCATCACCCTAAAAAAAACACATGGGTAGAAGTTCACACTCGACTTTTCTCTATGAAGTCACAACAAAACAAAAGAAAATTATATCAGCCACAATATCTATTCGAAAATATGTCACATATCGAATCATGTCCTGAAAATGTTTACGGATTGGATATAGAGCTCAACCTACACTATACAATTACTCACTGGGTCCAGGAATTCAAGATCGCAAATAGCTTAATTCAAATCGTTGACATTATTTTAATCATTAAAGAAAACCAGATCGACTGGGATAAGTTCATTAATCTCATTGAGACTCCCGTTCACGCAACCGAAATCAAAGTCACCCTAGATTTCATAATTAAGAATAATCTTGTTCAACTCCCCAAAAATATTCAACATGACATACGTCACCAGAAAGATTCCGCAGGCATAGTAGGCAGGTTATTAATGCGAACAATAATAAAGAATTACCTATTTCAACGTGGAATTTTTTTTAGCGTTATTGGATACACTAATTGCTTACGAATCTGGCACGCATATTTAAAAGATGCTAATAGTACAAACAATCACTTTCACGCATTAACTGCAATTTTGATTGCGGAAGTTCCTGGGAGCAAGTCTAAATTCCACAGTTTCAAAATCCGAATTAATCGGCTTTACTCCCGATTAATGAATCGAAATTAGAAGATCATACTAGTCACTCTCTAAATGTTTAATTTATGATCCTTTAGAAAATACGCAAAAAAAAGCCTGCAGCTAAGCAGGCTATCACGTGCACGTGACAATAAAAACTAATTGAGTTTATTGCTTACGTCGCTTGATGAAACCTAAACCTAATAATCCTAAGCCAAACAAAGCAAGTGACGACGGTTCAGGTACATTTACCCCCGCATCATGTGAAAACGGTGCAAAATCACCCCGAACTAAATCTCCGCGCTTAAGATCAATGTTGTATAAATCAAAATGCAAACCATAGCCTGCAGCTAATCCAGACATATCGATTGCGAAAGGCACATAGTACATATCTGATCCCGAGGTATCTGGACCCAAACCACCAGCATCCTGCGTATTAACCAATGAAGCGGTCATAGATGCATCAAAGAAAAAAGATAGCTCCAGATAATATGTATCATAAATACCATGACCACCAAGCAGCGGGTTCGCCGTTGCATCAAGCGGTGGTGTGCCATAGGTAAAATTGCCACTGATATCATAACTTGTGCCATTGACAGTAATATCACTACCTACCAGCCCACTTAAATCCGAAACCTGTGGCGATAATGCTATAGAAAGTAAATATTCTGTAGATAGCATGTCAGCTGTGGTTACATTCCCTCCCCCTTGGGATGTACCATTCGGATTTCCATAGGCATACAAAGTAAACTCATTAGCGCTCGTAATGACGGAAGATTCTTCGCCGCCAACATAGGTGCCGCCATCGATATCCAGTTGTAAAGTCGGAATAGCAAAAGCATTGCAGCTTAATAGCAGACTCCCAACAAACAATAGTGATTTTTTGAACATCTTATTTTTCATTTTAGAAACTCATAACACTCATAATAGTTATAATTTATACAATATTTATGCCATTATTTAACCTGTTGTTTTAATTGTATATTCTCTACTGATCAAAAAGATATGTAAAGCTATCCGACTTAGATAAGCGTGTTACAAATCGAAAATATTTCGAACTATCAACTAGTTAGTAAAAATATCCATGTGTAATGTTATTCGACAGTTGTGAGCGATGCCAGTGTGGTCCTGGAGGCGAATACGAGTGGATTTTTTTGTTATCTAAGCGCTTGATTTTGTTGAGTGTGGGGGGGGGTGACTATCACGAAAATCTTTGAGGCTGACTACATGGTCCATGTCTTTTCTGAGACGTTTTTCTTTCCAGATAAAATCTTCGATCGTACCTGTAGGGTTATAATCTGAAATCACATTGAGTAACAAGGTCAGTACGGCCTCACAATCAGCCGCATCAATGCTTTTATTTAGCAGTGACAAATAGGACTGTAAATCATCCCAATCTAGTGAGTCTTCTGTTGCCCTGAAAATACGTGCATGTTGAGTCCCGATAGGATTATTGCCGATCAGTAATTCTTCATAGAGTTTCTCGCCAGGACGCAGGCCGGTGAATTCAAGCTCGATGTCACCATTGGGATGTTCTTCATCTTTCACTTCAAGCCCCGACAAACGAACCATTTTTGTAGCCAGTTCAGTAATTTTAACGGGTTCTCCCATATCCAGGACAAACACGTCGCCCCCTACGGCCATCGCACCCGCTTGAATAACCAGCTGTGCGGCTTCCGGTATCGTCATAAAGTAACGAATAATATCCGGGTGGGTAATGGTAACAGGGCCACCGTCTTGTATTTGTTTTCTAAATAACGGCACAACCGAACCAGAAGAACCTAATACATTGCCAAAGCGTACCATGCAAAATTTAGTATGACTTTCCCGTTCAGCCAAGCCTTGCAAGATCAATTCCGCAAAACGTTTACTTGCCCCCATTATATTAGTCGGACGAACCGCTTTATCAGTCGAAATTAATACGAATGTTTCTACTTTGGCTTCATTTGCCGCATGCGCAGCGGTTAACGTTCCAAATATATTATTTCGAATCGCATCGATAGGATTTTTTTCAACTAAGGGAACATGTTTGTAAGCCGCTGCATGATATATAGTATCAACTGAAAATATTTTACAGATCTGTTCGAAGCGGTGTTTATCCAGAACAGAGGCTAAGACAGGAATTATTTCACCGTTTTTTTCTAAACTCGTTGTTGTCATTTCTTTGCTAATGCAATTTAATTCAGAATCGATGTTATATAATGCATATTCATTTTGTTCATATAGAATAAGCCGTTGCGGTTTTTGAGTTATGATTTGTTTACAGAGCTCTGAACCAATAGACCCCCCGGCTCCAGTGACCATCACTACTTTATCTTTGATATTCATATCCAGCAATTCAGTGAAAGGAACAACCGGATCTCGACCTAATAGATCTTCAATTTCAACTTCTTTAATATCCTCTATTTTAACTTGGCCACCCGCTATTTCAGCCATACCCGGCAAAGTTCGGACATGAACAGGGTATTTTTCAAGCAAGTGTATAATATGATTTCTACGACGACGTGAAGCCGTCGGAATAGCCAGCAACACTTCTTCTATTTTCAATTTTTCGATCAAGTTATCAATTTTTGCAAAGGGATGTACTTTGAGTGAGTTGACGTGCGTATTGTGAAGCTCTGATTTATCATCTACAAAGGCCATTGGCTTATATTCATTGCTATAGCTTAAAGCGGTCGCGAGTTGTACGCCGGCCGAACCAGCACCATACACCAGGACTTTTTTTCGCGAACTTGTGTTTTTGGGAAGTGAGTCAGTAAGCACACCTGACAACCACCAACGGGCAATCATACGAGTACCACCAATCAATAGTACAGAAATCAGCCAATTTATAATTATAACTGAACGAGGGATACCTTCTATTTTTGCAAGCAAAACGAATAACCCCCAACTCATCGCATACAGAGTCACAGCCTGCAATACCGCCCATAAAGCCCGAAAACCGATATAGCGAATGATGGCACGATAAAGGCCAAATCGAATAAATATAGGAATGGCCAATAATGGTATGACCGCAAATAAACCTATCACAAGGTTATTGGCCGGTTGATAAAATTCCCCGAGTCGCAGGCTAAACGCTAACCAAACAGCACCAATTAATAGAACCGAATCAGTAGAAGCGATAAGTGCTTGCTTATAAAAGCGGGGTAAATTGACGAATTTTTCAGTAACTTTATCGATCTTCATGATCAGTTAATTCTTCCGACTATTTTGATTTTAAGATGTAATTATAGCTGCTTCTTAAGAAAAACAACCACTTAATAAATTTAACGCTAATGCAGCCCATTTGGTTCTACTTATTTACTATTGGTACCAGCAAGCTGCAATTCGTGAGCCCCAGCTTTAAAGTAAAATGCCAATATTATCAATGGGGTATAAGCTATTATTAAACCCAATGCTCCCTCTAAATATTGCAGAGTAACCAACACGGCTATCGGCAATAACCAGAGTAAATTGATAAGGCCTACACTTATAGTAACGCGCACATGACTATTTAGTTGACGGGATGCATGTTGATAAGCATGACTACAATGAGCTTGATAAAACTTTTCTTTTCTTATAATACGCCGAAATAAGGTAACCGTTGCATCCACTATAAATACACCAAGTAGAATTAACCAAGCCCAGAATAAGTTAGGGTCAACCCAAGCAGCCTGAATCGATAGCGCCCCCAACATTAATCCTAAAAAACCGCTTCCAACGTCACCCATAAAGATTTTTGCTTTCGGAAAATTCCAGAACAAAAATCCAGCAACCGCAGCAAGTAATAAAGCTGGTAAAATATACGAAAGATCAATTGTATCATTTAGCCAATAAAGCACTATTCCACTCATACAAACTGTAACTGCTTCTATACCAGCGATACCATCTATACCATCCATGAAGTTGTAAAGATTAAGCAACCAGACCAAATACAACACTGCTATTATATATCCTAACCACATTAAATCCAGCTTCATACCAAACAACAGTAGTGGAGGTAAACCATTCATTATATATAGTATCCATCCGGCAGAAATGAAATGCACGGCCAAACGCCAGCGAGCAGCAATCGGTCGATAATCATCAATAAAACCTACTATAGCTACTAACATCCCAGGTCCGTATAAACTAAGCATCAACGACCAACTAAGTCGTCCTGTTACAGCTAAAATTACTAAAGCAATTAGAAAGGTAATCGCAATAGCTAAACCACCACCATGTGGCGTTGGAATTGAATGTGAGCTTCTACTATTAGGAATGTCCAGTAAATTTCTGGCAAGAGCATTATGTCGAACAAACCATGTAAGAATCCATGATGCCGTAGCAACCAACAAACATAACCAGAAAACATCGTTCATATATACGGGACACTCTAAACTATTAAATATTATACTGCTTCGCCAAAAAATCATCAGCAGTCGCTTTTAATGCAGCCTTTACACTAACTGGGGGATTCCAGTCTAATAATTTTCTGGTTTTACTAATATCGACTTGCAATGATCCTAATAGTCGTACGGCTAGATTACTTTTACCAAGCATAATCGCAATTATCTTAAGTAATTTCGATGGAACGGGAATTAACTTGGCTGATTTATTCATAGCTTGCGCCATCGATTGTAACAACTCAGTAGTTGACAAATCCTCTCCATCACTAACTAAGAATACCTCATTGGCTGCTGACGGATGCGTAATACATGTCATTATTAGATCAATTAAATTATCCAACGCTACAAAACTGCGTTTGTTGTTTATTGCACCGAATGGCAAAGGTATACCTTTATTGATCCAGCTCATCATCGATAAAAAATTAGCTTTGACTCCTGGCCCGTAAACTAATGGAGGTCTTATAATAACGACCTCCATCCCAGTTTCGTTAGCCAATTTGATTAATCCTTGCTCAGCCTCATGTTTACTTTTACCATACGGATCGATAGGAGCGGGAATATCTTCAGCACTAAAGGAACATTTAGGTTGCGTTTGCTCCCCATTCACCTTGATAGAACTGAGATACACGAAACGTTTGACACCAGCAACGGCCGCTTGATGCGCAAAATTCAAAGTGCCATCCGTGTTTACTTTGCGGAATTGAGCAAGCGGATCAGATACGGTATCCTGCATAATATGAACACGTGCAGCAAGATGAATTACAAAATCCACATTACTCAAGGCTTCTTCCCATTGGGTCTTAGCCTCGATATCACCAACGACAATCTGATTCTTAACTATCGGGTTTTTAACAAGATTCCGATGACGTAAGGCAGCACGAACTACAAAATTATTATTTAATAGAACCCGGCATACTTGGCTTCCTATAAATCCATTTGCGCCAGTTACTAAAACCCGACTCAATTAAGCAAATCCTTGTAAACTTGTAAGGTTTCAATATTAACTTTCTTTAAAGAGAATTTCTTTTTTACTAACTCTCTACCTTTAATTGCCATTTTCGATCGCAACTCTGGAGAAACAATTAACTTCTTAATTGCTTCTGCTACTGCTGCAGCATCGCGAGGTGGCACTAACAGTCCATTTATCCCATCTTTAACAATTTCCCTACAACCTGGAGTGTCAGTTGTTACGATTGCTCTACCACATGATGCGGCCTCAATTAATACTTTCGGTACACCTTCCCCATAAAATGACGGTAAACATACTATGCTCGACTGTGCAAATATTTCAGGCATATTATCTTTACGTCCCCACCATTCCACGTCACCTTGCTCATGCCATTCTTTTAATTTGGAATGTGGAATCGCTGATGGGTTTTCTGAGTCACCCTCACCAACTAATACAAAGCGAGCTATAACACCTTCATTTTTCAAAATTCTTGCAGCATCAACAAACTCTTTAATGCCTTTGTCCCATAATAATCTTGACGCCAAAACTACTACAGGGGGACCAGTTTGCTCTTTTACATAGAAGTACTTTTGCGGATCCACACCCGAACCGAGTATCAATTCAACACGATCTTTATTTAGGATCTTAGCCTGAGTTAGAAGCTTTACATCATCCGGGTTTTGCAGTATTACGCGACTCCTTTTACGATTTAATAAAAAACGAAACATTAACGTAATAAATGGCTTCAGCACACGAAATTTATAGGATTTAGAGCTGAATAATAATCCCATACCAGCCATCGCATTTACCACGCGAGGAACATCGGTAATTATTGACGCAATTGTCCCGTAAATGACAGGCTTTAATGCGATGTGATGAACATAGTCTGGCCGCTCTTTTTTGTATATTTTGGCCAAACGAGCAATAGTTTTCAATTCTTTAACGAAGTTAACCCCTCGTCTAGAAAGTTCCAGCGGGATCAAATTTATCCCTGCAAGCTTAATCTCATCCCCATGATGATTAACACGGGTAACAACAGAAACATCATAACCAGCTTCTTTCGCAGATATAGCTAAAGGAAGCCTGTGCGAACAAAAATACCAATCCTCTGTAACAAAAAAAAGTAACTTTTTTTTTCGCTTTAATAGCGTCAAACTAAATACCCTGATTACTAAACTTTTCTTAATACGATATTAAAATGCGTATATGCTGGCACAAACCAGTCAGGGATTACTTTCTCAAGCCAAACCAGTTTATTAATCCCAATAAAGTTTGGCAATTTCCTGTAATACTTAATACTGGACAACTCGAACCCATTCGTCATAAATAATTTAGCAATTCTTTTGGCCGTTGTGATACGTTCGACACCATATGCAAATGATTCACCATCAGAATCGGTAAACGTTTTTTTTGTCTTAAACCCTCTCTGTTTAATTAGCTGCAGCTGTATTAGTGGATTCCAAGCATTTGTCTCAGAAATTACAATATTTCCGTCTGGATTAAGTAAGTTAAATAATTTTTCAGGCAGTTTTTCTCTGGGTTCTATATGATGAAATGCCTGCTCCATCCAGATAAGATCGAATTTATTTTCATCCCCAAGAGAAAATAAATTTTCCTTCTTAAATGTCAAGTCAATATTTTTTGATAGGTTATTTTCAATTAAGTCACACCTTTCCCTAGCCACGGAAAGTCTGTCATCAGATATGTCGATTCCTAGAACAGATGCGCCTAACATAGCAAACCATAGAGATTCAGTTCCACACCCACTACCAATTTCAAGCAACCTAGAGATGCCATCTTTTTTTTCCATTAGCTGTATTATTTCTTGTGACTGTCTAGAGTAATACTTTTTAATGTAAAAGGAGAACGACTGCTTATATGAGCCATAATACTTATCAAAAATATCCTGATTTTCTGGTGAAAGCCTAGGCTTAATAAACCACCATTCCAACCATGAAGAAATATCGTTCCAGTTATCCAGCACAGAATCCTTTGAATTAATCTCATTACCCATTCAGCTGTAACTCCGAAATAATAATATAGAAGTATTGCTCAACGTGTTATAGCCTTGAAACTCTAATTTATTCTTCAATAATTAATTGTTTTTAATTAAATTATCATATGCACTAACGTATTGAAGCGCAACATTTGAAATATCATACTTATTTTGTACTCTCTCCTTTGCTTTCTGCTTTAAAACTCTAAGCTCCGGAGCTGGTAACGAAAATATTTGAAGCATTCCTGATGCTAAACCCTGCATATCTCCAGACTGTACAACCACCCCAGTATTACCAACTATTTCTGATGAATCACCCACATCAGTAACAACACATACAACTTCACACGCCATTGCTTCGCATAAAACATTCGGAAAAGCTTCTCCAACAGAAGGAGAACAGAGGATGTCTAGAGATGCCATTATTCTTGGTATGTCTTTACGCTCACCAAGCAAATGGACAACATCACCAATCTCTGCGTTTTCTATCGCCTTGACAAGCTCAGTATTTTCATTATCAACTTCGCTACCGACAAAAAGAAAATGCACATCCTTATCTATTTTATGGAGTTTTGAAACTGCCTCTAAAAAGCCTAAATGGTTCTTTTGAATATTATATCGTGCGACAAAACCTACCAATGGTACGCCCAAACCCAAACTCAATTCATCGCGAACCGATACCCGCATTTCCTTATTTGGTTGAAACAGATCAAGATCTAATCCATTTGGTATTACACACATTTTGTCAGCCTTATAACCTGCTTGAATATGAGTAATTCTTGCGGAATCAGAACAACAAAATATTTGCTGGGGCACCCAGCGTGACAAGAATGCGCACAGTCGAACAAGAAGAAGCATTAACTTTTTATTATAGCGTGGTGACAAATTACTATGTCTTATCCCCCAGATTATTGTTTTGCAACCGGTAAATTTTGCAGCTAGCCCACCCAGAAAATCTGCATGATACATCCAAGTGTGCACAATATCAGGGTTTAGTTTATAAAGTAGTTTGATCAACTTAAAAAACCTGAATATAGCAAGCTTGCCCGATTTCATATTAAGGGCAGTAACACTAATGCCAAATTCACGTATTTGATCACCTAAATCTCCATCAGAAGTCAATGAAATAACATGTTGTTTGTATTTTGAATTTGCAAGCCGCCCAGACAACTTATACAACATTAACTCAGCACCATGTGGCTCTAGCCCACTTATAATGTGAATAATCAGCTTTTTCTTTCTTTTCACATTAACCTTCTTAATCTAAATCAAGCACCGCGAATTTATTGTTTTTAGCTACTAAACCTTCTGGTCAATACGATTATTATATTTTAACCGTAACAATGTTTTTCCAGATACACCGGATCGCAGACTCATCCGAAGCAAGGTAATTATTGTTGGCACAAAAAAGAAGTAAAATAAAAGCAATGATGATAACGCCCCCTGGCGCGGCCCTAGCGCCACAGTAGACCCTGAAGTATACCCATAACTAAAATCAATAAAGACTGGTAATAATAAAAATATAATCGACTTAATACTAAATAACTCCACCTTGATTTTTTTTGTCAGCACAAAAAGAAACCATGTTATCAGCGTAATAAAGGAAATCGGAAAAGACAAATAGAACCATAACCACGCATTAAAAGTATCGCTATTAATCTCTTTAGAAGCTATAGCAATAATATTCCAGGGCGCAGGTGAGAAATGAAATGTTCTAATGGTTATCAGAATATTCGCTATAGAACCTTTTACATCTCGTAAACCAAATGCATAAAATTGGAGAATATCAGAATAAAAATATATGCCAGCTAACCCAACAATGATTGCAAATAGAATTTTTTTGATTTTTCTAAGATATATGAATATCGAAAATATCGCAAACAAAGCCAAAACTGCTGAAAGCTCTGGCCTCAGCATTAAAACCATCGCCAGAAATAGAACTATCCCAGCCAAACTAATTATTTTTGGTTTATTATTTTTAATTGAAGCCAATAACTTTGCTAAAAAACCTATAACCACTAACGAAAAAGCTACAACCAGATCGTCTCTCAGCAACAAAGGATGCCAACTATTAATTAATGGGTGCAACAACAAATAACCACAAAACAATCTATTTGCAAGCATGCTCGAAAAACTGCTTATACTGCCCAGGAAAAACATTACACACAAAACATAACCACACCATTTAACAAATGGTAGGATGATATTTGTTGTGTTTGATAAATCTTCCGCGCAAACAATTAATATTGTAGACAACTTGTACTTATATGGTATATATAATAAATCGTAATTATTTTTTCTATACTGATCTGCTTTTTTGTAAATTGTATTTTGATCGCTCGCATCTAATTTAGCCTGCTCGGAAATGCTATTTGAAAAATTACCGTTAACCCCCATATTGTATAGAAGCTGAGCAAAACTTAGCCCTAATAGAAGCACATATAAATATATAGTATTTTTTGCTTGATAATACATAGGCTAACTAGACAATCATATAGTTGCGAACTATTAAAACACTCCAACATTTAGCAAAATTTTTCGCAGCATTAATCAGAGTTAAAAATATTTTATACACATTGTATTCTCGTTGAACAAACAAAAGCTTTAATACTCTAGAATTGCCATTGAAAATACGGCTTACAAGTATATTTGCTAGCTTAAGTTTATTTTGACTTTGATAGAAGTATACATTTCCCATGTATCTTCTTCCATGATATTTCAGAGGCATCCAGGTCGCACGGATACTCTCGATATCTATAGCCACCTATATCAATATTTGAATTAAATTTTGACTTCGCATAAGCAGAACGCTTCTTTTTATAGGGGCTTATAGAATTTAATTCTATCGCCACATTAGATATAGCGCACGTTATCTTTAAGATAAGGATTTTAAGTCGAAATAAATATTTATTTTGGTGTATCTTGTCCGATACCTGTTTAAAGTTACTTGAAAAGACCTTATAAGCATTATATTTTTTTCCTAATAATTCTTCAGCAAGATCGCCATCAAAGTATTGTTCGGAAACGCTGCCATCAAGAACCCCGCAAACATCAGCAAGTAGCTCGGATGGTGAAGTTGATATCTTTCCACATTTATTTCCAATATTGTTACGTAGTATTTTCATGACGGGTAAATTAACATCTGGTAAAAAACTCAATGTTGGTTTACCTAATCCGGCAGACTCTACCAATGTCGTACTTGTAGAACCAATCGCTAACTCACTTGCGAGAATCCATGGAACAACTGAATAAGAGGTGTCTATTATTATTCTTTCGTCATTACCAATTGCCAACTTAAAAAAATCTAGATTTTCAGACGGATGTGGCCTAAAAACGATATTTATATCTTGTTCTCCTAGCTTATTTTTAAATAGCCTTGTAAATTCAAGAAAGGAAAAAAAAGTGGCCTGCGATTGCACTCCCCATTCGATAAGTATATCAACATGCTCATCCATTATCCCTTGACCAAGTAGCATTTTTTTCATTTCTTTGCTGTCTACACTTTTCGTTCCATGATACATTAACCCTGCTGTTGAATTATATAATATAAAAGTTCCGCAGCGTTTTTTGATATCGCTTATTTCTTTTTTATAAAATCGTGACAACTCTTCAGCGCTTCCCTGTGCGCGCAAAAATCCACTATTTACAAATTTGTCATCGCCGCAATCATGGCAATTGTAAATGTTTGTCAACTGATTATATTCACTAGAATTAGAACAAAAAACCTTATCTATATAGTTAATTGTTTCTGGCGGTATCATGAAAGTGTCTGTTCGAGCATCATCATCAAATGTTACAATTGACTCAGCATTTTGCACAGTGAATTTAAAACCTTTAGCTCGTGACTTTTTTATAAACGGTAGCAAATAATGCTGCGCGCTCTTCATATGAAAAACGCCGGGCGGAAGAAGGTGCAGTCGAACCATTACTGACAATAGGCGCTTATCTCCCACCATCACATGATCAAAACCATATTTTTCTACTAAATATAGGGCGAGAATGATATTCGAATCCATCTCTCGCGTTTGCGTTTCGGCTGGCAAATATACTATTCGCATCTTTAGATCACACTAATAACATAATCAATTTAAAGATTTTTCTGAAATGGTTCAGACAGGAATTATAATACATTTTATTCTGACTCTTTAAGCACGTCTGAGAGATTTAGAATATTTCTTCGGTTTGACCTTCCTATATGCAAGTAATTATCATCACTCTGACGCTTGATATTACTTCGTCTTAGTAATTTTAATTCAGAAAAATGCTCGTATGCCGTAGAATGTAAATTAAATTGTGATGGACCAACTTTACCTCTAACAAGCAAGGACTTTCTATTACTAAACTCCATTTGAACTACCAGGCGCGGTTGGCTTGATGGCCTATAACATCCTGAATGAATTCCATTCGTGTCAAACAAATATGATGTCCCAAATGGAACAACTTTTTCGTTCTTTGAAACATCACTATATAGCTTAAGCAGTTCATCAGGGATTCTTGAGCCGTTTGAATTAACAGGATTTATATATGTTTTCCATTTCAACTTATGAGTTCCACTTATGTATGCTGTAGGATAATCACGATTGCCCTCAGGGTTTAATGGAAAAAATAACTTCAACCGACTACCTACAGAATCATGATGAAACAAGCCTGAGTAATTAATTAATTCTCCGGCCTTCTCATCCATATTAAAAGCGGCTAATCCTGCAAAATCAATTTTCGCCCCGGCACCAAGATATTGATATATTGCACCTATAACTCTTGTGTCGATCAACTTTGCTGCGCCGGGATACATGTAAAAGAAATCCGTAAAATCACTTAAACCACCAAAGCCTTTTTGTGCGATAAAATCCATGAGGAGATTCGAGCCAAACAACGTCTTACTGACATTTTTCATATAATCATAAACTTCAAGATTTGATTTGTTACAATCGAATGTTGTAAGACCGCCATGTTCATCGATCGGACCTTGCCCTGGCAAGCTATAATCTATTATTTTAATAAGAACATCTTTTATTAACTGCATTTGTTTCCAACCAGTATTGTTAACCGCCCAAAGAAACAATATCACCAAAGAATGGTACTATATCTATAATATTTATGTGACTTGGTGCTTTAATACCCACTCATTATCTTTATTTTCCCATAAATGAGGTGACCTGAATTTATCCACTGTCTCACGAAAAAGATCTTCGCTAACATCAATATATTGTAGGAATTCCTTAAAATATTTTTTAGGAAATTCTTGATCATATTTATGTACTAACCGTACACCTTCCTCTCTAGTGATTTTGCTATTCCTGATTTCTTGTGCTGCATCATAGGTTGCTCGACCAATCCCAAATTTGATCAACGTTGTATAGTAATGAAACATGTCAATTTGATCATCTATGCTGCTATATTTGGAGTAAGTACCTTCTGTACGTTCAGAATTAGCACGAAACCCCGTATTTTCTACTGCATAATAATAACATTCCTGCGGATCCCAATTATGATAATATCCTAGATAATGAACTTCTACTGATTTGCTCTCCAAAAATTCTTTTTTTGGTGGTATGTAGGGAGCAAAGTCATTCAACTTAAACTCGCCTTCCTTTATGATGTCTTTTACTAATTTACCACCTAATATCATATCCTCTGGATTCCCCGCAGAAAAAAACTTTTTATCCATTGTGGGTTTATAGTTTTCTTCCGGCTTATTCCCATATTCAGCCTGATTTTCACCATACATTATTAGCTCAACACCAAATTTTGCTGCCATCATTGGGCCAATAATCCGTTGCCCAACTATGAATGGTTGAAACGGGTGTAAAAGGTTTAAAAATGCTTGTTGAGTAAGGTATCTATGTAATCGCCCATTTGGTGTAAATAACATATTATCTAGACCACCAACATGGACCCAATTTTCGAAGTTAGTCCAGCCAATTTTAGTATATTTGTGTGGCGCCCATGTAACAGTAAGTGGATTCATCCCGTATTTGTATTTCAAAATATGCGATACGTATGCACTATCTTTACCACCACTACCTGGTACGACCACATCATATCCGCCATCGCTTCGGCGGTGTTTATCCAACAAATTAATTAACTCTTGTTCTCGTTTCTCCCAATCAATTTCTTTGTCTTTTTTCTCATGAAATCGACAAGCATCACATACCCCCTCATCATCAAAACCTATGGTTTCTTTTGAATCAGTTTTACTATGTTTAAATTCTACAGATGAACTTGGACGCTGATTAGATATTACGCAGTGTTTGCAGAACAACACTTGGCTAGGAAGCCCAAAAAATGTTTCCGTCATTAATTTCTCCTTTACTGGCATCTTGCAACAAAATTAGATAACAAGTGTAAACCACTTGGCCCGCTTTTCTCTGGATGAAACTGCGTTCCCCATATATTATTATGCTGTACAGCAGCCACTATCTCTTTTCCAAGGTAATTAACAGTTGCTGATATATTTGTTTTATCTACCCCAACCGCCGCATAGCTATGGACGAAATAAAATCGAAGCTCACTGTCCTTTAGATCGAAAAATATCGTATCTTTTCCTAAGCGAGTTTTCTTTATAGTCGACCATGAAATATGTGGCAATCGTCCTTCTTCTTGACTAATCGGTATTCGATCTACAACACCAGGGATTGTTCCCAACCCATTAGTACTCGAAAACTCTAGTCCCTTATCAAACAACAACTGCATACCTAAGCAAATGCCTAAAACAGGGCGGTCACTTGAAAAATATTTATGCAAAATTGGTGTTAATTTATATTTATTCAAGCATTCCATTCCATGAGGAAACGAACCGACACCAGGAATAATTAATCCATCAGACTCTTGAATTTGTTCTGGTTCACGGGTAACAATTGCGTTTGCGCCAACAGCTTGCAGTGCATTTCGAACACTTCGAACATTACCTAAACCATAGTCAAGAACAGCAATATTCGTCATTTGTATACTCTTTCATTGATTTCAGCACATGCTGTTTAAGTTCATTCACATCATAAATGTTGTAATGCAAAACCGAGGCACAGCATATACCGCTTGGTATAACCTGACTGAATAATTCATTTAAATGTTCAGGTTTTCCATATCCACCACTGACTAGTACTGGTATATTGACTGTTTGATTTACTGCTTTCACAAGAGCAACATCAAATCCAGATTTTGTTCCTTCCTGATCTACAGATGTAAGCAATAATTCACCTGCTCCTAATTCTTCCAGTCGCATTACCCAATCTTCTACATTTAACCCTGTTGTCTCTCTCCCGGACTCAATATACGCTTCCCAGCCATTATTGGTTTTTTTTGCCTGCACAGATGCCACGACGCACTGACTACCATAGCGGGCTGAGATTTTTTCAATTATTGATGGATCTTTAACGGCTGCAGTATTTATCGCAACTTTATCAGCCCCAGAATCCAGCGCTTGCTCAACATCAGATATACTACGTAATCCTCCACCAATAGTAATAGGAACAAATACTTCCTCAGAAGCTTTTCTTATTACAGAAAACAAATTATTCCTATCATATAAGCTTGCAACAGCGTCATTGAAAACTATCTCATCAATTCCAGCTTCGTAATATGCCTTGGCTAATTGAAAAGGATCGCCAACCTTCCTCAACCCTTCGAGATGGATACCCTTAATAACAAATTCATTTTTAACATCCAAACGAGCTATAACTCGCATATTACACCTGTCTTGTTAACTAAGCACATCATTATTCTACATGCATTCAAAATGAGACTTGAAATTGTTGCGTAAATAGCCGATAACTAACCGTACATCTTCACGTGATTTTATTGTTTTTAAGATATTCCTGTACCTTTTCAAGATCATCATGCGTACCTACATCACTCCAATATTCATGCACCGGAAAAACTGTCACCTCTTTTTCATTGGCAAGACAAGTCTCTATTAAGTCAGTCATGTTCCAATGACAAACCCCGGGGATAAGCTCAAAAGCAGAAGGCGACATAACATAAATACCGGCATTACACAAAAACCTCTGAGATGGTTTTTCACTAAGTCCCGTTACAGAAACGCCACTTGAATGAATAACACCAAATGGAATATTGATTAAATAATCAATTGCAGCAACTGTGATAATTGAATCATGCGCAATATGATATTCATATAATGATGCTAGGTCGAAGGTACTTAAAATATCACCATTCATAACAAGAATTGACGAGGAAGGTTTATCTTTAATAAGCGATAACGGGCCAGCTGTACCCAGCTTGACATTTTCGCGCAAGTACACAATCTCTATGCCATATTGCTTTCCATCACCAAAATAGTCCTCAATTATATGACTTAAATAATTTACTGATATATATACTTTTTTAATACCTGCAGTTGCTAGCCTTCGTATCTGATGTTCGATCAAGGGCGCTCCACCAATCTCAACCATTGGTTTAGGTATATTCTCCGTAATAGGTCTAAGCCGCATCCCCTCACCTCCAGCCATAATTACTGCATATGCAAAATTACTCGCATCTCCAAATTCTTCAACGTCAGAACCTATATCGGTAACATGTACAATGCGTTTGAAATTACCGGTAACATCGATCATTGGAAGCGCTTCAATATTCGCTTGCCCCATAAGTTCAAGGACGTAGCTATCAGAGCTATGTTCTTCGACAGTTATTGGGTTGTGATTCATGGCGGCATCGACCGTGGTTTGCATATTTCCACCATTAAGAATGCACCGACGTATATCACCATCAGTTAATGTCCCAACTACACGCCCATCATTATTTGTAACAACAGCAATTCGTCGGTGTGTTTTTTCAATCGCAGTAATTGCGTCTGTAAGAGTTGCATCAGGAGGTAATGGTGCTTCAATCATAGAATCTTTAATATTCACTTTCGTTTTATAATTTGGTTTTTATTATACAATTCAGAGCTCGATAAAATTAAATACACCTGAAGGATTTTTACTTTTGATCAAAAGAACAAATCAGTAGATATTTGCTTAAGACTGTATGTTCAGATGTAACTTCACATGGAACAACATCTTCTGATATCACACGGATACAATCAGTGACCGTTGGCAATCCGAACTCAGGATTAGCTGTGCTATGCAAACTATAATTATAGTTTTTATCTAGCCCTCCATAATCTCCATGGAACCGAGCATTATCAGAAGACGCAAAATAACCTGCATAACCATCGACACCTGCCAATATAATCTTATTTGGCCTAAAATATAATCCTAATAATGTAGCCATAACTGTACTCGAGCGACAATGTAATAATACGTTGTAAAACCTATAAATTCTTGATTTCAATATTATTCTTAAAAAAGTCGAAAAAACTTCTGTTGAACCTGATGGCGACTTTAAAGTAATAGAGAATCTAATATTTTTTCTGATTGATACTGGCAGCATTTCATCCACAATATTCCTTATTTTTTTTGAGCCTTTTGCTCCATCAATAATTATGATGGTGTTTTTATAGTCTGACATTCTTTTGAGTAAAAGATTACAAAAGTCTTTTAACCATATAATCATTTTTTCTGATTCATTTGCCTCTAATATATATATATCCGGCACAAAATCCTTATAGATCCATCGTCCCAGAGCTATCGAAACACGCTCAGAAATAGCCGCATAATCACTTTCTGTCAGCTCATTTATTGTCTGGCCAGACCCAAGTATCACAACCTCTTGTTTTTTTTCTTTAAACCGTAAAAGATCTTTATAATAAAATCGATTCGATACACGGAGCAGCTTAAGAATAACCAACAGCTTCACGCATAGAAATACTACAACAAACAAGAGTGGGAAATGTTTTCTTATTAATTCTTTCAACGGAAAAGATATCAAGTTAGCAATAATGTTTTTTAGATTCTTATACAGGTTATCACCAAATCGAACGGCCGCCATCCATTACAATATTCTGACCATTCATATATGCAGATGCATCTGAACATAAAAACTGAATGGCTGCGTGATACTCATCACGATCTGCCATGCGCCCCATTGGTATCAAGTTTTCCAGCCTTTTCACAAAATCATTGTCTTGTCCCGTAAAAACACCACCTGGTGATAGAGCATTCGCTCTAACACCTTTGTCTGCCCAATAGGTTGCGATATAGCGAGTTAACCCAACCAACCCAGATTTAATAACTGAATAGGTAACAGGTTTTACTGGCTGCATATGATCTTCAATATCATTTTTTCGGTATAAACGTTGATCAGGTGATATCACAGAAAGATCAGATGCAATATTTAAAATCACCCCACCTTTATCATCTCGTGACATAGCGCTACCAAAAATCTGACTGCACAAAAATGCGCCGGTCAAGCCGACATTCACTTGTAAATTCCATTGTTCTAATGGGAAATTTTCAAATCGAGATGTTTCAAGAATGCCATCGCTCTTTGTTACCTTGGGATCAATGGCTGCATTATTAATTAAAATATCAATACGACTGTTGCTTTGTATATGTTCGGCAGTATTTTTAATATCAACTAAACTTGTAACATCCATTTTCTGGATAATCAGTTTGCCAGCATCAGTTCTATCTTTTAGTTTTTCTTCTGCTTCTATCAGTGATTCATAATCAAAATCGGTCAAAATGACAGTAGCACCAAGAGTTAATAATGCATATGCATGCTCCACACCTAAAAGGCCTGCCCCACCAGTTATAAGGGCAGCTCTACCTTCCAAATTGTATTTGTCCAAGATGATATTTTTCATATTTTATGCATGTTTAATAATAATCAATTATGGCAGGACGGTTTTACCTAAAATACATTATGCGCTGCTGTCAATGATATTATTGTAAGTACCACTACGCATAACACCACAATCTCCTATCTCGATAATCCGATCACACCCCTGTAATGTTGTAAGCCTGTGCGCAATGACCAGAACAGTTAGATCTCTATCCAATTTTTCAATCGAATCCATCACCGCACGTTCAGTTCCCGCATCTAGAGCACTTGTCGCTTCATCAAATATTATTACATCTGCTTTTTTATACAGAGCTCTTGCAATACCAATACGCTGTTGTTGTCCACCGGATAATCTTGTTCCTCGCTCACCAATAACTGTTTGACATTTTTCTGGCCAACCTTCAATTAAGTCATATATTTGTGCCTTTTTTGCAGCCTGGATGACAAGTGATTTATCTATCTTATCAGCAGGTATACCAAAAGCAATATTTTCTTCAATTGTGTTATCAGACAAAAATACTTGTTGTGGCACATGCGCAATATGTGCTTGCCAGTTTTGCAGATTATTAGGTGTCAAACATTGGTTATCAATTCTAATTTCTCCTTCAGTAGGACTTAGAAGCACCATAATAATATCAAGCAGGGTACTTTTACCGCTACCTGTCGAACCAATAAATCCTACACGCTCACCTTTTCGTATCGTGATATCAATATTGCGAAAAACCCACGGCTCGGTAGAGCCATAACGAAATCCTACGTTTTGCAATTTAATATCTTTTTTAAAGGGTATTAGGTCTATTTTTTCCTGTGTAAAGTTAGTTGGAAGCGGTTGTTCCAATAGATCAAGAGTATCCATCAATGACGCTTGCGATCCTTTAATTTGAGTAATTGCAGCATAACATTGTTGTAGGATTGGTAATAATCGTTGTGCACCTAATGCCATAACACCTAAAATCGGCACAGCACTACTAAGACCTTCCTCGCGCAGACTAAGTTTATATGCAAGATATGCAATAAGAATCAGCCCCAACGATTCTATTGCATAACGTGGAAATATGCTAAGAAACTGATTGCTCCCTTGTGTTTGTCGTAGTCTCTTATCTGCATTTTTATAGATGTTATAAAAGTGAGACTGGCTCCCATCAATAATAATATCTCTTATCCCGCCTAAGCCTTCCTGTAGTAATTTCACAACCTGTGTTGATTCCAATGCTATCGACTTACCATTCTCTACCAGTTTTTTTCGTACTGCTCTAATTATTATTATATATATAGAACCAAAACCAACAAAGGATAGGATAGCAACTACTGGCTCAAGAAAAATCAAAGTCACCACAATGAATATTAAAATCACAGATGAACTAATGAGCGTTAACAACGACATTAATACACTACGAGTTATTATATCTGTTTTACGTACAACACCGTTAATAACTTCACTGCTATTTCTCGACATATGAACTGAATATGGCTGATACAAGGTTTTCTTATATATAGTAATACTAAGATCCGTTCCTGCCGCATACGAAAGACGCGTTGACACATAAATCATTAATAATCTAATTATTCCAGCGATCAACGCACTTAAGGCAAATACCAGTGTGAACGGTAAAATAACCTGCGTAGGTTCTTTAATATCAAGGTACTGAATGAATGGTTGTGCATACGGATGCAGAAATAATTTTTCTGGTTGAATTAACGCTGACAAGAAAGGTAAAACAGCCCCAAGAGTCATCACTTCAGCCATGGCAGCAAATATCATAAGAAGTGACAACAAAAAGAATTGTTTTCGTCTTCGATAACTCAAATGACGCCATAATTTTAAGTATGGCATAGCTGGCTTATTTTGTTTAAGCATTTAGCAGATAATAATAAAAGCATTCAAAGATACAATCCAAGCATAGAGTAGAGTCGTATTGATAATAGGTAACTGCTTATAAATGAATAATCTTGTTTTCGTTTAATGAATGTTTGGCTGCGTTCGCCAGTATTTGGCCCTTCATAGTATGCTCTATTGATAACATTGAATGTTTATTTTCATCGATTGCACTTATAAAATGCTTTAACTCATCTACAAACATGGAGTTTCTGTCAAAATCCTTCAACTTCATGATTTCTTCGGCTTCTATGCTGTGGTATTTAATTGCCAGTTCATCATTAGGAATATCCAGGTGCATATTCCCTAGTTCGCCAAAAACAGAAAAGTTGCGTGTCGGAGGATTCTGGATAAATGACATGTTTAAAGTTAGAGGAAAACTACCCTGCTCATTCTGATAATACATTAATGATGTTACAGTATCTTCCACATCAATATTATAATCACTAAGCTTTCCGCCAAAAGCAACAACGCTATCAGGAAGGCCAAAGAACCAGGATATCAGATCAATCTCATGTATTTCAGTAAGGATCACACCTCCACCTAATTGTTTCCTGCTTGCGTATAAGTCTTCATATTTTTCATATGGATGCCACCCAGGCATATAAGAATGAACATGCGCTGCAACAGAATGAATTTTTCCCAGGTTACCAGACTCGATAATTTTCTTTGCTTCTGTCACACAGGGATGGAAGCGCAATTGATATGCAACCATCAAATCAACGGATGCTTTTTTAGCAGCTTGTAACACTAATTGAATGTTATCATTTTCCGTACATGCCGGTTTTTCTAATAACATAGGAATTCGATTCTCCAACAATTCCATTGCTGTCTGATAATGTAATGATGTTGGGTTTGCCACAATTGCAAAGTCTGGTTCGAATGAACACGCGGAACTGATATCCTCGTACTCAGTTATTCTATACTTTTCAACAATGTCGACCGTATCATTAGACTTTAGATCAATACCTATTTCAAATGTTCGTTTCTTTTTACGTATCGCAGCCACATCCGAATCAGGATATAATTGTTTAAAATTCCTCAAGTGTCTCTGCCCAGCCCCACCTAGACCTATAAATAAAGCTTTTTTATGCATTGTTATAGGTTTTCCTGTAAGAAGAACTCGATTGTATCTTTGTGTAACCTGGCAGTCTTCAATGGATTCTTTCCTCGTGTTGTTTCAAAAGTATAAAGCCCCTGGTAGTTTATTGTATTAAGTGATTCAAAAACACGATTGAAATTCACTAACCCAGTACCCAAAAATACATTCTCATTATCAGCATTTTTATCTTTAATATGAACATGCTCTATGTGGTCTCCAAGTTTAACAATGTCAGTATATATATCGTGGCCAAATGCTATTCGATTGCCCGTATCAAAAACACATTTTATATTTTTATGATTTACCGCTTCAAACAAGCCCAACAACTCATCACCTGTTAAAATAGTTTCAAGACATACAGTCATACTTCTATCTTCTGAAAATTCAGCTAGATCATGCAAAACATCTACATATTTTTTGTAGTTATATTTTGTTATCTCGCTTTCTTTAAATAGTGGTAATACCAGTATTGACACGCCAAGCTTTTTGCCTTGTTCTATAACAGATTTTGTTTGCTCAACTACTTCAGAGCTATTTAGTAACGAGTGAGGAATAATATAGTCATTACATATTGATGGTAAAATTAGCTGGTTGTCCTCTACTAGCGATTTTATTCTTTCTATTCCAGCATCTGTCCATATAGGATTTAATTCATTATGTTGTTCTTCAGCTATCAACTCAATATAAGAAAACCCAAGAGCATTCGCTAAAAAAAACTCGGATTCCCAGTTTTCTTGTGGAAACCACTGTAACTCTCCAGGTGGAGATTGTATCAACCTGCCCTGAACTGCTCCATATATTCCGTGGCTACTATTTTTCATTTTGGCATATCCAGTCTACAGAGTAATTTTTTTAATACTTCTGCCTTGCGTTTTGCAATATCCATATCTCTATAATTTGTCTTGAATTGCATAATCCTTTTTTGCAATCCTTCTGCCACAGTACATTTGCTATCACTAAGTTTCTTTCCATTTATTTCTTTGTCACGCAATGCTGGCTCCAAGTATGGTATAACACATGCACTATAGAAACCATCACCGCCCATTTCTACATAACTAGCATAGAATTCCTTCCAGCTTACTCCTATATTATCTTCGCCCTTATAATCGACAGCAAATGTATAATAAGAATTCACATAGCCTTCTGGCACATATTGTTGTACCATCCAGCCACAACCATCAATTGCATCAGAAAATAATTGCGCAGACTCTTGTCGTCTTTCAATTATTTTCTCAATTCTTTCAAACTGGCCTAACCCTATGGCTGCGCAAGCTTCTGACATACGATAGTTTAAACCAATAGTATCAAATCTCTCGTAATCAGGATCTTGCACAGATGATAGCGCTAAAGATGTACGTCCTGCATCCGCCGACATATGCTTGTATCCAATACCTCCGAATTTTCTTGCCCTTATAGCAAGTCTTTCGTCATTAGTAACAACCATGCCACCTTCACTGCCTGAGGTCATGTGTTTTTTATTTTCAAAACTATAAACACCAATATGCCCAATGGTTCCAGTGTATTTCCCATGGTATTTTGCAAGCAAAGATTGTGCAGTATCTTCTATAACTATCAAATTATATTTTTCAGCCAATTTCATGATAGGATTCATGTGAACCGACAGCCCTTCAAGGGACACAACTATAATTGCTTTTGTTTTTTTAGTAATTTTTCTTTCAACATCTTCAGGCAAAATGTTATATGTTAACAAGTCAACATCAGCAAATACTGGTACCGCGCCCCTGTGTAGAATCGCATATGCATCCATCACGACAGTAAGTGCTGGACTGATCACTTCATCCCCAGGACCAACCCCGGCTGCAGCCAACGCCATATGTAATCCAGATGTCCCTGAGTTACAAGTAATCGCGTGTTTAACACCCATGTAATTACGAAATGATTCTTCTAGTCGTTGTGTCCATGATCGAGGATCTTTATTTGGATTCTCGTGTTCCAGGTATTCCGTAATGTATTTAAGTTCGTTACCAGAGAATTTACCAACAGATGCTTTTTCACTATTTGCCATAAAATATGTAACCCTTAAATTTATATACTTTTATCTTTCTGGCCCGCCTGCCACTCTTCATTTCTGAACCAGTTTATTTTGTACAAATCCGGATTATCAATGAAGAGTTGATTGATTTCGGTCCTGCTCGCCAAATTTCCTAACATTCTTCTAACGCTCTGTAGCAACCAATAGTCTTCTTCATAATCAAGAGTAAGGCGAAGCTTATCCGGTATATTAGAATCAATTTCGTTTAGTGTACATTTCCTTACACCGGGTATCTTTTCAAGGAAATACCACATCATTTCAGTATCAGCCGTATCTTCTAAGTTCTCACAGGCTTTTTCTACTATTTGATATCTCAAAGAATAACCAACACTAGCACCACCTGCGCTAGATGAGATAGTTGGTTCGATAACATCATACCCAGTATTAAGTTTTTTCATACTTTCGAGTACGAGCCTGCCATCAAAGAAAGGATCATCGGCATCAACAGTATGGAACTTGTCGAGATCAAACATCCTGCAGCAATCACGCCATCGTTGAAGCTTATTAATTGTTGATCCTCGAAAACAGCGCACACCTGAGCTAGAGGCTAATTGCTGAATCCTATCATCATCCTTATCTCGCGTTGTACACACAATAGGTTCTAAACCAAAATGTAGCGTACGTTTTATTATATGTTCAAGAACACTGAATTCTCCAAAGGGCAGGAAACACTTTTCAGGAAGTCGGCTAGAAGTCGAACGTACAGTAATTAGTGCACAAACCATATCTTTTTAAGTTCAGTCCGTACTTAGCCTGGAAAGCAAAATTGCATCATGCCAATTTCCATTTGAAAACTTATAATAATCACGCATAATCCCTTCTCGTTTAAACTTTAACTTTTCCAGACCTCTGATCGAAGCCTCATTTTCAGATGCAGTCCTGGCAACAAGCCTATGAACACCAATATCTTTAAATACATATTCAATTAACAATAAAGCAGCCGAACTAAAAACGCCCTGCCCCCAGTAATCAGGTGAAACTCCATATCCAATTTCAATGCTTTGCCTGACTGGATCATGACCATGCAAACCAACTGAACCTACAACCTTGTCCTCGTCTATTAGCCTAATAAACCAATATTGTGCTGTATCTTTAGCTGAACGATTCATTAATTTTTGCAGGTAAGCCCTGGTCTCATCGATAGACTGAAACGGTTTAAACTCTAGGTAGTCATACAATTCTTCTTTAACTGAGTATTCATGAAAATCATCAAGCCACTGCATTGATACAGGCTCAATAGATAAAAAATCATTTTTGAGTACAATGGGTGTCAGCATATCGCTTAATTTTGTCCTATTATGCTTCCCAACTTAAATGTTCACGCAATTTTTTTGCAATTGGCACTTCTGAGTCTAGTATTCTTTTCTCGCCATCACCCATCGCCGCTTCTATTTTTCGCACAGCCCCAACTAACTGCCGGAAACCTGCAGGCTCAACTGAAGCAGACTGATCAGAGCCATACATAGAACGATCTAATGTGATATGCCGTTCCAGGGATGTGATTCCTAATGCAGCTGCAGCATAGGAAACGGCTAATCCTACCTCGTGCCCACTATATCCGACATCGCATCCATATCGCTCACTGAGCATAGGAATACATTTCAAGTTTGCGTGTTCATCTTTCATTGGATAAGTGGAAACAGTATGCATTAATTCAAAAGGACAGTTTGCCTCACGGAAAATATTTACTGCCCTTTCTATATCTTTATGTGTACTCATACCTGTTGATATAAAGCTATGCCTCCCTTCTGAGGCCACCATTTTAAGCAACCCCTCATCAACAATCATAGCTGATGCAATTTTATTGTACTTACAAGGAAATTGCCGGAGAAATTCTTGACTATTTAAATCCCAGGCAGAAGCAAACCACTCAATATCTTTTTCATTACAATAGTTGTTGATCTCCTGGTACTCATCGATCCCAAACTCGAGGCCTGCTTTTTGTTCTCTTTGGGTTGTTCCCCATGGACTGTCTCTTGGTGAGTCAAGAAGCTCTTGCGTATACACTTTATCAATGTCACGCTTTTGAAACTTCACCGCATCAGCACCCGCATCAACAGCAACATTAATCAGATCTTTGGCAACATCTAAATCACCGTTATGATTTATACCGATCTCTGCAATTACAAAAATAGCCATATTTTTTCCTCATTCAGGATAAAGTATTTGAAGAATATCTTCGTTCAGAATATCTTCGACAAGTTCTCTAACAACACCATCGCCACCATTCTTTTGCAAAGTAATGGTGGCTTCTTCTACGACTCTCGGATGACTATCAGCTGGGCATACCGAATAACCACACAACTTCATTGCGCGCAAATCATTTAGATCATTGCCTATATATAGAATCCTTGATAACTTGAGTTTTTCATCAGTCACTAATGTTTTTAATGCATCTACCTTGTTCCCAATTCCCTGTAGAACAGGTACACCCAGCTTATTAGCTCGAGCACTCACAACAAGATTTTTTTCAGTAGAAAAGATATATACTTTAGTTCTAAGTTTACGGAATACATCAAAAGCTAATCCATCGCTACGATTACAACTGACCCACTCATTGCCGTTTTCATCTAAAATGACTCGGTTATTCGTCAAAACACCATCAAAATCAAAAACTAGTGCATCCAAGTCTCTCAAACGAATCTCAATTTTATTCATATAACTTATATCTTTCGGTTAATCTTCAAGAGCAATAAAACCATCTTCAAGCAATCTATCTTCCACGTATTCCATTAAGGCATGCCCTGCTGTTATATGTGACTCCTGCACCCTCCCAGTATCATTGCTTGGCACAAGAAAAGCTTCATCACACAAGGAAAGAGCACTACCACCTCCAGCGCCCAAAAATCCAAAAGCTTTAATACCAAGCTCCTTTGCTGCTTTCAATGCTAGAATAATGTTTTCTGAATTGCCAGATGTCGTAATTGCTAAAAGTATGTCCCCTTCTTTCCCTAATGACTTCACCATACGTTCATAAAGTTTGTTATAACCAAAATCATTGCCGCATGCAGTTATCGTTGAAGTATCCTGGCATAGGGCTAGAGCAGCGATCCCTTCACGGTTATTTTTAGGCCTCAATCGTACCAACATTTCAGCTGCTAAATGTTGTGCATCTGCGGCAGAACCTCCATTGCCACAGAGCATTAATTTTCCACCCTGTTTTGTAGCGTTTGCAATAGAATCCCCCATTCGAGCAAGCACATTTAAACAATCACCATCAAGCAATTGTTTTTTTGTTTCAATCGAATCAATAAATAATTTGCGAATCCCATCCAAATTAATCTTTGTTGTTTCTTCCACGTTTAATTCCCTAGCCGGTATTCAAAAATTGAAAATAATTCATGCCTTCATTTCTCATTTGTAATCACAGTATACCCAAGCTACTGATCACTCGATTTTATTTTGTTCGACATTAAATATTCTATAAGTTGAAAATCGAATTCACTATCAATATCAAGATTCTTTCCTTCAGGCACCTCATACCCTTCTGTATGTCCATCCAATAAATGATTAGCGGTACGAATATAGTCGGGGTCAAGTACATACACTCCGGCAACATGCTCATATACGACAGGCGCATTCTGCCGGCACAAAATCTTTTCTGGCAAACTTTTGCTCATCTTTAAGGCTCCTGTTGAATCGGCTTCAACTAAGTTGAAGTACGGATTTCGGCGCGCCTGGCAAACAGTAAAAATTGCATCAACACCTTTTTTTCTGCTTTTCTGGAATTTACTGATGGATGATTCTATGTCTTCTATATCAATCAGTGGATTTGTACAGTCCAGATCAATGTATATATCATATTTCTCATTATAAAATTCTTCACACGCTTTGAGTGCATGCTGCCACACCTGAAATTTTCCTGCCTGAGAATTTGCCAGTTCTGCAGGACGAAGAAATGGAACGTCAGCCCCAGATTTTTTTGCTATATCGGCAAATACAGGCGAGTCGGTACTAACCACTACCCGATCTATTTTTTGTATAAGAAGTGCTTTTTCTATTGCCCAGACAATGACAGGTTTGTCATGCAATAAACGAATATTTTTACCTGGGACACCTTTACTCCCACCTCTCGCCGCTATGACACATAATATTCTCATAAATATCTAAGTGCTTTTATTATTCGCGGAAAAATCATTAAAACATCAAACATTTATAGCCGCCAAATTTTTTTCACCGATACCAACCATCTTTGACCTCACCACGCAATGTCATTTTTTTTCGAATTAAATTTTGATCTAGCACAACAGAGGCTAGGACATCCGCTACTTTTTTCCCGGCATCTCCCAGGTAATACGGGTTATCCGTAGAGCTGCATTGTTGCCTAAAAGTACCATCGAAAAGACATTTCTTTATTGCATCGTGAATTTCTTTTTCATTATAAGTAACATCGAGGACATTTTTGCCTCTTAATCGCCCCTCTTGACGTGAGCCAATATTCACTGTTGGACAGCCAAACACTGGGGTTTCTTTAATCCCAGATGAAGAATTGCCGACACAAGCAATTTTTTTATTCATGTCTTTCGCTAACCCAAGAATACCATGATACAAATAACGCCCAAGAGATATATGTATCTGAATGCCTGCGATATTTTCAGTTTCTAGCTGAGCTAACTTTTCTATTATTGCTTGACCACCTGCATCATTGTTTGGATATGTGCATATCACTTGCACTCCATCACTCGCCAACTTTTTAAGCGCATTTAAAGATGGCTTAATTTGACTTGAAGCATCATCAAACTCTGTTGTAACAGAATGCTGAGTAAATAAAACAATCGGCTTATCCAGATCCAAAGCAAGTTTATCGATAATTTCTTTCTCTGAGGCATAATTACCGTTGGATATCATATCAATTGCTGGGAATCCGACGGTATGAACGCGCCATGCTTCTTCGCCCATACCTAGAATTCGATTTGATGCCTGCTGATTAGTTGTAAAATGTAAATGTGATAATTTTGTCATCGCATGACGTACGGAATCATCTAATGCACCACCTTCAGTTAAATCACCACCTTCGATATGAGCTGTGGGTATATTCATTTGACTGGATGCAATTACCGCAGCTAACCCCTCAAATCTATCTGCATAAACCACCATTAAGTCGGGCTTGATATCATTTAACACTTTACTAAGCGACAAGACACCAGAACCGATCGCTTGCGCAGTTGCAAATAACGAATCTGCATCCATTTCTATTTTTACTTCAGCGTCAACTCGAAAACCATCTTTTTCTATTTCAGCTAATGTTCGTCCAAAGTTCTCATCTAAATGCGCCCCTGACACCAATAATTTGTACTCAAGCTCTGGGTGTTGATCTACAGCTTGCAGTATTGGAAACTGAAGCCCGTATTCAGCACGGTTACCTGTAAATATTGCTATAACACGTTTAGCCATTTATTTTTTCTGCTTTATCATGTCCGTTTAAAATAATCCTGAGGCCATCAGCCAAGCTGGTTTCAGGAGACCAGTTAAAATTTTTTTTTGTTTCTGTAATGTCTAACTGAATGCAGGATAACTTGTTTTTAGAATGAGCAACCTCAATCGAACAATCATTGCACTTCATTATCTCCGTAGCCTGTTTAACTAGCTCCCGAATTGAAGTACCTACTCCTGAACCCACATTGTATATCCCCGAACCTCTACTTAACGCCATTTTCACTAAAAGATCGACTGCATCATCAATCCAGAGGAAATCACGAATAGGAGTATCATCCCAGATTTTCACAACATCCTTACATGGCAACTGACTTAGGATCTTTGAGATAACGTTCTTTTGCGACATTCCAGGACCATATAAATTTGAAAACCGGGCAACTAATCCTCCAGAAGAACCAAGCACCATTTTCTCGCACATTATTTTAGCCTTCGCGTAGACATCAGCACCAAAAACGGGATCTGATATTTTATGTGGAGTTGCCTCTTCATCACCGTAAACTGCACTTGATGAACTATAAATTATATTTTTAAACCCTTTATTCAGAAAACTTTCTAAAATGGGAACAGAAGGTGGTGTAGAGCTAACAGACAATTCATTCACCGCATTTCGATCAGGATTTTCTGCAAGATGCACTATCACATCCGCTAATGGTATATCTTTATAATTTTCCAGCACTATTGCACCAGGAAGATCTATATTTTTTCTTGACACTGGAATAACATTTACATCAGATATCTTTTGCAATGCAATTGTCAAATGTCTTCCAATAAAACCAGATGCACCAGTTACTAGAATTTCCATGAAACCGTTATATAACTACTTTGTATATTGGCGTTAAAACTTGATGAAGTTATCAATTTGACTCGGTGAAATATGCTCATCAACAGAAATATCGCACAAAGCAATTTTCCCAAGCACCTCGTCAAATCGTTCCGCGTGAATAGACCCCGTTCCTGGACGTTTTACCCAAATATTTGTTTCGTCAAACTTTTCTCCAGCTTTTATTGGCTTAATAGCAACTACAGTTGCAAATGCAAAATCAATTGTCGGCTGTTCTTCAGCTACAGGGCCTTTTACACCACCACGTTCCAACTGCAGAATCTGGCTTCCGTCAATAAGCTCGCGACATGCTTGAATATCCATTGAACAAACAATATCAGGACCTTCTCGATCCATACGGTCAGTAAAGTGTCTCTCGAGAATGCATGCACCTAATGCTACCGCACCCAAACAGGCTAGGTTATCAGTCGTGTGATCTGACAATCCAATAAGAGCGTTAGGGAAAGCCTTTGCCAGCTCAACCATTGCACCTAAACGCACTAAATGATGAGGTGTAGGATAAATATTTGTTGTATGAAGCAACGCATATGGCACGCCTGCTTCTTCAATAATTTTGGCTGCCTTACTCACACTATCAATCGTATTCATTCCAGTGCTTAGAATTATAGGTTTGCCAAAATCAGCAATATGCTTAATTAATGGATAGTTATTGCATTCTCCTGAACCAATTTTGTATGCTGGAATATCCATTTTTTTTAGTCTATCTGCAGCAGCACGAGAGAATGGTGTACTGATAAATATTATTCCTTTCGATTCTACATATTCTTTAAGCTTATATTCCTCTTCTTCAGATAAAGCACAATTAGCCATAATTTCATAAATAGAAATATCAGCATTTCCTGGGATTACATTTTTAGCAACACCACTCATTTCATCTTCAACTACATGTGTTTGATGCTTAAGCACTTCAACACCTGCGGCAGCGGCCGCATCGACCATTTCGAATGCTGTTTCTAGTGAACCGCCATGATTAATACCCAGCTCTGCAATCACTAACGGAGGTGTATTAATAGAGACTTCACGCTCAGCTATAAACATCTTCTGCAAAATATTTCTCTCACTAATTGCATTCATCTAAATGGCGATTTTTTTCGAAAGGGATAATCATACATTGTAAATATCTGATTTATACTTACCAAGATTTTTAGTATCAGAGAACCATTCAACAGTCTCTTTGAGGCCACTCCTCAAATCATATATTGGTTCAAAACCCGTAATTTCTTTTATTTTTGTGTTATCACACCAAAGACGATTCACCTCTGACTTTTTCGGTCGTATACGTTGTTTATCAGTAATAAATTCTACATCGCTATTCATAATATCTTTTATAAGATTCAAAGTATCCCCTATTGATACTTCGTAGTTAGAACCAATATTGATAATTTCTCCTATACTATCCTGGCTATCTGCCACAGCCACAAAACCACGGCATGTATCTATAACATAATTAAAGTCTCTGGTTGGGCTAACATCACCTAATTTAATTGTCTTTTTGCCATTGGCTATTTGAGTAATAATCGTTGGTATTACGGCTCGGGCAGACTGCCTGGGGCCATATGTATTGAACGGTCGG
The DNA here is from genome assembly GCA_947258695.1 of uncultured Ectothiorhodospiraceae bacterium. GTDB lineage: Bacteria > Pseudomonadota > Gammaproteobacteria > UBA6429 > Thiohalophilaceae > JAGLTQ01. The sequence goes on along the minus strand of CAMYJG010000021.1, from coordinate 2,813 downwards.
GCAATGGTTAATGGCAAATCAAACGAGTTAAAGAAACTCATCGCCATTGCGTCTGCGCCTATCTTAGTTGCACTGTAGGGAGATTGTGGTTGAAGAGGATGTTTTTCATCAATGGGCGTATATTGAGCGGTACCATAGACTTCACTTGTTGAAGTATGAATCACTCGCTCAACTTCATTTTCTAACGCTGCCTGACAAATATTAAGAGTACCATTTATATTTGTATCGACATAACTATCCGGCGCAATATATGAGTACGGTATAGCAATTAGAGCTGCTAAATGAAAAATCATATCAACGTCCTTGGTAATATGTTTACAAAAATGAGGATCCCTGACATCTCCTGTTAAAACTTCAATATCATCTAGCGTATCAATATCCTCAAGCCATCCCCAATTATTGAACGAATTATACAAAGAGAGAGCTTTAACTTTATAGCCCTCTTTTACTAACATTTCCGTAAGTTGTGAGCCAATAAAACCATCTGCCCCTGTCACTAGAGCGACTTTATTAATCAATATCGATACTCCCAAATAAGAGTTTAGTCATTATTTTAAAGACGCTACCGCCCTGCTGTACCATTTCACAACATCCAAAGAATCTATTAGCCCATATTTAACAAGTCGAACTTTAATCAGAATCCAAATCTAAGCAAAAATATATTCACACTGGTAGTTACCCAAACTAGCGCCGTTCAACCCTTGAACAAACGATAGTTCAACCGCTGAACATTGTAAAGATAAGTTATTGATTAAGCTTCCAAGATATCCAATTGCCGCTTTTGAAGTAACAACACTTCATCACGCAATCGGGCGGCCTCTTCAAATTCCAGATTTTGGGCATGGTTATACATCTGCTCTTCTAGCTGCACGATCTTCTTGCCTAACTCCTGTCCCGATAATGAAGAATAATCCGCCAAATCTTCAGCTATTCTCCCATAAGACTTTGGATTACGCGCATTCACCGCGCCATAAGCCCCTTCCATGATGTCTGCCACTTTTTTTGTAATGCTTTTAGGGGTGATATTGTGGTCTTTATTGTATTGAAGCTGTTTTTCACGGCGCCGATCGGTTTCATCCATCGCTCGCTGCATCGAACCGGTTATTTTATCGGCGTAAAGGATAGCAATCCCCTTCAAATTCCGAGCAGCTCGGCCAATGGTCTGAATCAGGGAACGATCGGAGCGTAAAAAGCCTTCTTTGTCGGCGTCGAGAATCGCAACCAATGACACTTCGGGGATATCCAGGCCTTCTCGGAGTAGATTAATCCCTACAAGCACATCAAACTCGCCCAGACGTAAATCGCGTATGATCTCGACCCGTTCTACGGTGTCGATATCGGAATGCATATAGCGCACCCGCACCGCATGATCATTGAGATAATCAGTCAAATCTTCCGCCATGCGTTTCGTTAAGGTGGTCACTAATACCCTTTCACCTTGTTCTGCACGCGGTCGGATTTCAGAGAGTAAATCATCTATCTGGCTCGTCGCGGGCCTTATCTCAATTGTCGGATCAATCAAGCCCGTCGGACGAACCACCTGTTCGACAATCGTACTGCCACTTTCTGATTCATATTTGCCAGGGGTGGCCGAGACAAAAATTGTCTGAGGTGCTAGTTTTTCAAATTCGTCAAATCGCAATGGACGATTATCCATCGCTGACGGCAGACGAAACCCATACTCCACCAGGTTTTGTTTGCGTGCGCGATCGCCTTTGTACATCGCACCCAGTTGTGGGATCGTCGCGTGTGACTCGTCAATTACTAATAAAGCATCCTCAGGCAGATAATCCATCAAGGTCGGTGGTGGCTCACCCGGCTGTCGACCGGATAAATACCTGGAATAATTTTCGATCCCAGAGCAATAGCCCAACTCAACCATCATCTCCAGATCAAACTGGGTGCGCTCACTCAATCGCTGTGCCTCAACCAATTTATTGTTGGCATGCAGTTGCTCTAAGCGCTCCCGCAATTCAACTTTGATCTGTTCGATCGCGGCCAGGATTCGTTCTCTTGGCGTTACGTAATGGGTTTTCGGGTAAATGGTCACCCTCGGGACTCGTTGCAGCACTTCGCCGGTTAATGGGTCAAAGTAGCTGATATTCTCGACCTCTTCATCAAACAACTCAATCCGAACCGCATCTTTCTCGGAGTCAGCTGGATAAATATCGATAACCTCACCACGCACCCGATAGGTACCTCGCCGTAATTCAACATCATTACGGCTATATTGCAGTTCCGCCAGACGTCTGAGAATATCGCGCTGGTTGATGATATCTCCCCGTACCACGTGCAGTAGCATGCTCATATATGATTCAGGATCACCCAGCCCGTAAATAGCAGATACCGTCGCGACGATGATCGTGTCATGACGTTCAAGTAACGCTTTGGTCGCAGATAAGCGCATTTGTTCAATATGCTCATTAATCGAAGCATCTTTTTCGATGAAGGTATCCGATGACGGCACATACGCTTCAGGCTGATAGTAATCATAATAGGAGACAAAGTATTCAACGGAATTATTCGGAAAAAACTCGCGCATCTCACCATAGAGCTGCGCCGCCAGCGTCTTATTATGGGCCAGAATCAATGCGGGCCGTTGTAGATCCTGGATCACATTCGCAATCGAAAAAGTCTTACCCGAGCCCGTCACCCCAAGCAAGGTCAGACCCGCCTCGCCGGCCTGCAAACCCTCGGTTAACGCTTTAATCGCGGCAGGTTGATCACCCTGTGGCTCAAATTCAGATACCAGCTCAAAAGCCTTATTCATTTATTTCAGTTACCTATGTATTTCCAGTATATTACACGCCTTT
>CAMYJG010000020.1 GCA_947258695.1 uncultured Ectothiorhodospiraceae bacterium | reverse complement strand
ATCAAATGGGCTAGCCCAACAAATGCCATATTTTATTTATCCTGGTTCCTATATTTTTCGATAGCACTTCCACATACTATTTTACCAGGAAAAGCTGGCGCTATTTCATTCCTTATTTTTATCTTATGGTTAATTGAAGGTAGGATGAAAGAAAAAATAAAGGTCCTATACAACAGCAAATTATTTATAAGTATAGTTGGTTTCATCTTATTACTATCCCTATCTATGCTATGGACTAAATATACAAGCACTGGACTTACACGCCTATCTGCATTTAAATATTACCTATTTTTAATTCCTATTTTAATTACATCCATTAGAAAACATGATGCTTTAAAATTAATCTATGCTTTTGTTCTCGGCACAATTGTACATGCAATACTTATGATTTTATTTTCGAATGGACTAATTGATTTACCTGGAAAAATAACTTTATTTAGCCCTTACTCAGTTTATGCACCGTTTTTTGTCTTTTCACTATTTTACTGCGTTTATTATTTTTTATTTCATTTGAAAAGAAAAGAAATAGTACACAGTTTATTTTTATTACTTTGTTCCTTTGTTCTGTTGTATGAAATTTTTACCAATCCTGGCAGATCTGGGCAAATAGCATTCTTATGTTCTGCACTAACTGCTTTAATTTTATTACACAAATTCTGGTTAAAAACCTCTATATTATTAGTAACTATCGCCTCGACAATTTTGATTATTAGTTTATCTTCAGATACGGTTACGAAAACTTATCTTTCCTCATTAAAAGACATTAAAGGGGTTACAGAAGGAAATTATAACGGTAGCTGGGGAGCCCGATGGGGACTGCTTGTAACCAACACAAAGGTTATTATTAACAATCCATTAATTGGCGTGGGACTAGGAGATACCCAAGATGCCATGCAACGAGTTATAGCCCGCTCTAACGATCATGCACCATACTACCTGGCCTTTTTTGATGGCTCACATAATTATTATATAACCATATTTACTTCAGCTGGAATACTAGGTTTTATCACATATATATTAATACACATATTTTTATATCGACTCCCTATTAAAAATCATGAGATAAAACATTTAAGCTTAATTTTTTTAATTATTCTCATAATTACCAGCATTTCAGATGATATCCTTATGTATAAGCCATTTAATGTATTTTTCGCTATAATGATAGCATTATTTATTAATTTATCTTTACCTGATGATAAAAAACTCACCATTGAAAAGCCTGGTTAATTTTTTCTAATCATAATAACTTTTGTGTATTTAATAAAGGCATGCATTCCAGATAACATAGAAACCACTAACCCCGCATAGCCATCCATAAAACCTTTTTTAAAGATATAAAGCTTCACAAAAGTCCATACTCCATGAGTAAAAGGGCTAATGTGACTGACTGACTTACCTTTTTTTATAATTTCTTTTGCACCAATCTCTGTAAAACTATCAATAGTTTTTAAATGCTCTGAAATACTGTTAAATGAGTAATGCTGTATATCGCCTTTAAGAGTAATAATATTACTACCAGAAACCTCAACCCTGTCATGAGGATTCGTTCCTCCCCATCTAGCTGTATTACGATTAAACAGCCTTACTTTAAAATCGGGATACCAACAATGATTTAACCAGCGATAGACATAAAATGTTTTCCGTGCCATGCGGTAGGCATCTGCATTTTCTAAGCTATCTTTAATCTTTAATATTGAGCCTTTTAATTCCTGGGTTAATCGTTCATCACAATCTAAACTTAAGATCCAGTCATAACTGGCTTTTTCAACGGCAAGATTCTTCTGCTCTACATGCCCCAGAAATTTCTGCTCATAAATTTTATCGGTATATTTTTTGACGATATCTATTGTCTTATCGGAACTTAATGAATCAACAACAATTATTTCATCAACCACACCGTCTAAACTTTTCAGGCAGTCTTCAATTTTATTCTCTTCATTATATGAAATTATACATGCTGAAATTTTAGGCATATTTTTTTCTTCTTAGTTAAGAATTAGTTCTATACTTTTAAAAATATCTTTAACAGCAATATTTTTTAAGCAATTGGTATGACCCAACGGACAAACTCGTTTAAAACAAGGGCTGCATTTTAAACCCAAGTATTTTATTGTTGCTTTATCGGTTAATGGCGGTGTGTAAGCTGGTGTCGAAGAACCATATATTGCCACCAGGGGTATACCGACTGCCGCGGCAATATGCATTAACCCAGAGTCATTCGTTACTGCTCCCTGGCATACTGATAAGAGATCAATACTATCTTCTAACTGTGTCTTACCACACATGTTTATTGCTTTATTTCCTTTAGATATAATCCTAGCTGCATCATAATCTTTTTGCGAGCCTAATATCCAAACCTGTAAACCTTGCTCGCTTAACTTGTTAGCCAGCTCAGCATAATATTCAATCGGCCAGCGCTTTGCTTCTCCATACTCGGCACCGGGCAACAGTGCCACGACCGGGTTATCCGTATTCAAATTAAACTCGGCTAATAAACGTTTTAAATTTTCCTGGTCGATTGATAATTTAGGATACGGAATATCAGGCGCCTGGGCTGACTCATGCTCTAAACCTAAAGCAACATAGCGTTGTACTGTTTGCTTTAAAATATTTTTATCTAAGTGATGTATATCATTTAATACACCATAACGCATTTCACCCCTGTAACCTGTTCGTTTTTTTGCCTGCGCAAAAAAGGGTACAAGTGCAGATTTAAAGGAACGAGGCGTAATAATTGACTGATCATACTGTTTAGCCCGTAATAACTTACCTAATTTAAAACGTCGAAATAAACCAAGCTCCCCATGACTAACCGGCAAATTAATGGTCTCTCTTACTTCAGGCATTCGGGCAAGGATAGGATTGGACCAGGCAGGGGCTAATACATCGATTTCAACCTGGTGTGGACGTTGCTTTAATGTCATAAATAAACTTTGAGCCATCACCATATCACCAACCCAAGCAGGTCCAGCAACAAGTATCTGTTGTGCCTGGTTTTCCATGTTACTCACTGTTTTAAGCTACCTGCAGACACGGTTAACTATTTCAACGTTCTGCTTCAGATGACTGGAATTAATCGTTCCAACGATCACGCTACTGACGCCTTGATGGCCAAAAATGTATTCAAAGGCCTGCTCGACGCCGCCACCACCTGCAGATTTATCAGCATGACCACTCTGTAAGCCTTTCTTGATGACAACCCCTTTATTCAATTCAGCCGCCCGGGCAATGACTTCGATATCATGATCATCACTCAGATTTAATGTTGCCATCACCACATCGGTATTTTCAACAATCCACATGCCGCCTTCTACTGTTTTCGTCGACATGCCATAAGACTGGATTAAACCTTCTTGCTTTAACTTATCTAATTCTTCTAGTGCACCTTCATTATTAATGATCTGCATATCATCGCCATTAGAATGTACCAAGACCATATCCAGATTATCGCGTTTTAGTCTTTTTAAACTTCGTTCAACACTCATGCGGGTATGTTGTGCAGAAAAATCAAAGCTCGATGTTCCATTTTCAAATATTTCACCCACTTTAGTCATAATAACCCAGTCGTTCGGGTTATCCATTAATTGGCCAAGACGTTCTTCACTATTGCCATAAGCAGGTGCTGTATCAATGAAATTAATTCCAAGATCTTTTGATAGCGCTAATAAGTCACGTACTTCATTATCATTTGGAATTGTAAAACCAGAGGGGTACTTCACTTCCTGATCACGACCCAATTTAACCGTACCTAAGCCAAGCACGCTCACTTCGATACCGGTTGAACCCAATTGCCGTTTTTCTAACTTTGCCATTTGCTCTCTTCCTGCCAGGGTAAGTCAGCTATTGGGGCATGACTAAAACCTGGCATTTCCCTGGCCCCACTTTTAGTTATGTTTGTGTCTTCTAAATGTTCAAGCACTTCACGTGCTAAATTAGGTGCTAAGGCCAGTTTAGTTGGCCATACAGTAATTACATTTTTAATCTCATCATAATAAGAGCTGCTTGGACGTGAACCATCAGCTTGCTTTACTTCAGCCCGGTTGATATCGATGCTTGCCCATTGCATGATAGAAAAATCTAACCATGGCATTAGAGCCTGTAACTCTTTTTTAGCTTTACTAATTTGCTCTTCTTTTGTTCGATGAACGCCTTCTTCTGCCAGCTGTCCGCCAAGATACCAAACGATATTCCCCTGTGTGTCTTCACCACTAGTTATGGTGATACGAGGATTAACACTGGCGCCTAAACAATGCGCATAAAGTTTTTCTGGTAACCCACCCCGCACCATCACCATTTGTAATGGCCGAAGTTGCATTTCAGGCGAGTGATGTCCAAGTTGTTGTAATAAAGCGGCATTACCTTGACCTGCTGCTAAAATGGATTTTTTCGATGTAATATCCCACACCTCACCATTTGCTGCTTCAACATTCAAGCGGGTTTCAGATAATTCCTTTATCGACTTAATATGCATAATGTTACTTATATTAGGTTTAGCAAGTGCATTAATAATACTACCTGCATCTAACACAGGTTCATCAAGCTGATAAACTTTGCCTTTGAACTTGTTATTCTGAAAAGCAGCGGGATAATTATATTTTTTTACAGCCAGCATCCGTCCACGAACAACACGGCTGGCAAAAAAGCCTGATAGTCGTGATAACAAACTCGGGGTTGACCACATGTATTGGTGTTCGGATAAAATCTTCACCGATGAAAGATCAACCTCACCTTGACCCTGTAAACAATCTCGCCAAATTTGTGGCATGTCATAAATAGATTCAGATGAAGCGGTTAATTTTCCGGTTAAAGCGTATTTTGTACCACCATGAATAATGCCTTGTGAATAACGCGTTTGACCGGCACCTAGTGCTTCGTTTTCTAATAAGAGAACCTGGTAACCCGCTTTTTTTAAACGGCTTAATAGCCATAAGCCAGCTACCCCTCCGCCAAAGATAACAATATCAACGTTCAGTTGCTTTGCCGAAGTATCTAACGCATCAGAGGCTGTCATCGCAAATTCTACTTTTTAATTTTATTTTCAGTCTCACGAATTGTGCTAATAATGCCGGTTGTTGATACACCATCAATATAGGTTAAAACTTTTACCTCGCCACCTGCTTCGCGAATACAATCACCACCCGGGATTTTATCCGGATCATTGTCGCCACCTTTCACCAAAATATCTGGATTCAACTTACAAATTTGTCGAGTTGGCGTATCTTCATAAAATGGAACGACCCAATCAACACATTCTAATGCGGCCAACATACGCATGCGCTTTTCCATAGTGTTAACAGGTCGCTCTGGACCTTTAAGACGTTTTACAGAATCATCATCATTGACCGCAACGATTAAACGATCACCGAGTTCCCGGGCCTGTTCAAGATAAGCGACATGACCGGCATGCAAAATATCAAAACAACCATTGGTCATGACTACAGTTTCACCGTGCTCTTTCGATTCAGTCACTAATTGCAATAACGCATCTTCTTCAACAACACCACGTTGGACCTGGTTTTGTTTTCTAATCTCGCGACGTAACTCACTCATGCTTACTGTCGCAGTCCCTAACTTACTCACCACGATACCGGCAGCAAGATTCGATAACACGGTGGCATCAGCAAAGGATTCACCCGCAGCAAGCGCAGCAGCTAAAACGGATATCACCGTATCACCAGCACCGGTAACATCAAATACTTCCTTGGCCCGGGTGGGTAAATGAATAGCAGGTAAATCTTTTTGTAACAAGGTCATTCCACGCTCGCTACGGGTAATCAGCAAGGCGTCTAAATCAAGCTCGGTCATTAAGTCCTGACCTTTTGCAACAATATCTTCATCAGACTCACAACGACCCACCACACCTTCAAACTCATGCATATTAGGTGTAATTAAGGTGGCACCACGATACTTTGTAAAATCAGAACCTTTAGGATCAACAAGAACAGCTTTACCTGCTTTACGTGCGACTTTAATAAACTCCTGGACCTGGCGTAACGTGCCTTTACCATAATCAGACAACACAACTGCGCCGGTACTCTCTAATTGAGACTGAAAACTTTTCAATAAGTTATCTGCTTTTTGAGTCTCAAAGCCATCCTCAAAATCAAGACGAATCAATTGTTGATGACGACTTAATACGCGCAGCTTGGTGATTGTTGCGGCACCAGCTAATTTATCAAATAAACAATCAACCCCCAGTGGTGTTAATAATTTTTCCAATGCACTGCATTGCTCATCATCACCGGTAAAACCCATTAAACTTGCACGCGAACCCAATGCAGATATATTCAGTGCCACGTTACCCGCACCACCGGCACGTTCTTCAGCTTCACCTACCTTAACAACAGGTACAGGGGCTTCTGGGGATATACGTGATGTATCTCCGTGCCAATAACGATCTAACATTAAGTCACCAACAACTAAAACATTAGCGTCGGTAAGAGAGGGTAACTCTATTTTCATATTATTTTTTTAATCTTTTAAAATATAAACCGCACCACAATACGGGCAAGTCGCTTCACCCGAGTCTTCTATAGCTAAAAACACGCGCGGATGTGAATTCCATAAAGACATGTTTGGCATTGGGCAGTGTAATGGTAAATCTTTTTTAGTCACTTCGTAGCGCTTTACTGCGTTAGACTGCAAAGGTTTAGTATTTGCATTTACTGTATCAGCCATCCCCTTTCTCCTCGTTTATATTTACTTCAGGATAATTATTATTTTTATTTCAATCCCGATATTATTTTACTGAATCTAACCAATCCATATGTTCCGGTACACGACCGTGCACCAGGTCAAAATATTTTGATTGTAATTTTTCTGTGATTGGACCACGTGAGCCCGAGCCAATCGCCCGGCCATCAAGTTCGCGAATCGGCGTTACTTCAGCAGCGGTCCCGGTAAAGAAGGCTTCATCAGCAACATACACTTCATCGCGAGTAATACGTTTCTCACGCACTTCGTAGCCAAACTCTTCGGCCAGCTTAACAATAGTCTCACGTGTGATACCTTCCAACGCAGAGGTTAAGTCAGGAGTATAAATAATCCCGTTACGAACAATAAAAATATTTTCACCGCTACCTTCAGCGACAAAACCATCCACGTCCAGTAACAAGGCTTCGTCATAACCATCACGTAGCGCTTCTTGTAACGCCAGCGTTGAATTCATGTAATTACCATTGGCCTTGGCTTTACACATAGTGATATTGACGTGGTGGCGCGTATAAGAAGAAGTACGAATACGGATACCTTTTTCAAGCGCTTCCGGGCCTAAATATGCACCCCATTCCCAGCCAGCCACCATCACGTGTACTTTCAGGTTATCCGCACGCAAACCAATGCCTTCTGAACCAAAGAAACACATCGGGCGCAAATAAGCTGAGTCGAGATTATTTTCACGAATCACTTGTTTTTGAACTTCGTTCAAAGTCTCTTTATCAAAGGGAATATCCATTCCTAATATATGAGCCGAGCGGAATAAACGATCGGTATGCTCGCCCAGGCGGAAAATTGCTGTACCTTGATCGGCATGATAGGCGCGCACGCCCTCAAAAACACCCGTGCCATAATGCAGGGTATGTGTCAGTACATGCACCTTGGCTTCACGCCAGGGCACTAACTCACCGTCCAACCAAATTACACCATCACGGTCAGCCATCGACATATATCTTTCTCCACTCTTATTGCGTCATTCCGGCATGCTTCAGCCGGAATCTAATTAATATTCATCTGGATTCCGGTTCTACAGTACCCGAAGGGTGAGAAGCATGCCGGAATGACAGTATTTTTTATTCAGTTACCAGCCAGCGCAGCCAAATTTGCTGCACAGCGGTAGATAATTCACGATATTCTTCAGCATCAACCAAACCCGGTTGTTCCTGAAGTGCCATTTTATGTAATCTTGCCCGAAAAGTCCGGTACGCATCACTCAGTACTTCAACATCTGCTTGCGACATTAAACCCGCTGCAGACAGTGCCTGTAACAAGCGAATATTATCGGTATATTCCAGCAAATCCGGCTTCTCACAAGCCCATGCCAGAACCCCGTATTGCACCATAAATTCGATATCAACGATACCTCCAGCCCCCTGTTTCAGGTCAAACAGGCCTTTTTTCTCCTTACAAAGCTCTTTACGCATACGATTTCGCATATCGATCACTTCTTTACGCAAAATAGCCTTATCTCGCTGCTGCCCCAGGACTTCGCGACGGATCACCGCAAACTGTTCTGCAATGAGAGGATCCCCGGCAACCACCCGGGCACGCACCAGGGCCTGGTGCTCCCAGAGCCATGCCTTTTTCACCTGGTAATCGCGATAGGATTTCAGGTTGGTAACTAACATACCTGAAGCCCCATCCGGGCGTAATCGCATATCGGCTTCATACAACACCCCCGCCGAGGTAAGCGCGGTCAATAAATGAATAATTCGCTGTCCCAACCGAGCAAAAAAGACCGAAACGGTGATGGCTTTTTCGTCCTTATCTTCGTTCGCCTCGGTTAATAAGTTATTACTCTCACTGCCATGCAAAAACACCATGTCCAGGTCAGATCCATAACCCAGCTCATTACCACCTAACTTGCCATAACCTACAATGGCAAAGCCTTTATCACATAACCCACCTTCCAGCTTACACACTGGCCTGCCATGGCGTGCCACCAGGTGTCGCCATCCCTGTTCTAATGCTTCATCCAGCACTACTTCGGCTATCCAGGATAGATGGTCACTGACCTTCATCAAGGGCAAGGCATCCGCGATATCCGCTGCTGCCACCCGGAGTACATTCGATTGCTTGAAATGCCGCAACACATCCATGCCTTGCTCAACATCATCAATGTCAACCTGTGCCAGGCGTTGTCTTAGATCATGCTCGAGCTCAGCTTTCTCAGGAGGGAGATATAAACTACGCGGATCCATTAACTCGTCTAATAAAATCGGCAGTTGTTGTAAATAACGCGCAATCCATGGGCTGGCTGAGCACAGCTTGATCAGTTGTGATAACACCATCGGATTTTCTAGTAATAAAGCGAGGTAAACACTACGCTGTGCCACATTTGAAAGCAGTGAAAAAATGCGTTCAAAGGTGATATCCACATTATCTACTTGCCTGAGAGCGCCCAATAATAATGGCATCAACCGATCCAGGCGGGTTTGTGCTTGCTGACTTAAAGAAGCATATTGACGACTCTGGTGTAATGTTTTTAATTGCTTTAACGCCGCATCAACATCCTTAAAACCATAACTCGATAACAGTTCAAGTGCTTCCTCTTGATCCAGCTTGTTATACCAAAGTGCCTCAAGTCGCTGAATTTCTGACTGTTGTTCCGGCTCTTTAGTCGTGCTTTCTGTTTCAGTTTGAGGGGCGACAAACACCTGCTCGAAATGCGCTTCGACCACTTCGCGATGTTTATCGAGTTCAGCTATAAACAAGTCCCAGTTTTCAAATCCCATCCCTAAAGCCAAACGCGCCTGGCCAATTTCATCATTGGGCAAATTATGTGTCTGCCTGTCCTGGTACTCCTGGATGCGATGCTCAGTGTGGCGTAAAAAAACATAAGCCTGTTTTAATTCATTCACAACATAGCCTGGTAGTAAGTTTTTTGCCGCAAGATTATCCAGGACAAACAAAACACGTCGTTCTTGCAAGTCGGTGTCACGACCGCCACGAATTAACTGGAACACCTGGGCAATAAATTCAACTTCACGAATACCACCCGCACCTAACTTCACATTATCTTTCATGCCCTTACGTTTCACTTCCTGGGCAATCATGGCTTTTAGTTCACGCAAAGACTCATACGCACCAAAATCAAGATAACGACGATAAACAAAGGGTTTCAATGAATTCAGTAAATCTTCGCCCTGCTCACGATCGCCGCCAACAACGCGCACCTTCACCATGGCATAGCGTTCCCAACTGCGCCCATGTACAAGGTAATAATTTTCAAAGGCAGAAAAGCTTGAGGCAAGCGGGCCTGTTTGACCAAAAGGTCGCAAACGCATATCAACCCGAAAAACAAAACCATCTGCCGTTTGTTGATCCAGCGCCTGGATAAGTTTTTTACCCAGGTTAGTAAAGAACTCTGAATTAGTTAATGGTTTCGGCCCCCCTTTTACCTCACCATCTTCAGCAAAGGCAAAAATTAAATCGATGTCTGAAGAAACATTGAGTTCCCATGCACCTAATTTACCCATCCCTAGCACAACAAGTTGTTGCTCAACGCCCTCTTCATTAACCGGCGTCCCCAAGTCACGACACTGCCATTGATATAAATTTGATAAGGCATAATCAATACAGGCTTCAGCCATCAATGAAAGGTCCGTCGTGGTTTCATATAACTCAGCCCAGCCAGCAATATCACGCCAAACAATTCGCAACATTTCCCGACGACGAAATAAGCGTAATTGTTTACTTAACGCCTCTTCATCACCTTGCTTTAATTCAGCAATAATCGATTCTTGATAATGTTGTTCTGCATAAGATTTTGACAGGTCTCCGCTAACTGCCAATTCTAAAAAGAATTCAGGAAAACGCACACATGTTTGCATAACAAACTCTGAACAAGCCCAGACTTTGGGTAACGTTTCAATGACTTCAGCAGGTAAAGAAGAAACATCAACCTCACTTTCAAGAAAAGATTGCCATTGGTTTTCAATTGTTGCTTGAAATAACGCCGGTAATTGCTGTATTTGTTCGGTAATTATCATACTTTTAGGATATCATTTTGACTAGCAGGGCGGTATAAAAGAAAACAGATATTGATTGCGTACAATAATCTTGCATAAAAAAGGAATTTTCAAATTGAAAATGTTAATTGTTGATGATCATGCTCTATTCCGTGCTGGCTTAAGTCACGTTCTTAATGAGCTGGAAGACAACATCAGTATATTAGAAGCGTCTAATTGCGAGAGCGCCTTTGAGCAAGTGTCGACTAATCCGGATCTGGATTTGGTATTACTTGATCTGAATATGCCGGGTAAAGATGGCTTCACCGCTTTAGATACTTTCAGTAAAGAATATCCTGCCATGCCTATCGTGATTCTTTCAGCTTCGATACAGCGTAGTAATATCCAGCGCGCGTTAGATGCCGGGGCCATGGGTTATATACCAAAAGACACCACCAGCACAGTTATGTTAAATGCCTTACATCTGATTTTAGCCGGTGGCGTATATGTGCCACCTAACATGGCGCAACAAAGTAACGATGAAGTGAGCCTGAATAGCAGTAATGCGCATAATCTTACGCCACGTCAATTAGAAGTGCTCACGATGGTCGTGCAAGGTAATTCCAACAAAGTCATCGCCGCCCGATTAGAACTCGCTGAAACCACGGTAAAAATGCACGTGACCGCTATCTTAAGGTGTTTAGGTGTAAGTAACCGTACTCAAGCCGCGATGGCGGCTGAAAAACTCGGCCTCAATCTTTCGCTCGCCTAAACACTCACTGATCTTTTCGTAGTCGGATATTGCGCAAAAAAGTGCGTAACTTTAACGGTGCAACCGGTTTATGTAATACCTGAAAACCACTGTTATTCACATCACGCAATCTATCGGTCGCAATATCACCCGTTACAATCAGTGCTGGAATATCCGAATCATATTCTGCATGTATCGCATGAATGACTTCTATACCCGTTTTATTTTCACGTAAACGATAATCAGAAATAATGCCGTCCGGTATGCGATCTTGCTGCCTGAGTAATCTAATCGCTTCATCCTGATCAGCAGCCGCGATCACATCACAATCCCAAACCTGCAATAAACTCTGCATACCTTCGCGAACACTGGCTTCATCATCAACCACAAGAATTAATGTGTCCCCAACCTGACTAACATCATTCTCGAAAACGGGAGCAGTCTCTTTATCACTTTTAGAAATAGTGACTTGCTCAACAGTAATAGAAAAGGTTGAACCCTTTCCTGCTTCTGATTCAACCCCGATAGCATGCCCAAGTAATTTAGCGGTACGTTGCACAATGGCCAATCCAAGTCCCAGTCCTTTACTACGATCGCGCTCCGGATTACTCAATTGATGAAACTCTTCAAAAATCATTGTCTGGTCATCCAAAGAAATACCCAGTCCTGAGTCGATGACATTTATTTTTATCTCACCATCATTAGGTTCACAAGTAATTCTGATTTCACCCTTGTCGGTATAACGAATCGCGTTTGAAATATAATTGCGTAAAATTTGTTCCAGCAAATTCTGATCACTGTAAACAGAATAATTACAGGGTGACCAGAGAAGTTGTAATCCTTTTTCATTTGCCTGCGGATCAAAATCATTCGCCAGCTTTTCAAATAAGGGTTGCAGATGGAAACCTGATTTTTCGACTTTCATCACGCCAGCGTCGAGACGAGAAATATCCAGTAACGCATTAAACAGATTTTGTAATGCATATACGGATGACTTTATTTGATCAGTCACACGCCGAGCCTTGGGCGATTCAATTAATTCATCAAGTACTGAAGTAAATAATGTTAAAGCATGTAATGGTTGGCGTAAATCATGGCTTGCTGCCGCCATAAATTTCGACTTTGCATTATTTGCACGGTCAGCCTCTTCTTTTTGCTCACGCAACTGCTCAGCTAATTTAATATTTTCAAAACGCAACTGTAGTGATTGTTTAAAGTCGCGACTATTACCAATACCGAAATATAATACAACTATTGAGTAGGCAAATGTCATTAGACTCAGAGTCTGATGAAGAGGATCACCCATCATAAGCATCATGATAGTTATTGGTAATATTGATAATGGAAAATATGTGATAAAAGCCGGAAGATAAGCAGTGAGCGTCGTAGCTGCCCCGGCTCCCATGCCTAACAGTATAAAAAGAATGACCAGCTGATATTGAAGATTTTGTTCAGGAAACAACATTATGCCACTTATGCCCCATAATAAACCTGAAAGACCAGTCCCAATAACAAAATACACAATGTATCGTCGAACGTTTTCAAGTTGAATATTTCGATGATAGGAAATATAAATTACTAATCGTCCAATAATCACTGTCAACATCAATCCTAGCCACGTTATCAGCCTGGTATGCGGAATTTCATCCCATAAAAAGTATAAATAAATAATCCAGATAATAAGATTACCAATTATGATAGAAAGCAATGTTCGATATAAGACTTTACTCTGCTCGAAAAGTATCTTTTTTTCTTGATCTTTATCATTAAAAATAGCTTTCACAATCCGTTACCTTAGTTGAATTCATTCAATCGCTACATAAATTACTTATACTATATAAACACATCAACAACTAACCTCTCACGCTAAGACTATCCCTTTTAGCAGTTTTATAAAACTGTTCTTAGGTATACAGACTAAAGTACAGGGTCACTACCGACCTTTGTTGAATACCCACAACAAACCTTACTTCTCATAATTATCTCAACTTAATCAAAATTAATATTAACGAAAGGATAATTATAATGAACACTCAAATAAAAATAATATTAGCGAGTTTATTACTCTCGATTTCATCTTTGGCTATCGCAGAAGATACCTTCAAAATTGAAAACCCTTATGTCCAACTCAAAGGTGGCCTGGCATTTTTTGATGATAATACTAGTAATAAAGAAGGTGTAAATGCAGTGCCTGCAATTCACTTTTCTGTGGGTTTTGATTTGAGCAAACAATTAGGCCTTGAAGCAGGTGTAGGTGCGGCAACAGTGGGCTATGCTGCTATGGACACTGTATACCTGAGCCTGGTGGCAAAACACGCTGTTTCAGAAAACACCATTCTCGCAGGTAAAGTGGGCATTACAGATGTAGCCTTTCGAATTGGAAGCGAGTTTCATAATGTAGGGGTGAGCGGCATGGCGGGCGTTGATTTAATCTATAACTTTAATAAAAATATCGCATCTGTTGTTTCAATTGAGCATTTCGGCTTAATAAAAACCACTCCTGTTACAATAGGTGTAAGATATACTTTTTAGTGATTTTATATCTAACTATAAATAATAATAACGAAAGGAATCTCACATGCGATACATAAACTCATGCGCCTTTATTTTCTGTCTTTTTATCTTAAATGCATTTCATTTTTCACTTTATGCAGAAGAAGTCGAAAAGAAAAAAGAACACAATAGCGGGATAGGTTTTTACATTGATCAAGATATGTTCGTTCCGTTTTCAAATGAAGACCGTGACTACACCATGGGCTTTGCGGTTGAATTTTTCTGGGCAAAAGAAAAAGGACTTTATCCCTTGGATGGCCTGGTAAAAACAGCCGGTGAATGGCTGGGTATAGAAAAATCAGATGAAGATATCGTATACAGCTTTATGCTGGGTACTCTTGCTTACACCCCGGATGATTTATCCGACTCGCAACCGATATACAATGACAGGCCTTACTCATCATTAATATATCTCAGCAACAAGCGGGTTCTCACAGATGGCAAAAATGCGCTTGCCGCAGAGGTTTTACTTGGGCTGATAGGAAGTAAACTTCCAGGTGAGTTTCAGGCAGGTTTTCACTCCATGTACCGTGAAGCATTTGATTTAGAGCCTACTGATGATCCAGTCGAACCAAAAGGCTGGCGCCACCAAATATCGGATGGCGGCGAATTAACACTCCGCCTGCGTTTAACTAATTCACGCGTACAAGAAAAATTGTCCATTCCGAAAAAGTTAGATGTGACAACAACAATGGGATTATCACTGGGCTTTCAAACCAATGCCAACCTGGGTTTCGCTATACGAGCAGGCAAACTTAGGAGTCCCTTTTGGAGCCTCCCCTATGATCCCGTTAACCGCGGAAATTTTGTGCCATCTAAAGCTGAAGATGAATGGTATTTTTGGACCGCCTTCAATGCCCGCTTCGTGGCCTATGATGCACTGCTACAAGGCCAGTTTAGACATAGCGAGGTAACGTTTAACTACGATGAAATAGAACATGTCGTTTATGATGGCGGAATTGGCCTGACTCTAGGTTTTGATGAATCACAACTCACCATCTCAGCCAATATGAAGTCTGCCGATCTGAAAATCTTACCCAGGAAACAGATCTGGGGCGGTATTAACTATATGTATTACTTCTAAATTTCAATATCAGGCAAATAACACTAGGGGTTGTTCTCGTTAACGAGGGCAGCCCCTAATTTTTTGCCTCAATAAAAACAGCCATCCGTCTATAGACTAAAGTACAGGGTCACTACCGACCTTTGTAGAATACTCAAACTCCCCTCCATCAACCACACTCTCTACATCATAAATAAAAACGTTGATGGGCTAAACAACCATCCACAACAAGGAGAGTTCCAATGAAAACTAAAAATAAAGGTTTCGATTTTATTAAACAGACAATCACTTTTGCTAGCGTCGCCTTACTTGTGACTGCATGTGGTGGAGGCAGTGAAGGTGGAGAAGCTGAAACATCTAATTCAACTGCTACCTTTCTAGTCACCGGTTATGACGTTGCCAAACTTGAAAAAAGTGAAAGCCTGGATATATCGGTTGAAGTTGTTGACGATTTAGGTGCAGTTATTGATACATCATTTACTGTCACATCTAACGAAACCTGTGCCGATGTTACAACACATGCAGGTGCTATTACCGTTACTTCATATGCCAACAAAGTACCCTGTAAAGAAGATATAACCATAGTTGCCGGTGAACATACTAAAAACATCACTTTAAATGTCTACGACCCAGATTCCATGGATATTGGTGGTGGACTACTCATCAGGTATGTGAATGAATATGAACCTATTTGGACAATGGCAAATAGCCACCGGGTCCGATTCTGGAAACCCATTGTAAAAGATGGCTATCATGCACTTGGCTCACTCGCTCGTGGCAGTGCCGCGCATGCAGATGTAGATGCTGATCTGGCTGTGACTAAAAATGTTCCCATGATTGTCGTCAAGGACATCAGCGAAGCACAGGATCTGCTTCAAGCTCCTGATCATTACGAACAAATCTGGTACCACAGAATGTTAGATTTATTTACTGGTAATTGGACATTTAGGGCTGTCTTTCGACCAGTTTGTAATCCGGGTTATGGTTCACTGGGTACCGTGGCAACTTATTCACCACAGATTACCGTAGCTCAGCCAGCACCTAATGCCGCGATATGTGTAAAAAATGAATACCTGATCAAAGGCTCAGCAAAAGAAGACGCAAACCCGGGTAAACTTCTTTATACTGATGCTGATTCTGGTGATAGCGGTTTCCCTTATGGCAATGTCGAATTACGTCTTGCTGGTCCAACTACAATAAAGGACCTAAAAACTGCTCCACTGTGGCCTGGCACTGTTGTCGCATGTGAAGTCTCGGCAGGTTCCCCAGCTTGTGGCACGGTTAACGAATACAACTTCCTGGCCATACCATTAACCGTTATTGAAACCATTGATAAAAGGAACAAACGCCCAAGACTGACTTCACCACACAACTATGAAATTACAGGACCACGCTTTCATTCATCGATGAGGTTACCTTTTACGCTTATCCCCAGCCAGGATCGAGATTGTGCTGATGCAGATGTTTGCACGGAGGCAGCAGATCAAGTCGCTAACAACGTAACCTATAACTCTTTCCATTACATTGGACGAGAAGAAGTATATGTTCACCAAGATAAACTTTCTCTGGATAATTATACTGGATCATTAGAGAGAGAAACGGATACTCTTACACAACAGGTGACGGATATTAAAACTCAAATCGAAACTATGACAAAGACGACCTCGATGAAAGTGAGTGCTAGTGGTGGGCTTTCGTTGGGTAGTTTGAGTTTAGGTGCTAGTGTTGATATCACAAATACTCTTGCCGTAGAGTCAACACTTGAAAACTCAAATGCTTTAGAAACTGGTATAACCATTAATCCTTACCCTGTTCCAGCAAAAACGTTCTTTGAAGTGCTTACTATAGATAACAGGTTCTTCACTGCTCGTGAAACACAAACAGGTGTAACCCATCTCATTAGTGACTGGTATTCAGGTGACCGTATGATTTTAGAATATTCACAATAAGAATAAACAAGTAAAATTTTGTGAGAAAAAAAGAGTGATTGGATTTAAATTAATTGCTCTGTCCACCACCAAAATTAGAGCCGGATATATTACTTAATATATTCGGCTCTATTATTTTTCTTCGTTATTCTTCATCTATATCATCTGAATCTATTTGACCTGACCATTTACGGCGAATATGCGACCAGGAAATGCCCACGGCTAATACGGCAGAAATCAAAACCAATATCACCCAGCTCATCGCCGTTACATTATTTAAACCTAACCAACCCCAATCAATTAACAACCACATGATAGCTGAAAAAAATAATGCCGCTAAAATCAAACCAATTAAACCAAGAGAACGTAATGTTGCTCTAATATAAATGACCCAACCAATAATCAAACTGATCCCAGCAATCCCTAACAAAGGACCAAAGTTAGAAAAGCTCGTTTGTAACCAATGCGAGTAAGAATAGCCACTGGGGTTATATGTTAGCATCACCAATAAAAGCGCAAACAAAAACCGTAAAAGAAAACCTTGTAGAGTAATCGGCTTCATTATCTATTTCCTTATCTATTTGTTAATAGAGTATAATTTAATGTTTATTTTCGCAGAATAACCAGTACGCCCGCAATTAATGCAAGCACACCTAATACCATTTTTTCATATTGGAAGTTCAAATTAATAACTGAATTCAATCCCGTTAACACCAACCACGCACCGAGTACATACGGCCACAATTTCATAGTTACTATCCTAAAATAAGTATTTATTCATAAAGCAAAAAGTTACTCTAACTTAAGCTCAACCCAAAATGTACTACCTTTATCTACTGTACTATCTACACCCATTGTACCCCCCATAAGCTCTACTAAATGTTTTGTGATAACCAGCCCAATCCCTGTACCCTCTACATTTTCTTCGATATTCAAACGTTCGAAAGGAATAAATAATCGGGCTATATCATTCTCACTCAAACCATTACCTGTATCGGTAATACAAATACGTAGTCGTTGTTTATCAATAACTTTGTCAATAAAAGTCTGCCACTGTGCTTCTACAGAAGCACGAAGTGGTTCTGGTATTTGTTGGATAAGCTCGTCGACAGTCATGCCTGAAGCATAATATTTTGACTATATGGGTAACATCCTGAAAGGTTACTATAGTTTTAACTGGCTTTTTGTTTGATAAACATACTGAAGCTATCGTTACCCTGATGTTTTGAATCATACATGGCGATATCAGCCGATTTTAGTAATGCGTGACTATCCTTGCCATGACCAGGATAAAGCGCAACGCCGATACTCGCTGTAGGTGTGTGTACGCTGTCATCTACGGCAAGTGGCTGTTTAATGGCATCCAGCAGGTTCTGCGCAATAACTCCGGCATCTTTTTCGCTGGATATATTATTAATCACTGCAACAAATTCATCGCCCCCCAGCCGTGCCAGGGTATCTTCTTCACGTAATGCAGACCTTATCCGCGCCGAAACCTGTTTTAGATAATCATCCCCAACATCATGGCCAAATTGATCATTAATGCTTTTGAACTTGTCGAGATCGATCAACATGATCGCAACCTGGTTTTTGTCACGTTTCGCTTTGAAGATTGATTGACCAATACGATCATATAGCAAGTGCCGGTTTGGTAATCCGGTGAGTTCATCGTGATGCGCAAGTACCCACAATTCATCCTGGATCTGTAAAATAGTTGAAATATCATGTGCTGTTCCAACCATCCTCACCGCTTCACCCTGTTCATTAATGGTCACTTCACCTTCCGCCTGAATCCGGTTGATCTCACCATTCATTTTTACCACGCGGTAGGAAATACAATAGTGCTTTTCTCCGGCAAGTGCACTGTCCACTGCCATTTGTACATATTCACGATCATCGAGATGCACCCGATCCATAAATGACTGGTAATTGGCACCAAACGACTGCGGTTCCTGGCCAAAGATCCGAAACATTTGATCTGACCACTCCAGGGTATTGTGCTCAATATCCCAGTCCCAGCTTCCTAATAAGCCAATGCGTTGAGCATCAGAAAGGTGTTGTTCACTTTTTATTAAACGATTTTCAAGCTCACTATGATGCAACGCGATGCGAATGGTGAGTTCCAGTTCCCGTTCTTTAACCGGTTTAATCAGGTAACCAAACGGCCCGGTCTCCTTGGCGCGATCAAAAAATTCTTCGTCTGAATAAGAGGTGGCATAAATCACGGGAATTGAAGAGAAGCGACTGATTTCCTTAGCAGCTGAAATACCATCCATCTCACCCGCAAGAACAATATCCATAATAATCAAATCCGGTGTCTGTTCACGCACACAGGTAATGGCATCTTCACCGCGAGTAACAATATCTACAATCTCATAACCCAAACCGGTGAGATGGATTCTAAGATGGCTTGAGATTAAAGACTCATCTTCAACGATCAGGATGCGTGTGTTTGACATTACCGTTTAACCTTATACTTAATTTTTTAGGTTAAAAAACCGAGTAAATTACCAGGGTATATCCACACTATACCAAGAAACATCACGAAAAAGTATTGATTTAATAGAAGTTTACAAAAATGTAGCGTGATTGATGGACTATAAAATCGTCCTTTTTGATATCATTTGCGCATCAGTACCAGTACACCTGCCACAAGCGCAAGTACCCCCATCACCAGGCTCTCGTATTTAAAACTTAAACTCGCGATTTTATCCAGCCCTGTTAATGCCAGCCAGGCGCCCAAAAAATATGGCCATAATTTCATTTTTTTATCTCCATTATTTATTACTAATCACTTAAGCAGGTTGCCATGCCAGTAAATTCCCCGCAATGACAGGCTCCACAAAATTCACCCATAAAAAAAGCCGATGTAAACACCGACTTTAAAATTTATTCATCATAAGGTTATGGAATGTAAAGCTGATTAAGCCCCCTCCCCCTAACCCCCTCCCGCAAGGGGAGGTGGAATAAAAAAACCCTGCTGTTTCCAGCAGGGTTTTAATTTCTTTTCAGCCTAATATCAGGCTTAGGGATTTTTTCGTAGAACAAGGCGTAAAAGTTTTGAATTGCGCAGCGTACATAAAGTACGTGAGCAAATGAGAAACTTTTACAACGCAGTTATACGGAAAAAGAGCAAGCCTGATTACATCATGCCGCCCATTCCACCCATACCACCCATATCCGGAGCCGCCGGCGCAGTCGCTGGATCAACCGGAAGGTCTGCCACCATGGCTTCAGTGGTAATCATCAGACCTGCTACCGAACCCGCATTTTGTAATGCAGAACGGGTTACTTTAGTTGGATCAAGAATACCCATTTCAATCATATCGCCGTATTCAGCATTGCTGGCGTTATAACCAAAGTTGCCTTTACCTTCGTCAACTTTGTTAACAACAACAGATGCTTCATCACCGGCATTCATAACGATTTGACGCATAGGCTCTTCCATGGCACGACGTGCGATGTTGATACCAATATCTTGATCGTGGTTATCACCTTTTAATTTACCTAATTTAGCTGCAACGCGAATTAACGCAACACCACCACCGGGTACCACACCTTCTTCAACTGCAGCACGTGTTGCATGTAATGCATCGTCAACACGATCTTTCTTTTCTTTCATTTCAACTTCAGTCGCTGCACCGACTTTAATTACTGCAACACCGCCTGCTAATTTAGCAACACGTTCCTGAAGTTTTTCTTTATCGTAGTCAGAAGACGTTTCTTCCATTTGAGTACGAATTTGAGTAACACGTGCTTCGATGTCTGCTTTGTTGCCAGCACCATCGATTAAGGTTGTTTCTTCTTTCGTTACAACTACTTTCTTCGCTGAACCTAAATCTTCAACCGTTGCTTTCTCTAAAGATAAACCTACTTCTTCAGAAATCACGGTACCACCGGTTAATATCGCAATGTCTTGTAACATGGCTTTACGACGGTCACCAAAACCAGGTGCTTTAACTGCGGCAACTTTAACGATACCACGCATGTTGTTGATAACCAGTGTTGCTAATGCTTCACCGTCAACATCTTCAGCAATAATCAGTAATGGTTTACCCGCTTTTGCTACGCCTTCAAGGATAGGTAATAAGTCGCGAATGTTAGAGATTTTTTTGTCGTGTAACAGAATGAATGGTGCATCCATATCTGCTGTCATGTTTTCCTGGTTGTTGACGAAATAAGGGGAAAGGTAACCACGCTCAAACTGCATACCTTCAACAACATCAAGTTCATTACCAAAACCTGAACCTTCTTCAACAGTGATAACACCTTCTTTACCCACTTTAGCCATCGCTTCAGCAATAATGTCACCTACTTCGCTATCGGCATTGGCAGAGATTGTACCTACCTGGGCAATCGCTTTGTCGTCAGCACATGGCTTAGACATTTTTTGTAATTCCTCAACAGCAGCACCAACCGCTTTGTCGATACCACGTTTTAAATCCATAGGATTCATGCCGGCAGCAACCGCTTTCATACCTTCGGTTAAAATAGACTGTGCTAAAACTGTTGCCGTCGTGGTACCGTCACCCGCTGTATCATTAGTGGTTGAAGATACTTCTTTAACCATCTGTGCGCCCATGTTTTCGAACTTGTCATCTAATTCGATTTCTTTCGCGACAGTAACACCATCTTTAGTAATAGCTGGTGCACCAAAACTTTTATCGATAACAACGTTACGGCCTTTAGGACCTAATGTTACTTTTACCGCGTTGGCCAAGGTATTTACACCAACCAGCATACGCTGACGCGCGTCATCACTAAACTTTACTTCTTTTGCACTCATTATTTCTTCCTCTTAAATTCTTTTAATTCTCTGCTAATTAAAGGTGTTATCACTCAATAACAGCAACGATGTCGTTTTCTTGCATAATTAACAGGGGTTCGCCATCAACCTTGATTTCTGTACCGGCATATTGGCCGAACATTACTGTGTCGCCGACTTTCACGTCTAATTCACGAATGCCACTATCAGTAACCTGACCATTACCCACAGCGACAACTTCACCCTGGTTTGGTTTTTCTGCAGCAGAACCAGGAAGCACGATGCCACCGGCAGATGTTGTTTCTTCTTCCATACGACGAACGACCACACGGTCATGTAAAGGACGGATCTTCATTTTTGTTTTCTCCTAGGGAAAAATCTAATAAATTCAATGTTTTACGCCAAAAATTCTGTGCTGAACTGGCAAATTTTAGTGCTATTGTGTTAGCACTCGCACTCAAAGAGTGCTAATTATGGTCATATTGGGGAGGCTGTCAACCAAATTCAAGGGCTGACAAAACATTCTTCAGACAATCATCTAATCTTTATCAACTCGTTCTTCGTATTCACCCTCAATCACATTTTTTTCTTGTGGTCGTGAGTGAGACGCTTGTTCTGATGAATAGCTGCCATGCATGCTCGAGGCCATAAAAACTCCGCGGCGTAATAAAGAAGCCGCTAGCATTTTACGTATAAATGGCACCAGGAAAAGAAAACCCACGGTATCGGTAAAAAAGCCCGGGGTCAGCAAAAAGGCCCCGGCGAGTAATAAAAATATCCCTTCAATCAGTATGGTTGGCGGTAATTGTCCCTGGGCAATACTTTGATTTAAGCGGGCCCATGTTGAAAAGCCCTGTTGCCGCAGCAAACCGGCTCCCAGGATAGCCGTGGCAATCACGATAAAAATTGTCCAGCCAGCGCCAATCACACCACCAACCTGGAATAGCAGGTAAATTTCAAGAATCGGGACGGTTAAAAATGCAATTAGTAAAATCTGAAACACGTGTTTTCCTTATTAAACTGGGCAGATTGGCCTTATGACATGTGCTTATGCCCATTTTCACGGGCCCGCTATACTGATATTGTATCTGAATGCCAAGTAATGACTATATAATGGTGTTAACTACCTGTAATTCAAGTGAGTCAGCCTCATCGATTGCCGAGACACTGGTAAAAAAGAAACTGGCAGCTTGCGCCAATATCGTTACCGGGGTTGAGTCCGTCTACCAATGGCAGGGGGAGATCCAGCACGATAAGGAATTTTTATTAGTCATAAAAACCCGGCAAGCGCTGTTTTCACAAATAGAAAAGGCCATACAGCAGCTTCATAGCTATGAACTTCCAGAAATCATCGCTGTCCCTATTCTTGCAGGTGAACAAAATTATTTAAACTGGATTCAATCCAATACTTCAGACTAAAGAACAAATAAGCAACGGATAAAAATAATGAGAATACAAACCGCATCAAAAACGTTACTTCTTTTACTTTCACTTTTCCTCACTTTTAACATCTCCGTTGTTTCTGCTGCGGGTGGTGTAGCAGCCATTAACAACTTAAGTGATGATTTAGGTTTAGGCGGTAACGATGATGAAATTCTTGAGCCGGATGTCGCCTTTAAGCTAACAACCGATGTTAAGGATGCCAATAGCATTGTTGCTAACTGGCAAATTGCAGACAAACATTATCTTTATCGCAACAAGTTTAAATTTAAATTAATCGAAGGGGATGGCGTTCAGCTCGGTGATGCCGTTTTACCGCCCGGCGAAACCAAGAACGATGAATTCTTTGGCAAGATACAAGTATTCCACAATGGTGTTGAAGCCGTTGTACCATTGGTAAGAAGCAACACCCAGGCAACCACAATTAAAGTTCAGTTTACCTATCAAGGCTGTGCTGAAGAAACCGGTATTTGTTATCCCCCTATTCGTAAAAAAGTCAGCTTTGATTTACCAGCGGGTGGTTCAGGTTCTTCAGTTGTTAAAACAACCGCTGCTACAGGCTCAAGTGCAAGCCAGGACTTTGTTTCCGAACAAGATAAATCACTCGCCGTACTTGCCTCCGGTGATGCCATTGAAATTTTGCTGTACTTCTTCCTCGGTGGCCTTGCGCTGGCCTTTACTGCCTGCATGTATCCAATGATTCCAATCCTGTCTTCAATCATTGTTGGTCATGGTGAAAAGATTAATCGTGGTACTGCTTTTGCTATTTCCATGGCCTATGTGCAAAGTATGGCAATCACCTTTGGTATCATGGGTGCACTGGTCGCCGCATTTGGGCAAGGGCTCAATATCCAGGCATGGTTCCAGCAACCGGCCGTGTTAATCATTTTCTCTCTGATCTTTGTTGGCCTGGCATTGTCCATGTTTGGTTTTTATAACATCCAGATGCCTGCCTCGGTACAGGGTTGGTTAACTAACTTCAGTAACAAACAAGAAGGTGGCTCATTACATGGTGCTATCTTCATGGGTGCCGCTTCTGCACTGATTATTGGTCCTTGTGCCGGTCCCGTGATCATTGGTGCGCTGGCTTACGTAGCAACGGAAGGTAACTGGCTGCTTGGTTTTGCTTCCATGTTTATCCTGGGTAATGGTTTAGGTTTACCGCTCTTGATAGTCGGAACGGCCGGTGGTCATGTGCTGCCTAAAGCCGGTACCTGGATGGATAACGTCAAAGCCGGTGCCGGTGTAGTCCTGTTAGCCATCGCATTACTGTTCCTTGAGCGTATCAGCTTTATTTCGGCAACCACGGTGATGTTGCTTTGGGCAACCCTGTTCATCGTTGTCGGTATCTACATGGGCGCATTCGATGCAATTAAAGAAAACGCGTCCGGCTGGTTTAAGTTATGGAAAGGCGTCGGTCTTGTCTTTGTTATTTATGGTGTCATCGTCATGTTAGGCGGCGTCACTGGTGCGCGTAACTTTAATGATCCACTACATGGCTCCAGCTTAACCATGGGTGGTGGCGCAGCCGCTGAAAAACAACACTTAAAATTCAAACGGATTAAAACAGATACCGATTTAAAAAATGAAATTGCTGCGGCGAAGTCAGCGGGTAAATATGTCATGCTCGACTTCTATGCCGACTGGTGTACTTACTGTAAGCAGTTTGAAGATTATGTGTTTACCAACAAAGAAGTGCATGAACTGTTAAAGGACTTTGTCCTGCTACAGGCTGATGTTACTGCTAACGATGAACAGGACCAGGCATTAAACAAGTACACTTCGGTTCAGGCTCCTCCCGCCATTTTATTCTATGATAAAGATGGCAAAGAGATTCGTAATTACCGGATTGTCGGTAACATGGATGCCGAGACATTTATTAAACACGTTAAACTAATTATCAAGTAAACACTCAATATTATGTCAAAAACAACTTCAACCTTAATGATGGTTGGCCTGGCTGCGGCGGGCCTGGTTTCTGGTTTTATTTTTAATAACTGGCAACATGAAAAAAAACTGGCCGCTACTAAAGTAAACGCCACTCAAGAAACTCCCGTTTCAAATATACGCCCCTTATTTAAACTCAAGGACCTGCAGGGAAAAGTTCGGGATGTTAAAGAGTGGGATGGACAGGTTTTAATGATCAACTTCTGGGCGACCTGGTGCCCGCCATGCCGTAAAGAAATGCCGGCCTTTATCAAGGTGCAGGAAAAATACAAAGACAAAGGTTTTACCATTGTGGGTATTGCGCTGGATAAAAAACAGGACGTGATTGATTTTACCGACCCGATGGGCATGAACTACCCGATACTGATGGCCGAACAGGAAGGTCCCGTTTTAACCAAGGCATATGGTAATCGTTTGGGGGTCCTACCCTATACCGTGATTATTGACCGTAAAGGCAATATTGTTCAGCGCCAACGTAATGAACTGAGCTTCGAACAAGTCGAAGGCATGATAAAGCCCTTATTATAAATATTTTTACCGCAAAGACGCAGAGAACGCTAAGATTATCAATGTTGAATAATAATTATTAAAAAAACTATAAATGAACAATTTACCCGCTTAAATTCAAATTAACAAAACCTATTATTTTCAACTCTGCGTTCTCTGCGTCTTTGCGGTAAGTATCTTTTTCCATATTTTTGTTCTGTGAACCCGTAGGCATGCTAATTTCGGTTTAGTTGCTATTATTTGTAGCTAATTTCGGGGAAATAGCATTAAGTGGACAACTTCCCTTTCTTTAGGCACAATAACCTCAAAATTATCGCCCAGGACGGGCTTTAAATGCGCCAATCATGTAGAGATTGTGACTGCATTTGCATGGAAATTGCATAATTAAAATAAACAAACTTGAGTCGGCACTGTCACATGGCAAATATTTTAGTATTACATGGTCCCAACCTGAACCTGCTCGGTACACGCGAACCGGAAATCTATGGTGCCACCACGTTATCAGATATCGATAACGCGCTCACTGAACAAGCTAAAGCCAACGGGCATAGCCTCTCTACACTACAAAGCAATGCAGAGCATGAATTAGTCAGCGCTATTCAAAGTGCTGCAAAAAAAGTCGATTACATCATTATTAATCCCGCCGCGTTCACCCACACCAGTGTGGCGATACGCGACGCCCTGGCTGCGGTAAATATTCCATTTATCGAAGTTCATTTATCAAATGTCCATGCACGTGAAGACTTTCGCCGACATTCCTATTTATCGGATTTGGCGCAAGGTGTGATTTGCGGGCTGGGCGCAACAGGTTATTCACTGGCATTAACATCAGCGATTGAATCTCTTGCATAAAACGAATCACTTAAACCCCATTATTAAGGTGAAAAAATTATGGATATAAGAAAAGTAAAAAAACTCATCGAGTTACTCGAAGAATCCGGTATCGCTGAAATCGAAATTCACGAGGGTGAGGAGTCCGTTCGAATCAGCCGTCATTCTGCCGCTGCACCCGTTGCTGCACCGGCACCGGTTGCGATTGCCGCCGCACCAGCTGCCGCGCCGGCACCTGCTGCTGCTAGTGCTGGCACAGCGGATACAGCTGAAGAGACCATCGATGGCCATGTCCTTAATTCACCCATGGTGGGTAGTTTCTACCGTGCCCCCTCTCCCGGCGCGACTGCTTTCGTTGAAGTTGGTTCAAAAGTAAACGTGGGCGACACACTTTGTATTATTGAAGCGATGAAACTGCTTAACCAGATTGAAGCCGATAAAGCAGGTACGATAAAAGCCATTCTTGTCGAAAATGGTCAACCAGTAGAATATAACCAACCACTATTCATTATCGAATAAGAGACCATTCCACGAATGCTACGAAGCAAAATAACTGCGTTAAAACTTCTTCAAAATGCTCATGTACTAATTGTACACTGCGCTTTTTCATCAGTTTTGCCTTGTTCTTTTCCTTCTCGCCATCCGTGTAAAAGGCCTCTAATGGTTTATAGATATCTTTGATAGCGCCTACTTTTAGGCTACAAAAGAAACGAGTTTATTATGTTAGAAAAAGTCCTTATTGCTAACCGTGGCGAAATTGCTCTGCGTATATTACGTGCCTGTAAAGAGCTCGGTATTCGCTCCGTTGCGCTGCACTCAGAAGCCGATCGCGATTTAAAACATGTTCGCATGGCTGACGAGTCAGTTTGTATTGGTCCAGCATCATCATTAGAAAGTTACCTGAATGTTCCGGCCGTTATTAGTGCCGCTGAAGTCACAGACTCAGTGGGCATCCACCCGGGCTATGGTTTCTTATCAGAAAATGCTGACTTTGCTGAGCGTGTCAGTGAAAGTGGTTTCACTTTTATCGGTCCCCGCCCAGAGACCATACGTATGATGGGCGACAAGGTTGCCGCGATTGATGCCATGAAAAAAGCCGGCGTCCCAACTGTTCCTGGTTCGGATGGTCCACTCGATAATAACGATGAAAAAAACCTCGAGCATGCCCGTCGTATCGGTTACCCGATTATTATTAAAGCGGCCGGTGGTGGTGGTGGTCGTGGTATGCGAGTTGTGCATGCTGAAGGCGCATTACTCTCATCCATTGCTTTAACTAAAGCCGAAGCCGGTGCTGCCTTTAACAATGACGTGGTGTACATGGAAAAATTCCTCGGTAACCCACGCCATATTGAAATCCAGATACTTGCAGATAACCATGGCAACGCGATTCACTTAGCAGAGCGTGACTGCTCAATGCAACGCCGTCACCAAAAAGTCCTTGAGGAAGCACCAGCGCCAGGCGTTACCGAAGCAATGCGTGATGAAATTGGTCAACGTTGTGCACAGGCCTGTGTCGATATTGGTTACAGTGGTGCAGGTACATTCGAGTTCCTGTATGAGAACGGTGAATTCTATTTCATTGAAATGAATACCCGTGTTCAGGTTGAACACCCGGTTACCGAAATGATCACCGGTGTGGATATTGTGCGTGAACAATTACGTATCGCAAGTGATTTACCGTTGGCCTATAAGCAAGAAGATATCAAGATCAATGGCCACGCCATCGAATGTCGTATCAATGCTGAAGATCCAGATAACTTTATGCCTTCACCGGGTACCATTACTGCCTACCACGCACCGGGTGGTCCAGGCATTCGTGTCGATACCCATATTTATAACGGTTACCGTGTTCCACCTTACTATGATTCAATGATTGGTAAAGTTATATCACATGGTGAAACTAGAGACGTTGCCATCGCACGTATGCGTACCGCGTTAAATGAAATGGTCGTGGAAGGTATTAAAGTGAATGTTCCGCTGCAACAGGAACTCATTAATGATGCCGGCTTCCAGGCAGGTAGTACCAATATCCATTACCTGGAAAAGAAACTTGAAGAAAAAGAACAAGCCAAAACAAAATAGCTTTGACTTAATCTAAACTAAAAGCGGGTGCACTCACCCGCTTTTTTCTTTGCACTAAAATTATATTTTATAAAAGATCTACTAATGCCCTGGTTACAACTTATTATACCGACAGATGACAGTACAGCTGATCAATTATCCGATGCCTTAATGGAGCACGGTGCCGTTTCGGTCACCTTGCAGGACATGCAAGACCAACCGGTATTAGAACCCGTTCCTGGCACGACGCCAATGTGGTCGCAAACCCGCGTGGTGGGATTGTTTGATGCCAATGAAGATTTAAAAGCGGTCATTAAACAAGTCGAACAACAATTAAGAAAAGACATCCCCGACTGGAAAGGCGAGCAGCTCGAAGACAAAGACTGGGTACGCGCCTGGATGGACAGCTTTAAACCCATGCAGTTTGGTGAAAAACTCTGGGTGGTACCCAGCACCTTTAAACCACCCCAGCCAGACGCGGCAAACATCCTGCTCGATCCCGGTTTAGCCTTTGGTACCGGTACTCACCCGACAACCTCAATGTGCCTGGAATGGCTCGATGCTAACCCACCTGTTGGCAAAGAGATCATTGATTTTGGCTGTGGCTCCGGCATTTTAGCCATTGGCGCAATTTTACTGGGAGCGAAACACGCTGAAGCCATCGACCTTGATCCACAGGCACTCATTGCCACCCGGGATAATGCAGAAAAGAATCATGTCGCAGACAAAATTAAAACCTATCTGCCCAAAGAATTCCCGGAACAGTCTACGCCATTACTGCTGGCCAATATTCTGGCTTCTCCACTGATTGAATTAGCGCCCTATTTTGCGCAATTAACTGAGCAAAAGGGGCAGATTGTGCTCTCAGGTATCCTGGCTGAACAAGCTGAAAATGTTCTTGCGGCTTATGCTGACTCGTTTGATATTCAAATTTGGAAACAACACGAAGACTGGATTTGTTTGGCTGGCACAAGAAAGTAAATTTCCACGAAATAATCACTATTTCATATATATAAAGACTTATGCGTATAATTAGCGCATGTATACCCGTTGTCCAGAATGTTCGACCTGCTTTAGAGTTACTGAGCGCCACCTTGCCATCGCAAAAGGCAAGGTACGTTGCGGACATTGCCAACTCGTTTTTAATGCCACCGAAAACGCTATCGATGATTTACCCGTTAGTCAGCTGACTTCAAAGCCAGCCAGCCCAAAAGCAACCGTGCAAAGTAAACAAGCCGAAGTAATTAAATCCAAGGCTAGTGCAAAAGAAGAAAAAATTACCCCAGCTGCAAAAACAGAAAAAGTTAAGCCAGAAAAAACAAAAGAAAAGTTAACTCCTGCGCCAGAATTTAAAGCCGATGCGACCATGATCGCTGATATCGGCAACCTCGATAGTGATGAGATGGAGAGTATTAATCTTGATTCTGTCTCAGAACAAGCCAGTGAGATGGATGATGATATTTTTGATGACAGCTTTGACCTCAATGCAGCCATTGATGAACTCACTCAAGCAACCGAAAATAAAAATACTGACAATCCATTTTTACAAACAAGCGCTGATAAAATTAAAGTAAAACCCGATATTGAAGTTAAGGATGAAGCTGAAAAATATATCCCGGATCAAGATAACAACAGTGATGTATTTGATACCGATGCGTATAACGCGACCAGTGCCGCGAGCGTAGCTGATATCTTCAATGAAATGGAAGGACAGATGTCTCTCGACATCAATACGCCAGAAGAAAAAAATGATAATGATAACGAAGACTATGATATTAATAGCGAGTTTGATTTTATCCAACTTGATGACGACTCAGAAGAAGACAAAACGCCAGCGACAGCCGACAATACCGAAATTGCAGATGAGTTTGAAATTTTCGAACCTGAAACAGTTGGCGAACAAATAAAAGACGTCGATGACGATAAGTTTGATGATGACGATGACCTGGATTTTGAACTGGAAGAAACAACCTCTGAAAATAAACCTGAAAAAGCAGCCGCTATTAACGAAGAAGCCCTGTTTGACCAGGTTGATTTAAGCGATTTTAATAACAGTGACGTCGCTGAAAAAATAGTTATAGAAGATACCAACCAAGAGAGCTTCAGTGATCTCAGCATAGGCAAACACTCGGATGATTATGAAGTTCCATTACATTTACGTGATGAGCTGGAAAACTTAGATACCCCTTCACGACGTTTATTTTCACCCGCAGTGACCATCCCATTAACTATTTTTTTACTGCTTGTTTCATTCTCCCAGTTAACTTATTTTCGTGCACATGAAATAGTTAACATGATGCCGTCGGCGCGCCCGCTTTTAGAATCATTTTGTGAAACTATAGGTTGTTATTACTCGGGACCACGCGATACAAAACAAATAGAGCTGATCAGTCGCGATGTTCGTCTTCATCCGAAAGAAAAAAATGCGTTATTGATCAGTGCGGCAATGATCAATAATGCTTATTTTGCTCAACCTTACCCCGATATTCATATACGTCTGTCTGATATTTCAGGAAACGTGGTTGCGGAACGTGTTTTTAATGCAAAAACGTATATGGGAAAAATCAGTAATCCATTTTTATTAATGAAATCGAAAACACCGGTGCATATAAATTTTGAAGTTATTGATCCAGGCAGAGATGCTATCAACTTTGAATTTACTTTCCTCTGATTTAAAAAAAATCGTCCCATTTTGGGTATTTTAGATAATTAGTATTTGCGAATACGAGCACGTCCCTAGCGCATCTGGTATCGATGATCAAGCAACATAATTGAGCTTGAACACTTAATATTTTTTGCCACTAGATGTATTATTGCTCTCCCCCAAGAGCGTCAATTTTATAATTTTTCGAATATTTTGGTTAACTATGCAGATTGGTCCATTCCAGTTAAGTAACAAACTGATACTTGCCCCTATGGCTGGCGTCACTGACTTGCCATTTCGCAAGTTGTGCCGTGATTTAGGTGCAGGCATGGCTGTGTCTGAAATGGTTTCATCTAATTCATTGTTATGGGGCAGCGACAAAACTAAACGTCGTGCCTCACATGACGGTGAAACGGATCCAAAATCGGTTCAAATAATGGGAACCGAGCCCGCCATGATGGCCGAAGCTGCAAAATACAACCATGATAACGGTGCGCAAATCATCGATATCAATATGGGCTGCCCGGCTAAAAAGGTATGTAATGTACTCGCTGGCTCAGCCTTGTTACAAGACGAAAAATTAGTGGGCAATATTCTTTCCGCCGTGGTGGAAGCCGTGGATATTCCTGTCACACTAAAAATTCGTACCGGTTGGGACCAACAAAATCGAAATGCAGTAAATATTGCGCGTATAGCTGAAGATTCAGGTATTCAATCATTAGCGATACATGGTCGCACGCGTGCTGATCAATATCGTGGTGATGCAGAATACGACACCATTGCGGACGTAAAAAGCCGGGTGACGATTCCCGTCGTTGCCAATGGTGATATCAAGACACCGGAAAAAGCGAAATTTGTGCTCGACTACACCAATGCGGATGCCGTGATGATTGGTCGGGCAGCGCAAGGCCGTCCCTGGATCTTTCGTGAAATTGAACACTACCTGGCGACAGGTGAACACCTGGCTGAGCCAAGCGTCACAGAAATCCGTGACATTTTGCTCGGTCATTTAGAAAATCTTTATGCTTTTTATGGGGAGTTTACTGGTGTGCGTGTGGCCCGCAAACACATCAGCTGGTACAGCAAAGGTCAGTCGCATGGCGCGGCTTTCCGTCAGGCAGTATGTCGGGTCGACACCATCGATGAGCAGCTTAGTATGACTCATGATTTTTTTGAACGCTTATTATATAAGGAGGAAATAGCAGCATGACAGAAGCCGCCTTAGTGGACCCTGCTATTACACAACTACATCCACAACAAGAAGAAACCAGAAAACCTTTAAAAACTTGCGTTGAGGATGCAATGCAAGGTTACTTTAAACAATTAGACGGTCATGAAACCAATGATCTTTATCAAATGGTTTTAAGTGAAATTGAAGAACCTTTATTCCGCAGTGTATTGGAATACACCAAGGGTAACCAAAGTAAAGCTTCTGAGCTACTCGGAATTAATCGTGGAACCTTACGCAAAAAATTAAAAATGTATGGTTTAAACGACTAAACTAAAATATATTTTTGCCACCAAGGGCACGAAGAACACTAAGAAAAGTTAAAAATGAACCATGAGAAATAATGGATTTTCTGGGACTAAAATAAAATTTCCCTAGAGCTTTCTCCGGTTTAAAATTTTCCTCTTTGTGTGCTTCGTGCCCTTCGTGGTTATAGTCAACTTATTTTTAAATTACGGAAGTTATCATGTCTAAAATTACCCGCGCATTAATCAGTGTCTCGGATAAATCCGGTATTGTCGAATTTGCAAAAAGTCTCTACACCTATCACGGCATTGAGATTCTTTCTACTGGTGGCACGGCTAAACTACTCGCAGATAATGGTGTACCTGTTATCGAAGTTTCTGACTACACCGGTTTCCCGGAAATGATGGACGGCCGAGTTAAAACACTGCATCCAAAAATTCATGGTGGCTTGCTGGGACGTCGCGGTACTGATGAAACCGTTATGCAGGAACATGATATTCCCCCGATCGATATGGTAGTTGTTAACCTCTACCCGTTTGAAGAAACCGTGGCTAAAGAAGACTGTAGCCTTGAACTCGCGATTGAAAATATCGACATCGGTGGCCCTACCATGTTGCGTTCAGCGGCAAAGAACCATGCCTCGGTTACCGTGGTGGTTGATGCCAATGACTACAACCGGGTATTAAATGAATTAAAAGATCATAAAGGTGAAGTCACCGATGCCACACGGTTTGACCTCGCGGTGAAAACTTTTGAACATACCTCGCATTACGATGGCGCCATTTCAAACTACTTAGGTTGTATTGAAGCTGATGGAAATAAAACAACCTTCCCTCGTACCTTCAACAGCCAGTACCATAAAACACAGGAAATGCGTTACGGAGAAAATCCACACCAGGCAGCGGCGTTTTATATTGAACAAAACTCAACTCATGCCAGTATAGCTACCGCACAACAAATCCAGGGCAAAGAACTTTCCTACAACAACATCGGTGATACCGATGCTGCTTTAGAGTGTGTAAAACAATTTAATGATGGTCCAAGTTGCGTCATTGTTAAACATGCTAATCCTTGTGGTGTTGCAACCAGTCATAATATTTTAGAAGCCTACGAACTGGCTTACGCCACCGATCCTGAATCCGCCTTTGGTGGCATTATTGCCTTTAACCAGGAACTTGATGGGGAAACAGCCGCAACAATCGTTGATCGCCAGTTTGTCGAAGTCATTATCGCACCCAAAATCAGTAAAGAAGCGATCAAAGCCGTTGCCAAGAAAAAGAACGTGCGTTTATTAGAATGTGGTGAGTGGGCTGAACAAGAGACAAAGCGTTTAGACTTCAAACGTGTTAATGGTGGTTTATTGGTACAAGATGCTGACCTGGAACTGTATAACGATTTAAAAGTGGTCACTAAGCGCCAACCGACTGAAGAGGAAATGCAGGATCTGTTGTTCAGCTGGGGTGTTGCCAAATTTGTTAAATCCAATGCCATCGTTTATGCAAAAGATAAAATGACCATTGGTGTCGGTGCCGGGCAAATGAGCCGTGTTAACTCGGCCCGCATTGCCAGTATCAAAGCTGAACATGCCAGCCTTGAAGTTAAAGGCTCGGTCATGGCCAGTGATGCTTTCTTCCCATTCCGTGATGGTTTAGATCAAGCGGCAGCAGATGGTATTACTGCGGTTATTCAGCCTGGCGGTTCCATGCGTGATGAAGAAGTCATCGCCGCGGCAAATGAACACAATATTGCTATGGTCTTTACCGGCATGCGCCATTTCAGGCATTAGCCCTCACAGCTTATGGTTATTAGCCTTGCCATGCTTTTTACAGGGTAAGGCTAATCCCCCTCAATTTGGATTAAATTTTACTTAATCCGCTAAAGTTTATACCTCGATGATTCGATATTATTAAGGTATGAACATGATAAAAAACTCAAACCTCGTTTTTGCCATAGGCATACTCGCCAGTGCTATCTTCTGGTGTCTCGATGCTCTTATTGACGTGTATATTTTTGGCGATGGAGATGAATCAATTCTTGAAAGTATCTTTGCCCCCGGCACACATGAAATATATATGCGTGCCATTGTTCTTTTTTTATTTGTAATCGTCACCATATTTGCCCGTTCATTAATGTTACAGCAAGAAATGATTAATCATGAATTAGAGAAACACAAAAATAATCTGCAAGGTCTCGTCGAAATGAGAACCGAGCAACTTGAAAAGCTGGCAACTATTGATGACTTAACCCAGATATTTAACCGTAGAAAATTTTTTGAACTGGCGCGTTACGAAATCATTCGTAATGATCGTCACCAGCACCCTTTAACTGTCATCATGCTTGATATCGATCACTTTAAACACGTCAATGATACTTTTGGTCACGCAGCAGGTGATGAAGCAATACAAGTTTTAGCACGTACCGTATCAAACGTAATTCGCACCACAGATATATTTGGTCGTATAGGCGTAGAAGAATTTGCACTACTTTTACCTGAAACGGCCAGGCAGCCCGCCGAAGAACTTGCTGAGCGAATTCGCCAGTGCGTAGAGCGTGCTGAGTTTCCACATAGAGAAAAAATAACCATAAGCCTTGGCGTAGCCGAGCTCAATTCAGACGATAATTTAAGCTCGGTATTTAACCGGGCTGACGATGCACTATACAAAGCAAAAGAATCCGGAAGAAATAAAGTAGTAGCTGCCTAGTTTTCACCACAAGGCAGTTTTATGGTACCGCCTTCTGCGCCCTTAATAATTTCAAAACTATCGCTGACTTTCGTCTCTTTATTAATAAAAAACGCTTTTAGCTTATTATTATCCACATCAATAATCATTGAGCCCGCTTGCTGTAAAGAATAAGGCAACGCAACATGATCCAATGGTCCAATATCAACCTTGGAAGACGAGCCGATCACCGTATAGATGGTTCCGGAGCTGGCAGAAATCTTATTCTCTTTCTTTGTATAAATACCGTTTTTATTTTTAGCTCTAATCATCGCGGGTGTAAAACTACTTGATTCACCATAATGACAATTCATTAACTCGGAACGTTCATACATATGACTATGACCCGATAAAACCAGGTCGACGCCCGCACGTTCTAATAAAGGAAGAATATTTTCTCTGACCGTAAATAAACGCCCGTCACTATCCCCCTTATCATCAGAGTTATGTGATCCTTTGGTATACGGTGGATGATGAAAAACTGCGATTAACCATTGTTGTTTAGTTTGTTGCAAATCTTTTTTAAGCCAACTCAACATCTCGCCATTGATATCATGATCACTGTCCTGGGTATCTAACATCACAAAATGAATATTGGCATAATCAAATGAATAATAATGTTCAGTGCCAGATGCAACACCACCGACTTCGGCGCGGGTTGGAAAAGTAAAAATATCAAAAAAGACCCAGCGCCGTGAATCATGATTACCATAGGCAGGCCACACCGGTGTGTTTCTTAAAATAGATTTATACGGTTCAAAAAAACCTGCCTGGAATTGCTCATTACTACCAGAGCGGTAAGCGTTATCACCGGTGGTGATCCAGAAATCTAGCCGCGGTAATGCTGGTTTTAAACGGGGATTTTGTTTCGTCCAGTTCAACATCGCATCCCTGACCTGTGTTTGAACAACATTAGGGTAACCCTGGTCGCCCGTTACCCAAAAACGAACTGATTCATTGTTGCTTTGTTTACTCAGCGGCGCGGTTTTAAACCAAAAGTCCTTGCCCGAAAATTCTGTTGCAGCGCCATCACCCACACTATAAAAATATTTAGTGCCGGGTTTCAAATTCGATATACGAATTTCATGCTCTTCGTCAGCAGTGGATTCTTTGTTAACTTCGGTTAATTGATCGGCTTGTAATCCATAGCGTACAACACCGATAAATTCTTTCTCACTCTGCCAACGTACCGTTACTGCACTGGGGGACAGCATTTGTAAGTATGGTTCCCGTACCCCGTCATAAAAATCATCGATTAATTTATGAATCGGCCGGCCAATGGCATATAGAACTATCAGACCTAGAATAAATATGCCTGCATACTTTATTAATCGGCGTAAAACTGCCATTTTTCTTTCCTTACGTTTGCTGCTGATTGACTAATTTCAGGGTTGATACGGTATAATCGTGACCCTATTATATAGAGAATATCATACACAACTGGACCAATATGCATAATATTCCCCGCCTGTTTCGTTACATTTTAGTTGCAACAGGAATTCACTTAGTCGCCTTCTTTCTCTTACGTTTTGGCATGTATTGGTATTTTAAGAATCCAGCCGATCCGATCCTGGCTGCTGAATTATTACAGGCATTTTACCTTGGATTAAAGTTTGATTTACGTCTCAGCTTGATGATGACCTTACCGGTGTTCTTACTTGCCGGTATCCGCTTTCTAAGCCCATTCGAATCTGACTTTAACCGCCGCTTCTGGTTAAGCATACAGGCCGTTATTTTTTCATTTATCTTGCTGGTTTATTTTATTAACTTTGCATATTTTAGTTACCTGCATAAGCCCCTTGATGCCTCGGCCATTCGTTTTTTACAAAACTTCAGTATTTCAATGGAAATGGTCTGGTCAACTTACCCAATTATCTGGTTAAGTTTATTATTGTTATCGATCACCGCGGTTTATGTCTTTATTCTGAATAAAGTTATTAATTACTATTCAGATGTACTTGTGCCGATGCATACGCGTAAGCGCAAAGTATTACTGGGTACCATTAGTACCTTTATCGTTATCTTTGGGCTATACGGCAAAGTTTCTTATTACCCGCTGCGTTGGAGCGATGCTTTTTTTAGTACGCATAACTTTGCTCCTACCGTAGCAATGAACCCGATTCTTTATTTTTTAAATACCTTAAAAAATCGGGAAATTAATTTTGATACCGATAAAGTAAAAAAATATTATCCGGAAGTCGCCGCATCACTTGGCGTTTCCAAACCTGATGTTAATACACTTAACTTCGATCGTCACATCACGCCGCAAAAACGTTTCAAGACACAACCAAATATTATTGTTGTCATACTGGAATCATTCTCGTCATACAAAATGGGCGTTGCTGGCAACCCACTAGATCCAACACCTCATATGGATGCCTTAGCGAATAACGGGATTTATTTTGAAAATTTTTATACGCCTAGTACTGGTACAGCACGCTCAGTCTGGACTGCAGTGACTTCATTACCTGATGTCGAAAAAACGAAAACCTCAACGCGAAACCCGCTGGTTGTAAAACAAAA
>CAMYJG010000019.1 GCA_947258695.1 uncultured Ectothiorhodospiraceae bacterium | reverse complement strand
GTCCCAGGGCTGAATAATAGTTAAGACGGTCAGGCCAATTAAAAATCCCCGGGTCCAGGGATCAATTATTCCGCGTTGTTTTGAAATCATGGTATTACCTCTATATTGTTGAGAGGTAATAACATTAGTTTATTCTAATTTGATTGATAATATGTAAGATTGGACTAATATTTATTCGTAATTGGAATAAATTAAAGGTTATATAAAATGGATTTGATATCTGGCATGTCGATGTTTAGACGAGTGGTAGAGGCTGAGAGTTTTTCTGCCGTTGCCAGGGAAACCGGCGTTTCTCAACCAACAATTAGTAAACACATCTCTGCTTTAGAAAAACACCTCGGTGTGAAATTACTGAATCGATCGACCCGGCATTTAGCGACGACTGAGCCGGGTAAAAAATATTATCACTACTGTGTTCGTATTTTAGATGAAGTCGCTGAAGCCGAAGCCAGTGTAGGTCAGCAGCAAACCGAACTAACAGGATTGCTTCGTATTAATGTGCCGATTTCGTTTGGTCGTCGGCAAGTGCTTCCTGCTTTATGGTCATTTATGCAAGCTTACCCGGCAATCAACCTGGATATTATGATGGATGATCACTATGTCGACTTGGTAAAAGAAGGTATTGATCTCGCGGTCCGGGTTGGCCCTTTGTTTGATTCCAGTTTAGTCGCAAGAAAACTGGGTTGTTATCAACGGCTGACCGTTGCTTCCCCGTCATACATTGAAAAGTATGGTGAACCTGGAACTGTTGAAGAACTTAAAAATCACAGTTGCATCGTGTTTACCTTACTCACTACCGGTAATAACTGGCACTATTATGATAAGCAGGAGTTAAAAAAGATCCAGGTTAATGGGCGCATCTGTACCAGTAGTCCGGATGCCATGCTTGAAGCGGCATTAAAAGGCTTCGGCATTGCCGTGGCACCGACCTGGTTAGTGCAGGATGCGATAAATGATGGCGAGCTTAAAGTGATATTAAATAATTATACTCCAACCCCAATGGAGCTGAATGCGATTTATCCTGAGCGACATTATGTCCCCGCGAAAGTCCACGCGCTAATTGATCACTTGCGGGAAAATCTTGATAACACATAGAAATCATATAACTTTCATCAAGCTGATATATGATAAAGTTCATTGTAATACTGAATAAAACGCGGAGCGGTTTTACAGTGAAAAAACTCAAACACGAAAAAGAACTCGTTAAACTTGCACTCGATTTGGTGATGTCGATTGCTGAGAAAAAAGGCGTGGTTAAGTTCGAAGCGACCGATTCATCAAAAGAAAAAATTGAGTATGTTTACCGTTTACTGGTTCATGACAAAATATTACAGCCGCTTGCCAAGGATCAGGAATCGCAACCCAATATAAAACACAAATTGGCTTGTTGGATGCAAAAACAACTGCCTGCCGATCACCCTTTAAATAAATAAGCGAATCAAAGTCAGCGCGATATTTCCTCTCGTCATTCCGGCATGATCTTAGCCGGAATCTAGCTCTAACAAGAACCGGGTTCCAGCTATAAAACATAGCGAAATGACAAGGCTTTTCCCTAAATAATTAATATTATTTTTCCAATGACCGTTATATAGAGTAATGAGTAGTAGTTGGGGATAAGGTGTGGAAAAAAGACACTTTTTTAAGTGGAACAATTTTTCAGATAATAAAGAGGACGTATTTTCTGTTTATTCTCATACTTATGTTCACCCCTGTGTTATTAATAACCAGCCCCACATTGTTTATCCCAGGGGACTGAAAGATAAATCGCCCGATCTGTTTGCCAGGTTAAGCCAGCATTTTCAAAAAAAAGGCTATACGCTAAAAGAAGACCAACGCTCAGCAAGTACGAGTAATAAATATAAAAACCAAAGACGTAAATGGGCGCCGCTACTTTTATTCACTGCGAGTTTACTTTTTGAGAGCAG
The DNA here is from genome assembly GCA_947258695.1 of uncultured Ectothiorhodospiraceae bacterium. Taxonomy (GTDB): domain Bacteria; phylum Pseudomonadota; class Gammaproteobacteria; order UBA6429; family Thiohalophilaceae; genus JAGLTQ01. Next base: position 40,361 of record CAMYJG010000019.1, on the reverse strand, counting down.
CGCATTTGCAGAAGTGGAGCTGGAAGTGAATGAAGCCACTTTATTACAACCGCAACAAAACATCGAGTTGCAGTTAATTTCAAATAATAAAGTCAGGCAACAGATTAAATATAGTATTAATCTAGCCGATGAAGAAAAAAAATCGGTGAAAATTAAATCTGAGTTAGCACAGTTTATATTTGAAGAATTAAGTCGCCGTTATAAAAAACAAGAAACCGATCCGAATTACATTAATGAAGATTTAAAAGAGATCGCAAATTATTACAGTGAGTTTCCTGAATCTGTTTCGCTTATTAAAGAGTTAAAAGATAAGAACTGGGAGTTATCTTTTAATGAGCATAACTGGGTTACTACGGGCAGTGGTAATATGATGCAGGTTGAAAAAGCCGTGATTCATTTTAATACCCGTTCAGCTGCGCAACTACGCTTAAATAACGGTTGTGAAGGTAATCCTGTTTGTATTGCTTCACCGGCTGATGCCTTGCTACATGAATTACTACATGCTCATAGCATGTTGGTCAATGGCGAAGAGTTTATTGCACAAGGCGGTATGAATAACGTGCTTTACCCGTATAAGCATGAATATGCGGTTATTGGCAAGGAGCGACAACTTTATGCAAGGATGAGTACGCAGGATAATATTAAACGTCCACAAAGACGGGAACATTCAGGTCGTACGGTTAAAGCACATTGTCCAACTTGTATAAAATAAATCTAATACCATAAGTGTAAGATAATATATTTACCGTGAAGTAAAATAATTTTTGGTTGCTAAAAGTAATATTAAATTGATATAGTTTTAAGCAGATAATTATAAAGAAATAGGGAGATATAAAATGGGTAACATCTTAAAGAAAATTGCAGTATTAATCGCGTTTTCGATTTTAGTAGGTTGTGGCGGTAGTTCGGCGTTAATGAAGCCCAGTGCTAATCAAAGCATCACTCCAGCAAGTGCAAAAAAAGCAAAAATTGTCTTTATGCGAACCTCGTTTGTCGCCGGCGCAATCAATGCAGAATTATTTGAAATTGCTAAAGGTAAAATGAAATTCATTGGTTCAATTCCATACGGTAGTAAAGTCAGTTACGAAACGACACCAGGTAAAAAAGTTTTTATGGCGCATGGTTTAGCGGCTGACTTTATGACCGCTGATGTACGTGCGGGTAAAACCTATTACGTTATAGTTCGACCAAACTGGGGAACGGGTGGGTTTGCACCAACACCAATTCGTACCGATGGTACCTCAGAATACCATACCGGTATTCCAGAGTTTAAAGAATGGGTATCGGGTACCGAGTTAATGGAGCCGATTCCAGCAGATGCGAAAAAATGGTTTGCTAAAGAACAGAAAAATGTATTAGAAGCCTACAAAGAATACTGGAAACGTTTTCAAACTAAAAACCCGAATGAAAAGGCACAACGTCATCTAAACCCACAAGATGGTATGTAAGTTATAACTTCATATTTTCTAATCTAAAACAGGCCGCATTTGCGGCCTGTTTTTTTTGCCGAAAGGAAAGAGAAAATAATTTGTCATTTCCTGCAATCAAATTCCTTTGCCAAACGTCTAGTTATTAACAGGCACAGAACGTCTTGAGTTTTGTGTTGTTGTTAAAAGATTTGTGGAGGAAATTATATGAAAAACCAAAATAAAGCGATTCAATCGACTGTTGCTGGAATTTTAGCGCTGGGAGCGACTATGGTCAGTACTTCTGCGTCTGCCGTACCCGATCAGCCCAAGTTTTGGGAAAAGTGTTCAGGTATAGCGAAAGCAGGTATGAATGATTGTGGATCACTTGATGGCAAACATGCTTGCTCAGGTCAGGCCAATAAAGACAGTCATCCTGATGAATGGGTTTATGTCCCTAAGGGAACCTGCGCCAAGATTGTTGGTGGCAAAGTAAGAAAAGTTAAGCCAGCAAAAAGCTAAATATCATGACTACAATTAACCCAGGGCGGTTAAATGATGACAATGTACAGCCAGCTTCAGATCTGATTTCAGGTGTGGGGCTTGGCTTACGTTCACCTCATATTAACGAAATTTTAACTGATTTACCCAGGATACCCTGGTTTGAGTTGTTAGCTGATAACCACATGGTTGAAGGTGGACTTATTCCGGTGCAGTTAGCTCAAATTTGCCAGCATTATCCGATCACCTTTCATAGTGTTGGTTTATCTTTAGGCTCCGTTGATCCTTTAGATTTCAACTACCTGGCTAAATTAAAAAAATTAATGAAGAGTTATGGTGTGGCCTGGTTATCGGAGCATTGTTGCTTTACTTCGGTAGATGGATTTCATTCACATGACTTGTTACCTCTGCCTTATTCAGAAGAAAGTTTATCTCATATGGCAGAACGTATTTCACAAGTGCAGGACTTTTTAGGAGAACAAATATTAATCGAAAATGTTTCCAGCTATATGAAATTTGCAGAAACGACATTGAATGAATCTGAATTTATATCAGAGTTGGCAAAGCAAGCGGATTGTTCATTATTAGTTGATGTTAATAACATCTATGTTAATCATATTAACCAGGGAATTAATATTGATGATTATATTGCCAGTTTGCCTTATGACAGAATTAAAGAAATTCATCTGGCCGGTTTTGATAACAGGGGTGATTATATTCTGGACGCACACAATAACCCGGTGGCTGAACCGGTCTGGCAACTTTTTGAAAAACTGATTCAGCATGTAGCCGACGTTCCGACCTTGATTGAGTGGGATAACGATATCCCAGCCTTGCAAAAATTAATAGAAGAAGCAGACAAAGCAGATAATATTATCAATAATTATCGAGCGGGGAATCTTGACTATGCCATTGGCTGAGATACAAAAATCATTTATTGATAGCTTGGTTAAGCCACAATCGAGTGACTCAGGCTTTTTGTCTCAATTATTAACTGTCGGTTCACTTGATGTAAATAAACAGCTTTATATTTATCGAAGTAATATCAATGGTGCGCATCAGAAAGTGTTAGAACAGGTTTATCCTGCATGCCTGAATATTTTAGGTGAAGATTATTTTAGCCAGTTATGCCGGGCTTATCGTTTTCAATATCCATCCACCGATTCTGATTTAAACAACTATGGTGAATACTTTTCAGATTTTATCGTTAAACTATTCAAACTTGATAATAGTCTGGAAGGGTATGAATATTTACCTGATTTAGCCTGTTTGGAATGGCATTGGCATCGCAGTTACTATGTGAAAGATAACCCGTTGTTTGATTTTGAAAAGTTAGTGGCCGTTGATCCAGTGTTACATGATAATTTAATTTTTACATTGAATGATTCTTTTTCCTTGCACGCCAGTGATTTTCCGGTGATGGAAATATGGCATGCAAATAATAAAGAGCCTGGCAGTGAGCAAGAATTTTCTATGCCGGATTCAACTCAGTATTTTTGTATAACCCGGGCAGGATTCTTTCCGCTATTAGAAGAACTGACAACATATGAATACCAGTTATTAAAATCGATCGCAGGCAACTTAGCTTTAAGTCAATTGTCTGAAATAAGTGATAAGACAGGCGAGAATGATTTTCAAAGCAGGTTAATCAAGTTTATACAGAAAAACTGGGTATCTGGTTTTGCGTTGCAGGACATTAAGGAATAGGTTAAAAATGATGATCGGGATGATTTAATGTTTGATAAGGCTACTTTACAGCAGTTATATCGTTATTCTTATAGTTTAACGTGTGACGAACATGATGCATATGACCTGTTGCAGACGGCCATCGAGAAATATATTCAAGCAAAAATAATTGCCAACCAGCCTGTGGCTTATGTGAAAAAAATGATATTTCATCGTTATATTGATGAATGTCGTCGTAACAAGCTTGTTCAATTTGAAAGTATAGAAACCGAAAACCAGGAGGAGACAATTTTTCCCGCTGATTTTGATGTTCAAACGCTGGAAGAATTAATGGTAAATGAGGATATGGCTAAGCAACTCTTGCAAAGCCTTGAACCTGATGAGCGTGAAATCATGTATTGCTGGGCAATAGAAGGGTTTTCAACTTCTGAAATTGCAGAGAAAATTGAAAAACCAAAAGGGACTATACTCTCAAAAATATACCGTATGCGAAAAAAACTACTTGAGAAATTTAGCGATAACTCCAGTGATGTTGTGGAGGCAGGAAAATGAGTAAGGGTAATTTAAAAAAAGTAATTCGTGAACATGTTGAAAAGCAAGCGCTTTCAGAATCGCAACTTGAATCACTAATGCAAATACAAAACCCGAATAGCGAAACTGAAAAACAAGCGGCTAAAAAACAGTTTCGTTGGATAGCGATTGCAGCTGTGTTTGTTGTTGCCTTCGCTAATGTGTTTTACTTTTCCATGAGTCCTGAGTTAACCCTGGATCAACGTATTGGCAGTGAGGTTGCCAAAAACCATATTAATTTAAAACCACTTGAAATTGAAACATCAAGTATGCAGGCAATACGTGGTTTTTTAACCGAACTGGATTTTATGCCGATGGAATCCGCCTTGTTAGCAGGCAGTTCCAAGAGATTGATTGGTGGGCGTTATTGCTCTATCCAGGGAATTACGGCAGCGCAACTTAGACTTAAGGATGATCAAAGCGGGCAAGTTCAGTCTTTATATCAAACCGTTTACGATAAAAAAGTCTTTTCAGGATTGCCTCAGCTTGAAGAGAATAAAAAACCAGTAACGGTTTATTCAAAAGGACTTGCTGTTGATATCTGGGTTGAGAAAGGTATTTTATTTGCGTTAACAAAAGAAAATAAACAATAAAATTTACTGCTCGAAAAACAGTGACTGTTATAACAAACGCACTAATATAGGGCAGATAAATAAATCTGCACCTTTTTCTTCTCTTATATTTTAGTTTTATGCCCCTTTCGTCCTGAATTTGTTTGGCCTGTTTTTTGCTCAGTTATATACAGGTTAAACAAAAAGGATGTGTTTATGAATTATATTAATGTTATTGAGCGATACCATGAATATAAGACCGCTATTCATGAATTGTTGGCTTCAGTAGTTACCGGTATTTTTGATGATAAAGTATTTATCGATGAAAAAAATCTAGCTGCAACCATTAAATGGTTAACAAAAAATTACCCTTTTGTTGAGTTAATTTTTACCCTCGACGGCAACGGAGTTCAAACCAGTAATAATATTTTGCCAGGGCATTTTAAAGAGAAAAATAGTAGTAAAGGTCTTGGTGTCGATCGCCGTCATCGACCTTATTATATAAAAGCGCTGGAAAGTGAAACGGTTATTGTTACTGAACCTTATTTATCAAGCTCCAGTCATCATTTATGCGTATCTTCTGCGGTTCGCTGTCTTGATCACGATGGCAAAGTTAAAGGCATACTTGTTGTTGATATTGACCTGGCGCATGCGATTGAGTTTTTAATGGGGGACAGGAAAAGGAAAAAATTTAACCCGATGTTTGTTTCGGTGTATTCCTTTATTGTTATTGGTTTATTTGTTGTAGCCGGGATATTACTGTTCTCTGCAACATATGAAATATTTACATTATTTAATCAGCCAGTTGAAGCTGATTTTCATCTTAAGCCTTTTGGCATCATTATCTTCTTAACCCTGGCATTAGCGATTTTTGACCTGGGAAAAACAATTCTTGAAGAAGAAGTGTTAATGCATAAAGATATTTTCAGGCATAGTTCTACCAGGCGAACCATAACCCGCTTTATTGCAGCAATTTTAATTGCCGTGTCTATTGAAGCACTGTTGCTCATGTTTAAATCAGTACTGGGATCAGAGCAGTACTTAAATAGTGCTATCGGAATGATGATCGCTGCGGTTTCATTACTGGTGGGCTTAGGTATTTATGTTTTTCTCGGTGCAAAAGCTGAAGAAATATTAACGCGTTCAAACCTGAATAAAATTAAAAGGCAAACGGCTATTAAATAAATAGCGAACAAAAGTCGGAACTTACGATCTTGTTGAGTGTCACAAGATAATCAGGAAGATTCGTAAGGAGCGGCCATGTTATCCACTACACACTATAAAAACACGATATTTTTGTGTCTTTTAGCTCTTGCTTCAGCATTAAATGCCTCTGAAAATCAAAAGATGGTGGTGGGTGATTTTTCACAACAAGATCATTCCTTGCCGGAATCATGGGATACGCTGACCTTTGGTAGTATTGAAGAACACACATCATATACTTTAGTTGATGATGAGGATATTAAAGTAATAAAAGCTGAGAGCAATGAATCTGCTTCGGGGCTGTCTAAAAAAGTCACCTTTAATCCAAAAGACTATCCTTACTTGTCCTGGCGCTGGAAAGTCAATAAAGCGATTCCGGGTACAGATGTCACTTCAAAGTCGGGCGATGATTATGCGGCACGTATTTACGTGATGTTTAAATACAACCTCGAAGATTTACCGGAACAAGAACAGTCTCGTATAAGCTGGTATAAATTCTTTAATGGCAAGTTACCGCCATTGGCAACACTTAATTATATCTGGGCAAATAAAATGCCGGTTGGAAAAATTATCTCCAGTCCTTATACGGACAGGGTAAAAATGGTGGTATTAAAAAATAAAGGTTCAGAGCTTCAGCAATGGCATATTGAAGAACGTAATATTTATGAAGATTATAAAAAGGCTTTTGGTGAAGAACCCAAGGATGTGATTAGCATAGCAATTATGACTGATACTGATAATACAGAAGCCATGGCAGAAAGTTATTTTGGCGATATCGTTGTGTCTAAAGTCAGCCAGTTAAAAAAATCAGTCGTACAAGCATCAAAACCGACTAAAAACGCATTAGCAAAACGCAAATAAAAGTCACAATTTAATCCTGTTTTCTTGTTTAAAGACAAGCGCTTTCCCTATTTTGCAAAGCAGTTTTAGGGTATCTTTAGGCGCATGGAAAAATTAAACACGATTGCGCTATTACTAACGTTATCAGCGGTTTTTAGTTACCTCAACTATCGCTTTATCAAGTTGCCTACCGCCATTGGCATTATGCTTATTTCTTTAGTGTTATCGTTGTTGTTAATATTCAGTGGCAAGCTGGGTTTATTCGACATTTCGCAACAAGCCAGTAACCTGATAAAAGGCATCGATTTTCATACTACCTTAATCAATGGCATGCTGAGTTTTTTATTGTTTGCTGGCGCCTTGCACATTAATCTTAATGACTTGAGTAAGCAAAAGTGGGTTATCTTTGTTTTAGCCACAGTTGGTATAGTGAGTTCTACCTTTATTATTGGTGGCGTAAGCTGGGTCATACTGAATGCGCTGGATCTCAATGTCAGTTTTATTTATTGCTTGTTGTTTGGTTCTTTAATATCACCTACTGATCCGATAGCCGTGCTTGGCGTATTAAAAACAGTTGGAATTCCCAAAAGCCTGGAAGTTAAAATTACCGGTGAGTCACTCTTTAATGATGGCGTTGCTGTTGTTGTCTTCCTGGTACTACTTGGTATCGCTACTGGTGAGAGTGAAGCTACCGTTTCTTCTGTCAGTATATTGTTTTTACAGGAAGCGGTTGGCGGCATAGTTTATGGTTTAGCGATTGGTGCAGCATGCTTTTATATGTTGCGCACAGTGAATAATTACCAGGTTGAAATTTTGCTAACCCTGGCATTGGTGATGGGCGGTTATGCCTTAGCTACCGCGCTTCACGTTTCAGGCCCGATTGCGATGGTGGTTGCGGGTTTAATGATTGGTAATCATGGCCGTGTATTGGCGATGTCGGAGAGTACCCGTGAGCACCTGGATACATTCTGGGAACTGGTTGATGAAATTTTGAATGCCGTTCTGTTTTTGTTAATTGGCATGGAAGTTTTGATCCTGGTTTACCATACCGAGTACTTCCTTGCCGCATTGGCCATCATCCCCGTGGTATTAGTGTCACGTTTTATTGCCGTGGGTACACCGATTTACTTTATGAAAAAAGTACGTGACTTTAGCCCTGGGGTAACACGGTTAATGACATGGGGAGGATTACGCGGTGGTATTTCGGTTGCCCTGGCGCTGTCACTTCCGCAGGGCAACGAGCGCGAAGTGATCCTCGCGGTAACCTATGCGCTGGTTATCTTTTCCATTCTGGTTCAAGGGCTTACCCTCGGTTCACTGGTTAAGCAGGTTCAGGTAGAAGCGTTGCGGGTGCTGGTTAAAAAACACGTCCAGTAGTCAGAATTAGCTAATTTACAGCTTTTCTAGCTCATTTTTTGAAATACCGGTCTTATTCGCTACCTTTATATATAGCAGGAGTAATTTTAGCATTTTGGACTTGATCTCAGTAATGAGAATCATTATCATTAAGATTCTTTCTAAAATTGTTTGTAATATTGTTCGGAGAGTCGCATGAAATCAGGTCTCACTCTTGTAGTTCTTTTCAGTCTTTTAATTGGGCAAATTGCTCAAGCAGCACAATTAGTTGTTTACTCTGGTCGAAAAGATAAATTCATTAAACCGGTAGTAGCCGAGTTCACTAAAGAAACGGGCATCAAGGTACTTTTACATTCGGGTAGTTCAACCGCGTTGTTGAACAAATTAAAACTCGAAGGCAATAAATCGACGGCTGATCTTTATATCAGTAATGACGCGGGTAACCTTGAAAAGGGTAAAGAGTTAAATTTATTTTCAACTGTTCCTACCGAGCTGGTAAATGGTATTCCTCAAAGTCTACGTGCCTCTGATAACAGCTGGGTTGGTTTATCCGCCCGTGCTCGTGTACTGGTTGTTAATACAGAAGATAAGTCAGTTGATTTTGTAAAATCAGTCTTTGATTTATCTGATCCACGTTTAAAAAATAAACTGGCAATTACGCACAGCGGTAATGGTAGTTATATCGCGGGTGTGACGGTTTACATGGAATCAGCTGGTAAAAAGAAAACGGCTGACTGGTTAGCAGGCATGAAGTCTAATGTTGGCGGTAAAGTATTTAACAAGCACAGTAAAATTGTTAAAGCCGTTGCCAAAGGTAAACGTAGTGTGGGTTTAGTGAATCATTACTACATTTATCGTCACCTTAAAAAACATCCAAAAGCGCCGATTAAAATTGTATTACCTGATCAAGGTAAAAACGATATTGGTGTAGCATGGAATGTGGCAGGTGTTGCACTGGTTAAAGGTTCAAAAAATGCAGAAGCGGCAAAACAATTTATTGCTTTTGTGACTTCTGAGAAAGGCCAATCACTTTTTGCGAATGTGAACAGAGAGTACCCTGCCAGGGAAGGTATTGCAGCAGCAGCTGAAGTTCCTGCTGCCGGAAGCTATAAAGTTGCACCGGTTGCAATGCAAGTCTTAGGGCAAAAACGGAATGCAACACTCGATTTAATTGAATCCGTTGGCATGCCTTAAATTACGACATTATTACAGTTCTGAGTTATCATGCTGTTATGACGTCAACTGCTGTATTTCGTGAAAAAATAAAAACCCGCGCACCTTCACTGCGCGGGTTTCTTGCTTTATTAGTGGTTCTAATTGCGGCTGTACCATTACTGTTTGTGTTATTCAGTAGTGGCCAGTTATCGTTGCAACAATGGACAAGCTTATGGAGTAATCGTTTACCCGAGTTATTGTTTAATACATTAAGCCTGGCAGTATTAGTTGCCATAGGCAGCATGATTCTTGGTGTCTCGGCAGCATGGTGGATTACCCGTCGCGACTTTCCCGGTCGAGGTATCGCAATATGGTTAATGGTTTTACCGCTAACCATACCGACTTATGTCTTTGCTCACATATATACGATTTTACTTGAAGAAGATGGTTGGTTAGGTCAATTATGGATGGTGTTATTTCCTGCGACTCCTATTCCCGAAATTTTTAATATTTTTGGTGTAACCTTAGTGTTAGTGCTAGCGGGTTTCTCATATGTATTTTTACTGGTGCGCGACGCCTTAAGTCGATCACAACAGGATATCGAAGAAGCCGCACGTATTCATGGGGCGACACCGTTACAGGTTTTCTGGCGGGTGAATATACCGATGTTACGTCCTGCAATTGCCGCGGGGATAGCGCTGGTTGTGTTACATGTCCTGTCTGATTTCGGTGCCGTCAGTATGTTGCGCTACCAGACTTTTACTCTCAGCATTTATTTACAAATGAGCAGCCGCTTTGACTACCAGGCTGCAGCTGGATTGAGTTTAGTGTTGGTTTGCCTGAGTTTGACTTTCATGGTGCTGGAGCGTTTCTTCCGTAATCGCCAGCGTTATTATGGCAGTGGTCAGTCGAAAAAAATCACGGCAAAAAAAGCCACTCGCTTTGAAGTCATCGCTATCTGGTTCTGGTTAGGTTTAATTTCTACTTTCGCTTTTATACTACCGATCATGTGGATGATTGGCTGGAGCTGGCAAGCCTGGCAGCAGGAATTGATTGATGCCGAGTTCTGGGGTTATGTCAGTAATTCACTTACGGTCAGTGCATTGGCAGCAACACTGACAGTGATTGCAGCATTGCCGGTGGCGTTATACCACGCACGTGAACGCAGTGCAGTGAGCCAGGGATTTTTATATTTATCGAATATTGGGTTTGTTTTACCCGGTCCGGTTATTGCGCTGGGGATTTTGAGTTTTGTAATTGCCACCATGCCAGCGATATATGGTGGTCTCAGTGTTCTGGCCCTGGCAATGATGGTGCGTTTTTTACCTTTATCAATCCAGGCACAAGAATCAGCCGTGCAGCAATTGACCCCTTCTATCGAGCAAGCCTCACGTAGCCTGGGTGCCAACTGGTATGAAAACCTGCGCCGGGTGATTCTCCCGATATTAAAAGGCGGCATGGCAACAGCCTGGATCCTGGTCTTTATCGACACCCTAAAAGAATTACCAGCCACCTTATTATTAAGGCCCACCGGTTTTGATACCTTGCCGGTACGAATCTGGATCGAGGCCAGCGAAGAGATGCTGGAGCTGGCTGCACCTTCCTCACTCATGTTGGTGGTAGGGACGTTGCCGGTACTTTGGTTCCTGATGCGTGAGAAATCAGATAAATCAAGCTGATTTAGACTGGTTTTGATCCTTAACCACGCGTAAAATATAGACATCGATTTAGCACCCAGTGGGAGAGGTTTTCCTAGATAAAAGGAAAACGCCGAAGGCGCAACCCGTCCGGAAACGCTCAGGCAAAAGGACCGCTGGAAAGGAATAGTATTAAATTCCGAATCGACTCTGGAGAGAGGTTTTTATAATTTAGTTTCGCAGTATGCTAGATTATTATAGATCCGCCGAAGGGGCTCAAGCTCTCAGGCATCAGGACAGAGGGGCGACGCGATATTAACTACATTGATCGCATGGTAGTGATATGGCGTCGCCCTTTTTTTATTTAACTGATATAAAAATGATCCAGAGATCTTAATTAGCATGAAAAAACCAATTCCAGTTTTTGATCATTCTCATGAACCTAATGCCTTGCGCGTGCCGTTATTGATCCGTCAGCCATTGACAACTGATGTTCGTTATTCTGATACCGCACGTGCAGTCCATTCCAATGGATTAAATACTGTTTGTGAAGAAGCATCCTGTCCTAACCGGAATGAATGCTGGTCCAGTGGCACCGCCACGTTTATGTTATTGGGCGAAACCTGCACCCGCGCATGTGGTTTTTGTAATGTTAAAACAGGTAAACCGACCTGGTTTGATGATGAAGAAGCGCAACGTATCGCTAATGCAGTAAAAGAAATGGGACTGGATTATATCGTCCTGACATCCGTTAATCGTGATGATATGAAAGACGGTGGTGCGAAAATTTTCGCTGATACCATAACCGCGTTACGCCAGGATAAACATGATATTGGCCTGGAATTATTAACACCTGATTTTAATCGCTGTCAGCAAGAGGCGATTGACATCATCATGTCTCAATTAAATCAAGTAAAGTGCGACTCATTAGAAACGCAAATGGTGTGGGGACATAACGTTGAAACCATTCCCGAGTTATATAAAACAGTACGCAAAGGCTCAAACTATGAACGTTCATTAAAAATGCTCGAGTTAGCTGTCCAGCAAGAAGGCATTGAAGCCAAATCTGCGATTATGATGGGCATGGGTGAAACCGAAGGACAGGTGACAGAAGTATTAAAAGATTTACGCAGTGTGGGTGTGCAACGTATCGCGATGGGACAGTACTTGCGCCCAACTCGTTATCACTTACCGGTTAAAGAATATGTTGCGTTAGAACAGTTTGAGCAGTATGGAAAAATAGCAAATGAGTTAGGTTTTTCATGGGTGAAGTCAGGGCCGATGGTGAGGTCTTCATACCACGCAGAAGAAATTCAGAGCTAACACTACGGGCTATGAGAAACTAGATAACGGCGTTAAAAACATTATTCAAATGCTCACTTACTAATTGTAAGCTCCGCTTTTTCATAATGTTTTTGCCTTGTTCTCTAGCTTCTCATAGCCCGTAGAGTCACCTCACATAATTTGACAAAAAGTGAATTGAAAATGAAAAAAACAGCATTACATGATTTACACGTTTCATTAAATGCGCGCATGGTTGATTTCGGTGGCTGGGATATGCCAATAAACTATGGCTCGCAAATTGATGAACATCATTTCATCCGCAAAGATGCCGGCATGTTTGATGTTTCACATATGACCATCGTTGATATGAAAGGTGACAAGGTAAAAGCCTTTTTACAAAAGTTATTGGCGAATGATGTGGCGCGTTTAAAAGATGCGGGCAAAGCACTTTATTCATGTATGTTGAATGAACAAGGTGGCGTGATCGATGACCTGATTACGTATTATATTAACGACACTTTTTATCGCACAGTGGTTAATGCGTCAACGCGTGAAAAAGATTTAGCCTGGATTAATAAGCAGGCTGAAGCATTTGGTGTCGAGATTACTGAGCGTGATGACTATGCCATGATTGCAGTACAGGGACCTAATGCCCGGGCAAAAGCACATCAAGCGTTAGGCAATGATGCGGAAGAAAAACTCGGTGATATGAAGCCATTTTTTATTCGTGAATACGGCGACAGCTATGTTGCACGTACAGGCTATACCGGTGAAGACGGTTACGAAATTATGCTGCCGGAAAAAGACGCCTCTGCATTATGGACGCGTTTACTTGAAGCGGATGTTAAGCCCTGTGGTTTAGGCGCACGTGACACACTACGTTTAGAAGCAGGCATGAACCTGTATGGCAGTGATATGGATGAAACAATCTCACCACTTGAATGTGGTTTAAACTGGACCGTGGCATGGGAACCAGTAGAGCGTGATTTTATTGGTCGAACTGCAATAACAAAACAAAAAGAGCAGGGTGCAAAAAATAAGTTAGTTGGTTTAGTGCTGCAAGGCAAAGGTGTAATCAGGAATCATCAGAAAGTGGTTGTTGATGGCTTAGCCGATGGTGAAGTAACAAGTGGTAGCTTTTCTCCTACCTTAAGCCAGGCAATCGCTTTTGCGCGTGTGCCGAAAGAAACCGGCGACAAATGTAAAATTGAAATGCGTGGTAAACAGATCGATGCACTAGTCGTTAAGCCACCATTTGTGAGGAACGGAAAATCTTGTTTATAGGCGAATAACGAGTAAATAAGTTTACTCGTTATCTGCTGATTAGTTTTAGTTTTTAAGGTTAAAATAATTTTTAAGAGGATAAAAAAATGAGCAATATTCCTGACGAGTTACGCTATACAAAATCACATGAATGGGTTCGTCGTGAAGAAGATGGCACGTTAACGGTTGGTATTACAGATCATGCCCAGGGCCTGTTAGGTGATTTAGTTTTTGTAGAAACCCCGGAAGCAGAAGATACCTTTTCATCGGGTGATGATTGCGCCGTTATTGAATCAGTAAAAGCGGCGTCTGATGTTTACTGCCCAGTTGATGGCGAAGTCATTGAAGGTAATGAAGCTTTAGCTGATGCCCCGGAAACAATTAACCATGATGCATACGGTGATGGTTGGATCTTCAAGCTTAAGCCAGAAGATGGCGGTGCGTTTGATGAGCTGATGGGTCATGAAGAGTATGCAGAGATCGTAGCCGAAGAAGATCATTAACATATATTTAAATGGTCTAAATACATTCTGAACACGTTAAAAATAATTTAAAACTGCTCACTTACTAATTGTAAGCTCCGTTTTTTAAATTATTTTTGCCTCTTCAGAATCCATTTATCCTCATTTAACTAAATGTCGTTATATCTTGCAGAGCAAGATATTCAAAAGAAATCAAAAATTACTAAGGTGTAAAAAGTAATGCCGTTTATTCCTCATACAGAAGAAGATGTGAAATCAATGCTCGATACCATTGGTGTTGATAGTATTGAAGATTTATTTGATGAAATTTCAGACGAGTTGCGTGCTGAAGGGTTAACCAAAGTACCCGAAGGCGTCAGTGAAATGGAACTCTCTCGTATTATGCATGAACGTGCGCAGCAGGATTCGCGTACCTTATGTTTTGCCGGTGCGGGTGCTTATGAACATCATATACCAGCGGCTGTCTGGGAAATTACGACACGTGGTGAATTCTATTCAGCTTATACACCTTACCAGGCTGAAGCGAGCCAGGGTACATTGCAGCTACTTTATGAATACCAAACCATGATGGCCAGTTTAACCGGCATGGATATTTCTAATGCATCTTTGTATGACGGGGCTTCTGCACTGGCTGAAGCGGTATTGATGGCTGTTCGTGCTAACCGGAAATCTAAATCTAAACGTATCTTTATGCCACGAACTGTGCATCCGGCTTATCGTAAGGTCGCGCACAACATCGTTAAAGGTCAGGGCATTACTTTAGAAGAGCTCGACTTTGATATGGACGGTGGCTTTATTGATCCTGAGAGTTTACCAAAAGATCCGGGTGACTTTACTGCGTTAGTGATTCCACAACCGAATTACTTTGGTGTGCTAGAAGATATCGATGCCTTAACCAACTGGGCACATGAACATAAAGCATTAGTGATTGCGGTGGTTAACCCAACTTCTTTGGCGTTATTAAAAGCACCGGGTAGTTGGGGTGATAAAGGTGCGGATATTACCTGTGGTGAAGGACAACCTTTAGGTGCGCCATTATCGTCTGGCGGCCCTTACTTTGGTTTTATGGCTTGCCGTCAAGCCTATGTGCGCCAAATGCCAGGGCGTATTATTGGCCGTACTGTTGATCTCGATGGTAAGCAAGGTTTTGCTTTAACGCTGCAAGCGCGTGAACAACACATTCGTCGTTCTAAAGCGACCTCAAACATTTGTACTAACCAGGGCTTACTGGTTACCGCTGCAACAATTTATATGTCACTGGTTGGACCGGATGGCCTGTCTAAAGTGGCGAATGCTTGTCATAACAATACTGTAGATCTGATAGATAAGTTGGAAGCAACCGGCAAAGCGAAACGTTTGTTTAATCGTCCGCTGTTCCATGAGTCAGTTATGCAATTTGAGTTACCGACAGATCAGCTGATGGATGCAATGTCAGCAAAAAGGATACTACCGGGAGTCGATATTAGTGAAGACTATCCAGAGCTAGGTAACGTCATGTTGGTATGTGCTACCGAAACCAAAACTGATGCAGACTTACAAATGTATGCTGATTTAGTTATAGATATTACGAAGAACTCATAGACTTATTCGAGTCCATTTAATCCAAATATGGCTTAAAAAAATACGCGTCATTGCGAGGAGGAACGACGAAGCAATCTCCATGAAAATGTAGTCAACCATGAGATTGCTGCAGTCACTTTGTTCCATCGTTTATGCCCGTTCTCTGGGTGCAATGACAGCTTTAAATAAAGTATATTAAAAAGATAACAGAGGTTCACGATGTTAATTTTTGAACAATCAAGAAATGGTCGGGTAAATACTGCACAGCAACCAGCAGGTACTAAAGCAGTTTCAGATATTCCAGCTGAATTTTTACGTAACGATAAACCGTTATTACCCGAAGTATCAGAAATGCAGGCCGTGCGTCATTACACCCGGCTTTCAACGAAAAACTTTTCTATCGATACGCATTTTTACCCGTTAGGTTCATGCACCATGAAATACAACCCACGTGGTTGTAATTCATTATCCATGTTACCGGGTTTCTTAAACCGTCATCCGGATAGTCCCGTTAATATGAGCCAGGGTTTCTTAAGCTGTATGTATGACTTACAGGAAATCTTAAAAGATGTAACGGGCATGAAAGAAGTCTCATTATCACCGATGGCCGGTGCGCAAGGTGAGTTTGCCGGAGTTGCCATGATTCGTGCTTACCATGATGCGCAAAATGGTGGTAAAGGCGATCCAGAACGTACCGAAATCTTAGTACCCGATGCGGCACACGGCACTAACCCGGCAACGGCGACCATGTGTAACTTTAAAGTTCGGGAAATTCCAACTAATAGCGATGGTGATGTAGATATTGATGCACTGAAACAAGCAGTTGGACCACAAACAGCCGGTATCATGTTAACCAATCCATCAACGCTTGGTGTTTTTGAACGTAAGATTAAAGAGATTGCCGATATCGTGCATAAGGCCGGTGGTTTACTTTACTACGATGGTGCCAACCTTAATGCTATTTTAGGTAAAGTTAAACCGGGTGATATGGGCTTTGATGTTATTCATATGAACCTGCATAAAACGTTCTCAACGCCACATGGTGGTGGTGGTCCAGGTGCTGGTCCGGTGGGTGTCAGTGAACGCTTGATTCCTTACTTACCTGTACCGATGGTGACAAAAGTTAGTGATGAATACCAGGTTATCACTGAAAAGGATAACCCGAATAGTATCGGTCGTTTATCTGCCTTTATGGGCAACGCGGGTGTGTTATTGCGTGCCTATATTTATGCTCGTTTACTCGGTCGTGATGGTATGCAGCGGGTTGCTGAATACGCAACCTTGAATGCAAACTACATGATGAAGAAGCTTGAGGCTGCCGGTTTTGAACTGGCTTTCCCTAATCGTAAAGCGACACATGAGTTTATCGTTACCCTGAAAAAACAGGCTAAAGAGTTGAATGTAAATGCCATGGATTTCGCAAAACGTTTGCTCGACTATGGTTTCCATGCACCAACCACCTACTTTCCACTATTGGTTCCGGAATGTTTCTTAATTGAGCCAACTGAAACTGAAGCACAAGATGCCTTAGATGGTTTTATCGAAGCGATGATAGCAATTCAAAAAGAAGCGGAAACCGATGCTGAAAAAGTGAAGGGTGCGCCTTATACATTACCAGTAAGAAGACTGGATGATGTTAAAGCGGCTAAAGAATTAGATCTCACCTGGAAACAACAACAAGCTTAAGCAGATTCATAACAACAACAATAATAAAGGAAAAAAGTATGAAACCTGGTGCGACAGGCATAACTCGAATTATTAATGCTGCCGGCTATTCCTGGAAAGGATTTAAAGCCGCCTTTAAATATGAAGCGGCTTTTCGCCAGGAACTCGCACTAACCGTCGTTCTGGTACCGCTTGCAATTTGGATCACGACCGATGCCGTCGAACTTAGCCTGTTGATTGGTAGTGTGATACTGGTGATGATCGTTGAGTTATTAAATTCAGGCATCGAAGCGGTGGTGGATCGTTTCGGTGGTGAATTGCATACCCTTTCAGGCCGGGCTAAGGACATTGGTTCAGCAGCTGTATTACTGTCACTCGTTAATGTGGCAGTGATCTGGGGTCTGATTGCCTATAAACATTTCGCTTAAAGTCTTCTGTCTCCTAATTTCTTGTATGTCTTTAACAGCGGCATAACTTAATAACCCTGAAATAAGTACGTTTAATTACGTGAATTGCAACACAAATACGCACTTCACTTGTAATTTCTGCTTGATTTGATCTATAATTGGGAAAATAATCCCAAATATGGGAGGTCAGTAAAAGACTGGCTTTGATTAAGCAAAACTAAGGGAGAGAAAAATGAATATCTCAAAATTATCGTATGTCAGTCTTGCAGTCGTCGCTGCGCTCGGTTTGTCCGCTTGCGGAGGCGGCAGCAGCAGCACTGGCTCAAATACTGCTCCAGCAGCTAATAAAACAGTGGGTGTTGTGTCCGGGTTTGGCAGTGTTTATGTCAATGGTTGTGAATACGAAACTGATTCCGCAAGTATTTACGTTGATGGACAAAGTGCAAGCGAGGATGATTTATCAGTTGGTGATGTTGTTGTTGTAACGGGTTCAGCAAACTGCACCACGGGCACGGCGACCTCGATCACTTCTGCTGATGAACTAGAAGGCTGGGTAGACAGCAATTCTTTTGCGACGGATGGCACGATGGTTGTTATGGGTCAAACAGTAACAATTACCGATATGACAACGTTTGAAGATTATACCGGTTCAGTTGCGACACTGGCGGATATTGTCGCCGATCATATTGTTGAAATACATGGTTACACCTCAGAGCAAGGTACGATTTTGGCGACCCGTATCGAAGTTAAAGCGACGACGTTAAGCGGATACATTGGTGAACTTGAGCTTAAAGGTGTCGTACAAAGCCCTATCACTGGCAGCTTTGATATCGGTGCCCTTTCTATTGATTACTCATCGCTTCCCCCTCTTGGATTCACTATTACTGATGGCCTTCTGGTTGAAGTTAAGTTTGATACCAGTAAACAAGTAACCAGTATTGAAATTGAAGATGGTGGCAAACTGGGTTACCACGGTGATGATGATGAAGAAGTCGAAATCTATGGTGTACTCGCTTCTGTTCTTTCTAATAATGAATTTATGGTTGGTGAGCAAAAAGTCCAGGTTAGCAACACTACCGAGTTTGAAGAAATGGATGGTGTGACTACATTACAAAGCGCAATGGAAGATACCAATATGCTTGGCAAACTTTACCTTGAAGTCGAAGGACACTTTGAAAATGGTGTTTTGCTTGCAGAATCTGTTGAGTTTGAAGATGACATTTCAGATAACACTGAGTGTACCGGGACGGTATCTAACTTGTCGCTGACACCAGGTGAAATGAATTCTGGAACGCTGACTGTGAATTGTGCAAGTCCAGTGAATGTAACCGTGAATAACACGACCATTATGGAAGACGATAGCACAGCCAATGTCAGTAAATTCAACCTGACCTATCTGAACAATGATGAAACCGTTGAAGTTTACGTTGATCCTGACAGCGGAATTGCGATCAAGCTGGAAAGAAAAATAAAACTTTAAGCTGCATCCTGTGTAGAAGAAGTTTTATTGAACAGGGGCAGGTAAATCTGCCCCTATTTTTTACTAAATTTTAAAAAAGTGTGTGTATTTACCGAAATTCACAACTGAAATAGGGTAGAATTGGGAAATATGACCCAAAAAGTAACAAAAGCCTTATCAGCAGCCATATTACGCATGCTAAGACCATTAGTACGATTATTACTGCGTCACGGTATTTCCTATGGCACTTTTTCTGATCTGGCCAAATGGGTTTATGTCGACGTGGCGGACAAGGAATTTGCGGTTCCCGGGCGTAAGCAAACCGTTTCAAGGGTGTCGGTTCTGACCGGTTTATCGCGAAAAGAAGTGTCCCGGATTGAGTCTATTGAAACACCTGATGATGAGGCTATAGCACGCCAATATAACCGTGCTGCAAGGGTGATTTCTGGTTGGCTTAGGGATAAACAGTTTATCGATGCAGAAGGTGAAGCGGCAGTTTTACACCTTGAGGGTAAAAATAGTTTTGCCGAACTGGTTAAAGCATACAGTGGTGATATGCCAGTGCGTGCTGTTCTTGATGAACTGGTTCGGGTTAAGGCCGTTGAACTTAAAAATGATGAAGTAAAACTACTGACTCATGCTTATGTGCCGGCCGAGGGTGAAGAAGAGAAAATGTATATTCTTGGCACAGATGTGGCGTTATTAATTAATACGATTGATCATAATCTTGAGAATACCCAGGAGAAACCACTTTTTCAGCGAAAAGTGGCTTACGACAACTTACCTGAGGAAATACTTCCTCAACTACGTGAGCTCAGTCGTGATAAAGCCCAGGAACTTTTAGAAGAAATTAATCGTTATTTAGTCAAACAAGATCGTGATAGTAATCCACAAATCACAGGCAGCGGCAGAAAACACGCCGGCCTGGGCATCTACTATTTCGAAGAAGATGTATTAGAGGGTGAAGAAGATGTTCAAGCGAATTAGTAATAGCATTATCGGATTAGTCATCGGCATGCTGCTGGCCAGTTGTGGTGGCGGTGGTACCCAGGTTTCAGAAGGTGGTATCGGTGGCACGGGCATCTCGAGTGGATCAGTCACTGCATTTGGTAGTATTTGGGTTAACGGCGTTGAGTTCAGTACATCGGGTGCAAAAGTCATAGAAGAAGATGATGAAGCAGGGGCCATTACTTTAAATTCCATTGAGTCTGATGATACAACAGAACTGGCTGCATACTTAAGTGAAGGCATGGTGGTAACCGTTGTCGGCACAATAAATGATGATGGCGTGACAGGGGTTGCTGAAACCATATCTTATGAAGATATTCTTGAAGGTCCTGTAGTGGGTACACCAGGTGCGGGTGCCACCAGTTTTGTTGCACTTGGACAAACTGTGAACGTTTCTAATACCACCATTTATGATGATGGCCTGACAGGTATAGGCGATATTGCTGATGGACAAGTGGTTGAGATAAGTGGCTTTAGAGAAACTAACGGTGAGATACAAGCCGCTTATATTGAGAAAAAAGAAGATACGTATCAGCCTGCAGATAAGTTTGAAATAAAAGGGGTTGCCTCAGTAAACAGTCAGTACGAGTTACAAATTGGCGGGTTAAGGATTTCAACATCTGGAATTGGTCAGGATATAACGAGTTTTGATGGCCAGTTTATTGAAGCAAAAGGTACCTTTAACGGCTCTGATCTACTGACAGCATTAGAAAACGTGGAACTTGAAGATGAAAGTTTTGATGAAAGTAATCCAGAGCTGGAAGGATATAAAGCTGAAGTAGAAGGTCTTGCGTCGACGGCTTGTGGAGCGACTGCGCCATGTACCTTCGAACTAAGTGGTGTCACCGTTCAGGTCGAGACAACCACTACCTATGAGGGTACCGCTTCTGCTGTATCTGGTATATTGGTAGGAGTTAAACTCGAAGTTGAAGGAGAAATTCAAAATGGCAAGTTAATTGCTGAGTCAATTGAATTTGAATAAGTTTATATAATAATAATAATATAAAGCTAGTGATTTGAGGGCCTTCGGGCCCTTTTTTATGTCTCCGTTTTCTTTTAATATAGGCCAACAATAATTCATGGAGTCTTTTTATGTCAGCATTAATTTGTGGTTCATTTGCTTATGACACTATTATGGTGTTTCACGATAAATTCAAGAACCATATCCTTCCGGAACAGGTACATATTTTAAATGTTTCTTTTTTAGTCCCTGATATGCGCAGAGAGTTTGGTGGCTGTGCCGGTAACATTGCATTTAATCTTAAATTATTAGGTGAAGAACCTTTACCCATGGGCACGGTTGGTAAAGATTTTGGCCCGTATGCTGAATGGATGGATAAGTTTGGTATCAGCCGCAAGTATTTAAAAGAAGTGGATATGTATACTGGTCAAGCTTATATCACAACAGACCAGGATGATAACCAGATAACCGCTTTTCACCCCGGTGCAATGAGTCTCTCTCATGAGAACAGTGTTTTAAAAACAGAAGGTGTTCAAGTGGGTATCGTTGCTCCGGATGGGCGCGACGGTATGCTACAACACGCTGAACATTTTGCTGAGGCAGGTATCCCCTTTATTTTTGATCCGGGCCAGGGTTTACCGATGTTTGATGGTGACGACCTGCTGTCGTTTGCCGAGAAAGCAACCTGGATTGCCTTAAATGATTATGAAGCACAGCTATTTGAAGAACGTACCGGTAAGTCGCCGCATGAAATTTCAGAGATGGTTGATGCCTTAATTATTACACGTGGCGGTGAAGGTTCTCATATTTATAGTAAAGGCCATCGTCATGAAATACCGGTTGCTAAAGTCAGTGGCATAAATGATCCAACCGGTTGTGGTGATGCATTTCGGGCGGGAATTCTTTATGGCATATTGAATGAGCTTGACTGGGATACTACCGGTCGTATCGCTTCGTTAATGGGCGCCGTAAAAATTGAATCTCATGGTACACAAAATCATGCTTTTACCATGGATGAGTTTAAATCCCGATATAAAGAGAATTTTGGAAGCTCTTTCTAAATTCAAAAAGCCCGCGAATGCGGGTTTTTTTATAACAGTAATATTTAATTAATACTAAATTTAATTTAGCAGATAAACATCATGTCAGAAAATATTAATCCAACTTCAATACTCGATTACTGGTTTTCCGAAAAGGTAAAACCTTACTGGTTTAATTCAACAGATAAAATAGATAAAGAGATTAAAACTAAATATGAAGATATTTGGAAAAATGCAATCCGCGGTGAATATAATTCATGGAAAGATACCGCTGAGGGTTGCCTGGCATTAGCCATTATTTTTGATCAGTTCCCATTGAATATGTTCCGGGGAGAGGTAAAAAGTTTCAGTACCGAGGGAATGGCTATTAAGGTAACAAAACATGCGCTAGATAAAGGTTTTGATCAAAGTATTGAAAAAGAAAAAATTGCGTTTCTATATATGCCTTTGATGCACAGTGAGAATCTTACAGATCAGGAACTCTCCGTTGAGTTATTTGATAAAGCAGGGCTTGAAGACAATTGGAAATTTGCCAAACATCATCGAGCTATCGTGCAAAAATTTGGTCGTTTTCCTCATCGAAATGAAATATTAAACCGTCAAAGTACAGATGAAGAAAATGAATACCTAAATTCCGATGATGCTTTTAAGGGTTAGTTAATTATGAAGCAATCAACAAAAGCATTATTATTATCAGCCCTTGTTTTTCCCGGACTAGGCCAGCTATCCATAAATAAGAAAAACAAAGGCTGGAGCATTATCGTACTGGTTATTATTATTTTGAGTTTGATTATTGGTGAAGTTGTCAAAAAGGCACAGCTTGTTGTCGAAGAAATGCAGAAAAGCGGTGCGGTCATGGATAGTGAATCTATTTCAGCGGCTGTAGCAAGTGTGAGTAGTTTTTCAGATAATATATATTTAAATATCTTATTGATTTTATTTGTCACGCTATGGGCATTTGCTGCCTTTGATGCCTATCGGATGAAATAAAAATAAGCTTCTGTATAGCGATAATTATAATTTCTATCTTATAAGAGGATGGTTTTAGCCTCTATTTATTTTTCCATCTACTAGTTTGCGATATTATCTCCATCGTAATCGGTGTAAACTTAGATTTATAATAAATTACCGTGGTTACAATTTATGTCCGCATTACCAGAATTACGTTTAAAAAAAAATGAAGACAGACGATTACGAGCAGGACATGCCTGGGTTTATAGCAATGAAGTTGATACTAAACACACACCATTAAAAAATTTTACTGCCGGTCAATGGTGCCATGTTACCAATGCACGGGGTAAGGTCCTGGGTACAGCGTATGTTAATCCGAATACCTTAATTTGTGCTCGCCTGGTAAGTCGTTTTGAAAAACAAATTCTTTCTCCCGCTGAATTACGGGCTAAAATCCAGCAGGCATTAAACCTGCGGCAACAGGTTTTTTCTGTGCCATGTTACCGCTTAATCTTTGCCGAAAGTGATGCTTTACCCGGCCTGGTTGTTGATCGCTTCCATGATGTTTTAGTAGTGCAGATCACCACGGCAGGGATGGATAATATTCAGGACGATATTATTGAAGCTCTCTCTGAAGTGGTAAACCCTAAAACTATCCTGTTGCGTAATGACAGTGCAACGCGTGAGCTGGAGGGATTAGAGCGCTATAGTAAAACAGTCCTCGGTGAACTGCCGGAGTTAATCGAATTAGAAGAAAACAATACCCGCTTTGTTACCTCGCTGGAACATGGGCAAAAGACAGGCTGGTTCTATGATCACCGTTTAAATCGCCAGCGTACGCAGCATTACGTAAAAAATAAGCGGGTGCTTGATGTCTTCAGTTATGTTGGCGGCTGGGGTGTCGAAGCATTACAGGCGGGAGCCAAACAAGTGACCTGTACCGATGCGTCATCATTTGCACTAAACCTGGCGCAACAAAGTGCAGCGTTAAATGATCGAGAAAAAGATTTCAATACACTCGAAGGTGATGCCTTCGAAGTATTAAAGTCATTAGCCGAAGATAAAGAAAAATATGATGTTGTTATTCTGGATCCTCCTGCTTTTGTTAAACGCCGAAAAGATTTAAAAGAAGGATCACTTGCCTATCGCCGGATTAATCGACTGGCAATGAACCTGGTGAAACATGAAGGTATCTTAGTGTCTGCATCCTGTTCTTATCATATTAGTTGTGAACAATTACAGAATGAAATCAGGCAAGCCTCTTACCTGGCTGATGTGACTTGCCGGGTTTTAGAGCAAGGACACCAGGGTGCTGATCACCCGGTACACCCGGCAATGAAAGAAACTGATTATCTTAAGTCATTTATTTGCCATATCACCCACGGAGTTAAAAAGAATGGTCGTTAACTTTGATCCGGTTGCCTTTTCAATTTTTGGCTGGGGCATACACTGGTATGGCCTGATGTATGTATTGGCATTTGTCAGCGCCTGGTGGCTGGCGCGTTTGCAAACCCGGCGTCAGTACCAGGATTGGAATAATGTAGAAATTGACGATTTACTTTTTTATGGCGGGCTTGGCGTCATACTCGGTGGTAGGGTGGGGTACGTCGTCTTTTATACCTTCTCTGACTTTATTGATGATCCTTTGATGATTTTTCAGGTCTGGCAAGGTGGTATGTCGTTTCATGGTGGCATGCTGGGTGTAATGCTCGCCATGGTCTTATTTAATCGTAAATATAAAAAAGGCTACTTCAATATCCTGGACTTCGGTGCACCACTAATTCCACTGGGGCTGGGGTTTGGACGCATTGGTAACTTTATAAATGGTGAGCTGTGGGGCAAGCCAACCGATTTACCCTGGGGAATGATTTTTCCTGCTGCCGATAAATTACCACGCCACCCCAATCCATTGTATGAAGCCTTTCTCGAAGGGGCGGTTTTGTTTGTCATTTTGTGGTGGTTTAGCGCAAAACCACGCCCCCGTATGGCGACCATCTCGGTGTTCTTTATCGGTTATGGCATTTTCAGGTTCCTCGTAGAATTTGTACGGGTGCCGGACGCACATTTAGGCTACATTGCCTGGGGTTGGCTGACCCAGGGGCAGATGTTAACAGTGCCCATTATCATTGCCGGACTCGCAATGATCTGGCTTGCCTACAAAAAATAAGGAAAAACTCATTGAAATGTTAAACATTGCAAAATACCTAGGTGAAATCCCCTATATGTAACGAAACGTACATAATGAGTTGCTTAATTAGAGCAAACTTCATGTTATTAATTTATGAAAGGGATTGTTAACTATGAAGTATTTGCAGATGAAAATTAGCGCAATCGGATTCATGATCCTGGCGCTGCTCCTGAACACGGCATATGCTGAAGAAAAAGCCATCTTACTGAAGCCGTTTAGCCTGGCAAAAATCTACTCAAATTCACAAATTGCCACGGTATCGACAAAGGTAACAAAACAGCTCGTCGATGCTGGCTACCAGATTGTTGGTGTTTATGAGCCTTATCAAAACACGAAAATCTTTATTATTACCGACAACGCATTATTAAAAGCGGCCAAAAAAAGCAAGTATGGTGGTTTTGGCGCAGCACTTCGCGTTTCAATTACTCAATATGCCCAGGATGTGCAGGTTGTGCATAACAATCCCACTTATATCGGCATTGCCTACAATATGAAAGATTATCTCAGCTCGACCCGAACAAAACTCGCGAAAACACTGGGTTACGTGAAAGATTTTGGTGGCAAGGGTATCGATTCGCGTGAGCTAGGTGATTACAACTATGCGTTTGGTTTAGAAGGCTTTAATGGCTTTATGGAGCTGGCCGAGCACAAGTCACACAAAGCGGCACTCCAGTTTGTAGAGAGAGGATTTGGCCGAGAGCTGAAAGACATGAAAAAAGTCTATCGCATCAATGTCCCGGGTAAGCAGCAGTCTGTTTTTGGGGTCAGCCTGAAGAATGACACCAAAGACCAGAAATTCCTCAATGATCGCTTTGTTATGGATATTATTGATAGCAAAGAACTGCGCCGCAGTGCCCATTTGCCGTATGAAATCATGGTTTCTGGTAAACGGGTCTTTATGATGCATCCCCATTTCCGCCTGGCCATCAATTTTCCGGATTTACACATGTTTGGAAAACACAGCTTTGGCAAGCTAATGGATTTACCCTACGTTTATGAAGAATATTTTATCCAGCTTGCGGGTGGCGTATGGCCGATTCCCGAGGAAATCGATTAATTGGCAATACAAAAAATAGAAGCCGGATTAAGACATCCGGCTTTTTTTTGTCCGCGTTTTCTATGTGTCCTGCCTGCATATTCAGCATATAATGTAGCCTGAAAAAATTGAGATAGAAGGGGCTATTTGTGAAGCAGTATCTAGATTTAATGCGGCATGTCAGGGATAACGGTATCGAAAAGGAAGATCGAACCGGCACAGGAACCAAAAGCGTATTTGGCTACCAGATGCGGTTTAACTTGGCAGAGGGCTTTCCCGTTGTCACTACCAAAAAACTCCATCTTCGCTCAATTATTCACGAACTACTCTGGTTCTTGAAAGGCGACACCAATATTAAATATTTAAAAGATAACAAAGTCCGGATTTGGGACGAATGGGCCGATGAAGAGGGTAACCTGGGCCCGGTTTACGGTTCGCAGTGGCGTTCATGGCCGACGGCCAATGGCAAACACATCGACCAGATATCACAGGTAGTAGAGCAAATAAAAAATAACCCAGATTCACGACGTTTAATTGTCAGCGCCTGGAATGTTGGTGAAATTGAAAGTATGGCTTTACCACCTTGTCATGCTTTTTTTCAATTTTATGTGGCTGATGGCAAGCTGTCTTGCCAGTTATACCAACGCAGTGCCGATATTTTTCTTGGTGTGCCTTTTAATATTGCCTCTTATGCATTGCTGACCATGATGATTGCCCAGGTCTGTGACTTAGAAGTGGGAGATTTTGTTCATACCCTTGGTGATGCGCATTTATATTCGAATCACATGGAACAAACAGAGTTACAACTCAGTCGTGATCCACTTCCGATACCCACCATGAAAATCAATCCAGAGGTGAAAGATATTTTTGCATTCACCATTGATGATTTTGAACTGGTGGGTTACGAAGCGCATGAACACATTAAAGGGGTTGTTGCGGTTTAATGAAGATATCGATGATTGCCGCGATGACCGAAGATCGAGTTATTGGCATAAAAAATACCCTGCCCTGGAAATTACCGAATGATATGAAATGGTTTCGCCAGAACACCATGGGCAAACCTATTGTAATGGGGCGTAAAACATTTGAATCATTTGGTGCCAAGCCATTACCCGGCAGAACCAATATTATTATCACGCGTGATGAAAACTACCAGGCCGAAGACAGTATCGTGGTTCATTCAGTTGAAGATGCCATCAAAGCTGTGGGTGATGTAGATGAGGTTATGATTATCGGTGGCGCCTCGTTTTATGAACAAATGCTACCCAGGGCAGACAGGTTATATTTAACCTTTGTGCATGCACAACTGGATGGCGATGCCTGGTTCCCGGAAATAGACAACAAGGATTGGAACAGGGTTGAAAAAATCGATCATAAAAGCGATGACAAAAATCGTTATGCACATAGTTTTATTGTATTAGACAGAAAATAAGATGATATCGCGCACGATACTTTTTACATTGTTGACTTTGCTTTCATCGCAGTTGTTGGCCGCAAATGAAGATGTGCCTGATGATATTCGCTATATGCTTGAAGACATGTACGGTGCAAAGAAAACTGAATGGCCTTCACCCCGTTATAAAAAAGATTTAAATAAAGATGGTTTTACCGATTGGGTCGCGGTAAAGAAAGGCTGCCAGTTAAAAGACGCTTGCCAGGCAGAAATATTTATTTGCGTACCGGATAAAAAAGGACACTGCTCAGAGTATTGTTATAACGAAGTGAAGACGCTGAAAAATATAGAAGAGACAATACCAACCTTAAAGTGTGAATCGACCTGTTAATATTATTAAATATAATCAGCCGGGTTCGCCTCACTCTGGCAGTTTATACTGATGTACTCCGGCTCTTCACTATCAATTCGTAACGCGGTCAAATTCCCCCCCCAGACACAACCGGTATCCAGCGCATAAACATCATTTCTTTTTAGCAGCCCCAGGGTTGACCAGTGACCAAACAGGATTTTTTCATTTTTCATTTTTCGCTCCGGGACATCAAACCAGGGAACTAGATCAGAGGCTTCTACCTGTGGTGTATCATTACGATTGAAATCCAGTTTTCCATTGTCATAACAGTAACGCATGCGGGTAAATGCGTTACAGATAAAACGTAACCTGTCCCAGTCTGCAAGGCTCTTTTTCCATTTCGCAGGCTTATTGCCGTACATGTTATGAATAAAATCAATAAAGTTGTCACTTGCGAGTACTTGCTGAAGTTCATCGGCGTAAGACAATGCTTTTTTCAGACTCCATTTTGGGTAAACCCCCGCATGTACCATGGTATAAGCTAATTTTTTATCATGATGAATTAGTGGTCGAGTCCTTAACCAGTGCAGTAAGTCCAGGGAGTCTTCTGCTTTCAGAATTTTTTTAATTCCCTTGTCATTATTTTTTTTATGTTCTGCTGCAATGGCTAACAAGTGAAGATCATGGTTTCCCAGTACCGTAATGGCACTGTCGCCGAGTGATTTAACAAAACGTAAACAGGATAATGAATCAGGCCCACGGTTAACAAGGTCACCGGCAAACCAGAGGGTATCTTTTGTTTTATCAAAATGAATTTTTTCGAGTAATGCTAACAGGGATTCATAGCAGCCCTGTAGATCACCAATTGCATAGGTAGCCATAGACCTAAGTGTCTAGCAAAAAAAGAGTAGCCGCAAGTCTTAATGTAAAGAATGAGGAATAGATAGGGTGAAAGGAGCTATCGGTGTATCAAACTCTGTGCCGTCATCGGCAAGCATGTGATAAGTACCGTGCATGCTACCCACCGGTGTTTTTAAAACAGTACCACTGGTATAACGAAAACCATCACCGGGTTTTAAATGCGGTTGTTCGCCAACCACACCGTCACCTTCAACTTCCTGTACATTGCCATCGGCATCAGTAATATACCAATGGCGACTTAAAAGTTTCGCGGGAATTTCACCATGGTTTTCAATGGTGATGGTGTACGAAAAAACAAAACGCTGGTCATCCGGCTCAGACTGATCTGAAATATAACTCGTTTGTACTTCAACGCGAGTATCATAAATTGGGTTGTTTTCAGTCATAGTCTCTCATTAAAATTTATTGATTGATCGTTTCAGGTCGTTCGCTATGGCGATGTTTCTGCACATAGTCAATCGCGGTGATGACGGCATCATCAACAATGACCTGGTTTTGTTCTCTTTCTTCAAGAGTCATGTAAAAAACCATATCGACATTGTGGCGAACATAACGTGAAGGCAATTGGTTGAGTGCGACACAGGCAATATCACCCAAAAAATCTTCATCATTTTCTAACTGACCATCCGCTATTAATTTTTGTAGCGAATCAAAAACGAGTTTTTCAAAATAGTTAGTTATGTTATCGAAAGCCATTTTTTTCCTGTCTCCATTATTGCCGCAATTGCCAGGTTGGTTGATTGTCCTGATCAATTAATTGCTCTTTTAATAGCCACTGCCGGGCATCCTCTGCATCATCTTCAAACCAGGCCAATGCTGATCCCAGTCGAAATGTGTAGCCCCAGCTGTCCATGTTCTTCATCAATGTATCGGCAGAGCAACCAGAAAGTTTAGCGGCCAGTAATATTTGCAGGTAACAAACCGCATTTTCTTCGTCATAATCGCCCCCGGCATCAGTGTGTAAACCATCACGACGGGCTGAATCCAGGCAAATATAGTGGCAGGCCTCGTGTAACGCCGAATGTACGGGGGTTTCAGGGCGGACATAGAGCATATTTTCAATTATCCCAGCCTCAGAATCCCCCCAAAAACTACCGGGAATTGGTTCATTATTGGGCACGGTTTTAACAATAATTGAATAGCGATCGAGTAAATTTTGTAGCGCCTGCGCGGGTAAATCTGCCACGGTTAACATGAAAAAGCCTCAAACGGGTGGGTGAATATCAACAGGGTTAATTTTTTACAAAACGTATTTTGACACGGTTACCGGGATAAATACGATGTGGATTTTTAATGTTACTTAATCGGGCCAGCTCTGGATAGAGGAAGGGGTTGTTGACGTATTTTTTTGCAATCGCCCACAAAGTGTCGCCTTTCACCACAACATGAATAACTTCTTTATAGGTTATTTTTTTCTCGATATCTTTTTTAATCTCTTCCGCTTTAAGCTCTTTAACTGGGGCAGGCTCAGCGACTTTTTCTTCAATTTTACTCTCCTCGATTTGTTCGCTTTCTAAAGGTAAGACCTTTTCCTCGGTAGCAGCGAGTTTGTCAGGGCTAGGTTGATGCAGAGTAATTGTAATTTCATTATCAATCGAGGTGATGTCAGCCCGGTAAGATGAACTGTCAGTTTGTTCGAGCTCAGTCTCATTGAGTGTTGTTGTTTCAGCTTGAGATTCAATGGTTGAACTGTCATCAATATCAATGGGCGCTATTATTTCTTGAGAAACATTAGCCTCACTTAGAGAGCTTGCTTCTGCAATGGTTTCATCTTCATCAATGTCAGCTGAATTTACTTCATCCTCGGTTAAAGTGGAGAAGGTTTCTTGAACGGGCTCACTGACTGCATCAACTTCATCATAGCTAGAATCTACAACAGGCGGAATAACCGTCGTCTCGGTATATTGAGTGGTTGTCGATTGTATTGGTGTTACTTTTTTATATTTAACTACATTAGTTGGTTCTGCAAGCAGATAATATATACCGGCGCCGATGGCACCCAGCAGAATAAAAAAGAAAAGCAATAGGCCGAACCCTGACGAGTTAGCTGAATCCTGGTTGATATTATTATCAGGGCTGTTCGCTTTATCAGTAGTAAAGGTATTACTTTGAGTTGCACTTGATGGCGGTATAACAGTATTTTTCTGAGCGCTAACAGATGGTCTGGGTTTTTCAGTAATTGTCGCTGCTGGTTTTTTATAGGCAGTCGATGTCGAAGTTGTAATAGGTTTAGAGGGTTCTTTTTTTCTACCAAATAAAGTTGGATTAACCTGTGATGAAGGTGTATTTTTTGCTGTCGATGCTGTCGATGCTGTCGATGCTGTCGATGCTGTCGATGCTGTCGATGCAGTGTTATCAGTAACCTTGGAAACCGCTGCCGGACTAATTTTTTCTGGCTCTTTCTCGGTTAACGATTTAGCGTTCGTTTGTCCTGTATTCCTAACGGTAGGCCTTTCTTTTTTGGTAACCGCTTTTTTTTCAGTCGATTGTTCTTTTAGTTGCTGAATATAATGTTTCAAATATCCCAGGTCATTAATGGTTGCCAGCTTTTCAAACTCTGAGTAGAGATGAATTTTTTTATTAAGCAATAAAGTACGGCTAAATACGCCACGGGGTATTGCTGCTGGTAAGTCTCCCCAGCCACTTGTTGGAAAATCAAAGACATCAAGAATTTGATCGACCCAAAAGGCAAAGCTCTCTTCTTTAAAAATGGTAATAATCAAATTACCCGGCTGGGTTTGTTCTGCTAACTCAACCCCAAACTTTTGACGTAAGTCCAACACCTTAACAATATGCGAACCATGCTTAAAAATACCGGGTTGCGAGGTATTACTGCCTGGTGGATGGGTCAATTTTGGTGGCGTGACAATACTTCTAACCGGAAAACTCGGGGCACAGCACAGCACCGGGCCAACCCGGAAGGTAAGCAGAGATTGTTGATTAGCCTCAAAATTCATTTTTGGTAAACGTATAAACCGACATCGTATAGTAATAGCGGCGTAAATAAGGATTTTTGAAGGGGGGAAGACGTGCTATGAGCAAGCAGTCACATAATGATTTTTCGCAATAAATTGCCGTACAATTTATAATTGTAAATAATAATAAGCATGTGCTTTAAGCCTAAAAGGCAATGGACATTTCCATTATTGAATAGGCAATAACAATAATCGCCAGCAGTGCCATGATTATATAGGTCGAAAAAAATAAGCGCCGCTGTTTCTCTGCCCCTATTCGTATGCCCTCATGTTTAAAGCTTAAATTTTTAGCAGCCTCTCGACCAGCCGTATCGAAATAGATTGCACCACCGAATAAGGCAAATAGCGGCCAGTTTAAATAATCAATGACCATAAGAATGCCTGCGAGTGGGAGCCATAGTAGGGTGATGAGATCCCAGTAGGCGACATAGCGCTCTGCTCGTTGTAACAAGCGATCAGCTTCATTGGGGTTTTCTTGTAAGCCCAGTTTTTGTGCAAGAGGAAAATTGACAGAAGATATGAGCTGTCCAAGATATAAAAGACCTGGAAATATAATCAATATCCAACCTAATAATAATTGCATATAGCCTCCTGCTAAGTGAATGTCATTTTATTAATGGCCATAAATAATAGTTACAGCGTTGTGTTACTAAAAAAATTAGTTCGTTAGGTGACTAGTCACTTTCATAATGTGGGTCGCCATATTTTTTATAATTATTAATATAAACGTCAGTAGCCTGCGCGGTACCTGTTTCTATTATCATTTTGGATTTCTGGTCAACGATTAAGGGCGCATTGCCGACTAATGAATGTTCAACATTACCGGTTCGAAGAAATTCTTCCGAGTTGTAATAGAACACCCAGCCAAAATCGTGCTCTTCAGTTTCTTCATTTATTATCCGAAGTTTAATATTCGGGTTTTTATAATTAGGCAATGATGAACCGAAATTATTAATTTCTATTTCAGACTTGCGAAGGTAATCTTCAACTAATGCTTTAGCTTCTTCAATTTTCATAATCAACTAACGTAGTCTGTTTTTTTATAGAACTAAATGACATGTTTAGTGATTTATACAAAGTTAGATACGTTGTTTTACCTTAATGGCAATAGTGCCGACACTTAAGAACGCTACACCCATAAGTACCAGGGTTACCGGCCAACCCAGTGAATTTGCAAAGTGTTCTGCCGAGTAATAACCAATAAAGGAAAGCATTGCGATGACCGTGGTGAGTAACAGTGCTCGACTTTGTAATACCACGCAGGCATAAAGAATAGATGCCGTTACTGCAAGATAAAGTATTTCGATGCTTGTACCCTGTACCAGGTCGAACAAACCCGTATAGGCCAGGATCGAACCAAAGAAATAGCCAAGACCTGAAAGACGTGGATAACGCGCTGCCTTATGTAAACCATAAGCGGTTAACATTACATTCACACCAATGATCAGACTTGCCCAGTTGGGCGCAGTATTATCCGCTACAAGATCAAACAGCCCGGCGTTTAACCAACAGGTTGCAATCAATAAAGCAGGCTCCACCAGTACACGATGTGATGTTTTCTCAAGTGCACTACCCACCAGGAACAACGAGGTACCGAGAACAATGGCAATAAAAGTCAACGAGATACCAATCTTGTCGAGACCAACGTGGATAAACCCATAAACAAAAAACAGTGAGGCAAATGCCAGCACCGTGAGTCGGTATTTACCAAACAGAGCACCAAATTGAAGTGCCATTATGCCAAACACAAAAAGCACAGCACTATGCCAGTTATCGCTGCGTGGGAAAAACTCGTGAATGAGTACAAACCAGCCACTGGTCATCATGACTACACAGGCAAGCGTCAGTGGCAGGATAAGCTTTGGATATTTTTTTTCATGCAAAGCAGAAAGCAATACCACGAGAAGAACGTAACCAACGCCGAGCGTGACAAAAATCCGCATCGCACTGCCCATGCTATCCCAGAACATGCCAATATAAGTACTAATGCCCGCGAGAATAAAAATGGCGCCGAGATAAGTAAATAATGTCTTGGCGATGTCGCCCTTACTACGCTGGCTGGGTTCAGCTTGCGTTTTATCCTGCGCATTAAAATCTGATTCTACTTCGGCAGGTGTAATATCATATGTATTCATCAGTTGCGTTATATACTTCAGCGCACTGGTCTTATCGTTGACACTTGAGAGACCAAGCGCACCCGCTACCAATGGCCAGCCCCATATGCCACCGCCAATCAGC
Organism: uncultured Ectothiorhodospiraceae bacterium; assembly: GCA_947258695.1. Classification (GTDB taxonomy): domain Bacteria; phylum Pseudomonadota; class Gammaproteobacteria; order UBA6429; family Thiohalophilaceae; genus JAGLTQ01. The sequence goes on along the minus strand of CAMYJG010000019.1, from coordinate 6,273 downwards.
AAGATAATGACAATGAGGATAATCAAAGAAATCATGGCGATACAACCCAGCCGATGAAACGAGTGTTATTACTATAATATCGACCAACAACTTTTGGTAGACGGATACTACGACCATTTTTCGTTAGTACAGCAGCATTGCGATAGCGTGAAGAATAAAATATACCACTGAAAACATCACCCGAATAACGCCCACGGCCAACGCTAAATTCATAACCATCTGGTGCAATGCTATAAGAATTAATGGTCAGGCCTTCAAGATCGGGAACATTGATCTCGGTAGTTTTGATAGCGTCTTTTGGATTAACTGGTTTTTTTCCAGCCGCTGCCAGGCCAGGTGGGAGTATGATACTGATTTCTTTTACTGCCCCGGTTTTCGGGTTGTAACGCCAGAGACGTGGTTTTTGCCGGTTGTTTAAATTACCCTGGTGGATAACCTTCACTTTCTGGTCGACCACGGATATCTGTACACCATTTTGATAATTGTAATATTGAGTCGCGTAAAGCACATCGTATTTCGGCGGCTCTACCAATAGAGTGGGTATCCCCGAAATCAGCAGGAATACGATAACGAGTAATAGCGGTAAACCCAGGCCAAAGGCGATGGTAGGATTTTCGCGGAAGAATGATTTCATGCCAATCTCTCCTTAATTTAATAGTTATTATAGACTGTTAGAGTGGCAAAAAGAAATTTCAAACATCACAAAGTAGGATTGTTAACTGTTAACATGTTTCAACAACAACCATATTCTTTTGCGAATATTATTCACTCGTACTCCCCATCTATATTTCTTGTTACGCCCGACATGCGGAAATTTTATTAATAGTTCGTTGACTTTGTCATAGATCGAGATAATAAGCTCTTCTGTTTCTTTTCCTCCCCATTTCATCAGGTCGGTGCCCTGGAGTGATGCGTATTTAGCGATTTTTGATTTTTTAAGATTATTGAAATTGAAGCCTTCCTTAGATAAGCGCTTATACTCAGAGACAGTAAGCTTATCGATAACATCCGCGAGAGGAACGTCATCCGTCGCGACCATATCGAGATAGAGCAAGATGTCTTTTAGTTCACCAATCAGTGAACGGGAATCGCCTTTGGATTTCTTCCACCAGCTTGTAATCGATTTCGCAGCAGAGCCAGAAGCAGAAAGTCCTTTAAGTGCTGTAGGTATTGATATTTCCATTCGTCTTTATACAGTTAATGTTTTGTCAGTGCCGTCAAAAACAGTATCGTGGTTTAGCTTCAACACACTTGAAGTCATTGTAAGTTAATAGTCTCATAATTCCACGTGAATTGTACCTATTACATCTATTTCACCACGCTTATTGATAGTGCCAAGCAAAAGATCGCCTAAACCGAGCAACTCCATCGTTAATGAATCTATATTTGGTCGATGATTAACGAAAACGATGGGAGTTTTCCCGCGATGCTTACGAAGCAGGGTCTTTGTTTTAGCCTGGAATTTTTCCTGTTGCTGGCTATTCGTCAGTGCTGATTGTCGTAAATCGGGGGCTGTAATGTATTCTTTAAAAGCTATTTTTGCCGTTTCACTACACCGGCACATCGGCGAACTTATTACGAGTGGTTTAATTCTATATTTAGTGAATGCCTGTCCAATCTTTCTTGCATGTGTTTTCCCTTTTTTAGTTAATCTGCTTTCTCCTTTGCAGTTCCCTGTTTTATCCCACACAAGCATATTTCTACCATCATTATTACCGCTTGATTCTGAGTTGCGCATTAGCACAATCATATTTTCATCTTGTTGTAATTTTTCCCACAAAAAGTCATTGGCAAATACATTAAAGGTCGATAATAAAAATGTAACTAATAATAGAGTACGCATGGATTTTTTTTCAAATTTTTTTCTATTAACTCTAACGTTTGAATTATGTGTTTGTCTCTACTATTAGAAAAAGGGTCCAACTACGTTTATTTAGTTGCTATATTACTTTACGACCCTGCCCAATAGATAGAACAACCGAGTCGGTCCACCAATAGTAGTACGTTCAATCCATGCCAGGTGCAAATTACCATCCTTGTCGAGACTAATGGTAGGGTGGTTTTGTTCCCCTTTACCATCTGCGCCTGGTACGGCGATATCATCACTCCAGTCCTCAGCTTCGGGCCAACTCAGCATAATGTTGGCATTACCATCTCGATTATCATCCCAGCCGACAACCAACCTGCCAGAAGCATCACCTGCCACAGTGGCATGCCACTGCTGGGCAACACCACCAAAACTGTCCTGTACTTTAATGTTGGGGCCGAACAATTGTTTTTTACCAGGCAGGTAATGGGCAGCATAAATATCATAGCCTTCACGAAAATCACGCTTATCTGCCCAGACAGCGAGTATCTTGCCGGGGCCATATGCAGTGAGAGCAACGCGTGAAACACCATGTCCCTTTCCAAAAGGCAAACGACGTTGTCTAGACAATCGTTCGCTAATGCGTTGTGGTGAATCAAAACGGCACGAATTACGATCATGACTTTGCGCTGCCATTATGATGGTATGTCCCGGGCGGCGATCCTCCCAGCTTACAATAACGCGATCATCAACAGCGACAACAGCAGGATAGAGTTGTTCATCTTTTGCTGGTTCAGCATCCACTGCACAGCCCTGTTTTAAGTGTAACGTATCTCTATCAATCTCAATGCGTTGCATCAAGATGCGGCCATAGCGACCTTCACGCTGTGAATACACAAGTAACAATTGTTGTTCATGTACAGTCAGGCTAGGTTGTACGGCTTCGCCTTTACCCAGGATAATAGTCGGCCCTAGCTTGGTCGGGGTAACAACTCGTAAATGAATTCGGCTGTCTTCTTCCCAGGCCAGAACAAACCGATTGTTATTTAATGCCAGCAACGACGGTTCGTAGGCTTCTCCTTTGCCACTGATTTTTACTTCCTTTGTAAATTCCTGTTTGTCACGACTCTTACGCGCCAGGTACACCCTTGGTGTACCGTCGCGATCATCTTCCCAGGCTACAGCAACTGTAGCAGCGGAAATCGCAATGTTATGTCGGCCAGAAGATTCAAGATGATGAAAGATCTTTTCACCCTGTGTCGATGTCACTTCGACAGGTTTATCAAATTCCCAGGGTTGAGCATGTACCGATAAAGAAGAAAAAATCAGTAGTAATCCGAGCCCGACTATTTGTAATCTCATGGTTTAGCCACTTTTTTCAGCGCCTGTTGTACTTTTTTATCTGCCTCACGCAGATCCACGATGCGTTGCACACCTACAAGTCGTAATAGTGGCTGGCCTTTGGCTGTCATAAAGGTAAACACGGGAGTGACAAAGGCATTGTAACGCGTACCAACTTCACGTTCGGTGACTCGCTCACCACTGGGTAAGCGTAAGCGTTTACCGCTTTCCGCATCGACGTAAGCTAATACATAGTTTTTGCTATACGATTCGCGTATCTGTTTATCAGAAAAAGCTTCTTTATTGGTTTTTTCACAATAATCGCATCCGTAACGCCCAAAATAAACGAATAGCGTTTTATTCTCGGCCTGTGCCTGTTGCATTGCTTTGTCAAACGATTGAAAAGGATAACCTTTCGGTGACCCTGCCATAACCGGTAAGGTGAGAAGCATCGTGAGTAGCATAAAAATAGCACGCATATTATAGACCCTTATAAACTGAAGACAGTTACAGTATTATAGTTAAACGATTTGTTATGTGTTCTTTTCTTCATTAAAAATGAGTTTGTTTCCAAATGGATCTGAGATAGCCATATCACGAGTACCCCAAGGCATATCTTGAATTCCCGGTTTTGCATTTTTATATTGTTTCCATGATGTTCGGAAAGATGAATAATGCAGCCGTCTTTCGATAATTGCATATATAGGGGGAAGTTATCTTCAAAGCGATGTTCCCAATCTATATTGAAACCAAGAAAATCTACATAAAACTCTTTTGCTTTAGTTTCATCAAAACTTCTTAATATTGGTATCGGGCTATCAAATTTCATAAATTATTCCTTTAATTCGTCATATAACGTTTAAGCTGTGCGTCCGAACGAGCGACTTGTTATACGCTTTTTCTTTGTTAAATTGAGCTAATGAATTTGTCAACATCATCTTTATATTTGTCCGGCTTATACCCATTTTCACAGTTTGCGTGAATATATCCACCATAGTTCATTCCCAGATACTCAAATGTGTTTTTAAATGAATTAATAAACGAACTGTCAGCATCATCACTAATTGATGTGCACACAATGTAAGCAGTTTTATTCCTTAGGCTCCGACCTATATCTTTTAATTCTTCTACATCTAAAAAATCCGATGTTCTATCTATAAATGTTTTCATTTGTGCGCTGGGTCCATACCAATAGACGGGTGTTACAAAAATGATTTTGTCATATCCCAATAACTGATTCATTACAGGGATAAAATCATCATTGATATTTTTATGGTCGTAATCGTAAGGAGTAATATCTTTATCCGTGAGATCGATGATCTGTATACCCAGAATGCTAGCTATCCAGTCTATAAATTGGCCTGTATTACCATTTCTTCTTGCGCTTGCGAATAACGCTATTGCTTTACTCACTATCGATTCCTTTTAGCGTATAACATAGCCATAAGGGGCGCGGAGCTGCGTCCCATCGACCGTAGTGAGCGACTTGACCGGCTTGTTATGTGCTTTTTTCATGCGCCCAACAATGGTAAATGTTTAATACTATGATAAGTAAGAGCAAGAGAAATACAATGCTTTATTTCTTTAATTGGTATCTCATCATTCTCGTGAAATATAATGGCTCGATTCCCATCAATATTTAGCTTATCTCCATAAAGTTCTTTAAATGTGTCTGCTAATTTTGTTTTGCAATTGAAATATAGGGCATATTCATTTGGCTTTGATATTTTCCAATCCATTCTTATCGTACTGCCACCCTTTACCAGGTAACTTGGCTCACCCCATTTCAGTGTTTCTTGTATATCTTTTACGTCTTCAGTTTCTGATGCTGTATCTAGGACTAATTGACGTAGACGCATTAATTTTTTTCTAATTTTACTTGGGTATTTACTGAATACTTCAGCTACCTCTTTGTTCGCAATAGCACGCATATATGTTTTTAATTTATTTACACATAACGTTTTTAATAACCGGCGCCGCTTTCCGGCGTCCGGCGTGTGGAACACGCGAAGTTAATTTTCTTGTTAGGCATTTGTGATTGCGCTAGTCAGCCCCAGAAAGATTTAACCAGCTACCTTCGTGGTAGTAATGTACTGAAGATGCTTTTTCAGTAAAAGATTCATCAATTCCATCATGAAGTTGAGCTGGCGGTTTCGTTCCACCATAATTCTTATAGTGCCTTATGATAAAATCATTTCCAACTGTACTTATAAACCGACTAAAGCCTATCTTTCCACCGCCAATACCTTGTAGCCAATTTCGATCTTTAGATGGCTCAATTTCTACAAGTTGATCTAATTTACCATCCCAATATATTCGAATCGTCGATTTTCCTTTCACGGAGCAAAGCACAGCCCAATCAATTTGCCCGTTTTTTTCAAAAGATCCAGATATAACATTGTGTGGATTGTTGGTTATATATGTTTGTGGGATTTTACAACCATTGTTTTTCAGATCACTTTTAATATTAGATGGTAGTTTTGAAAATATATCTGGAGATAGCCTTTTTATTTTAGACTCTGCAATATCCCATTCATTTGTATCTCCATGTATTGAAAAAGACATGGCTGCTAATGTACTTGCTAGAATTAAATGTTTAAACAAATTCCATCTCCTGTGTTGCCTAACGATTGAGTTAACGGGCTCGAAAAAGCAAGCGAGAGCGCCGCTTTTGAGAGTCCGGCAGGTTTGAAAAACCTGCGTAGTTAAACGACTTGTTATGTGTTTTTAATTTCATTCTTTAAAGCTCAGTTTGATTTTAGCTACAAAAGGATTTTCTGGCTTTATAAATTGTTTTTTTCTGACAAAAGATTCAATACATTTTGTTGCTTTAGTATCTAGTGTAAATGCTAGCTGACCGATTTTACCTGTTTTTAGTATTTCTATATAAATAGTAAATGGTTCGTGAATGGGGGAGCCTGGGGGTACACACTGCATCATGAATTTAGCGTCTCCCCAGAAATTTTTTACAACTTCCATTTCAATGTTTTTCCCATTTGGTCTTTCTACATCAGCAATATTTCTTTTCTCTAGTTCTGTAATGTTTGAAGCATGCGCAGCAGATGAAACTAAAAATAGAGATATTAAAAATACTCGATACATGATTTTCCTTTTACACATAACGT
>CAMYJG010000018.1 GCA_947258695.1 uncultured Ectothiorhodospiraceae bacterium | reverse complement strand
GTGATTATTAGCGGAAAAATTTATTGCTTTTAGTTATATAGCTAATAGTTTAACTGGTAGCTAATTCTTGATATTGCTTTTTAGCAGTAGTGGGATTACTACATCCGTTATATATTAGACAATAAACTATTTTTGTCAGTTATAATATTTCCTGGTTTTGTGGGTTGAGCAGGCTTTTAAGTTTGGCTATGTCCTGTATCAATAGTTTTCTTTCTCCGCGTTTTATAATACCGTTTTTGTTTAATTCGCTAAGTTCACGTGAGACGGCTTCGCGATGAGTGCTAATTCGATTGGCGATATCCAGGTGAGCAGGGGCAGGTGTTATTTCAGCAGTGTTATTTTCAATACCACTATTAGTAGCTAGTCTTAATAGTTCTGCATGGATACGATTTTTTACCGAGTGGGTGCTGAATTCAACAATGCGGTCTCCCAATTTGCGAATTAAACCTGTTAGTTGATGTAATATATGTTCGTTCACCTTGGGGTAGTCACGTAAAATATTGAAAAAAGCTTTTGATGATACTTTGGCGAGTAATGTTTGAGATAAGGCGACTACATTTGTTGAACGTGACTGACTATCTATTGCTGAAAGTTCTCCAAACATTTGGCCAGCTTTCATATCCTGAAAAGTGACTTCTTTGCCGCCAGAGGTGAAAGTAGTTATACGAACTTTGCCGCTGATAATAAAATATACATCCTGAGTATCCTCACCGAGTGTAATGATGTGTTGTTCAGGTTGGTAATTATGCGCTTTAAGAATATGTGATAATGATTCGTAATCACTGAGTGAAAGGTCGCGAAAAACATCAATTCCACTAATAACAGTGGGCGTAATCTTCGTGGTTTCAGTCATAATTCATTATCATCTTATATCTTAGTATTTGTATGTGTATATTATGGTTGCGTATAAAATATTTAAAAAAATTATACACTTACCCGTTATTCCACGGGTTGGCCCTAATATACAGAAATTATAAATTACTCACAGTAATTGTCAGTTTTTTTTCTAAGAAAAGTGATAATTCTCACATAAAAGTTTCTTCTCGCGCTCTAAAGTTTACCTATATGCATGATGACTGGCTGGGAAGCAGCTCTTTGATTGCTCTGCAATGATTCAATATGAATCAAGTTGTTGTAACGCTACAAAAGTTCTAGGAGTAGAGCATATGAATTTAACTCATCTTGCATTGGAAACGGAAATTCAATCTGAACATAACCAAAGTGGTTTAGATATGAAAGAACAGGGCAATACAGGCTTAGCACGTAAAGGCGAAGATATAATGCAGGTTAGATTTCGTGTAGACCGTTTATTTGCGATTGGCACTCGCTGGTATTTTAGTACCCGGGAAGGATTAGACCAGGGGCCATATCAAAGCAAAGAAAATGCTAAAGCAGCCATTACAAATTACATTAAAGAATTTCAAGCATAGAAAATTAATAATTTGTCCTTGTAGTAAGTGCAACGTTGCAAAATTAGCTAGCTGATCTCCCCCCGCTGCAACGTTGCCACCCTTAACAACCCGATAAAATGCGTGGCCAGCGATGGTGTATTGCATCCTCAAATTCAGGTGTGATGGTGACAACATAAACACGTTGTTCATATTTGTCGCGTGCAATTAAACCCTGAATAAACTGTCCTTTGGTAATATCAAACCAATGGCTTGTACCCTGAATATCTTTTTCCATAAATTGTTTAACCGGCAATTTAACCGGTACTGGAAACCATTTATCCCAACGTCCGGCATATATTGAATCAAGCCTGGCCCATCCACCCAGGGGCAAATGTCCGTGTTGTTCTTTTCGTCGTCCCCACGGTAATAAATCAATTTTTTTATCTTTAGTCATCACAGGCAGCATTGCTTTTGGATTAGGGAAATAAATACGCACATCCTGGCCATCATGATTGTAATAAACACCGCCGCACATTAGTTCTTACCGTCTTTTGTTTTTTCGATGGTTTGCCGCAGACCAAACGGTTTCCATGCAGGTGCAATCACGTTTGGCATACTGGAACGGTTGAGCAAGCGAGCAGGGGCTAAACTTAACTCTCCATAACGCGCGTTAATGTTATCCATGACATGATGGTGGGTTTTACCTGAGCTTAAGTCGTTATCACTATCAAACAATAAGAGTTGCCCGGTAACCGAATGAGGGTTAAGCGCCGTTACCTGTACCTGGTGCGCTCCGGCACCAGACCAATTATCTTTGAGGAAGTTTTTACACAGTCCATAAATCAAGCGCTCATCCTGGGTTGGATTTGCCAGGCGTGGCTTTGTGCTTATCCAGCCTTGTGCTGTATTTAAGCCAATAAAGAAATGGTTTGCTTGTAAATTATAGCGACGTAAACGTGCGGCGACTTTTTCACTCATGTGTAATAAATACATGAGCAGAGTATCTTCATCAACTGTAGCAGGTGGCATCACTTTGCCATGACCAACTGACTTTGGTGTGTTAACTTCGGTAGTGACTTTATCTGGATCTTCACCCGAACACATTTTCCAGATACGTCGGCCGATATTGCCAAAGCGACGTCCTAGTTCACTAATCGGTAACTGCGCCATATCACCACAAGTGAAAACACCACGATCGGCCAGGTAACCACCAATACCTTTATTTATCCCACATAGTTCAGTTACCGGTACATTGTGTAAATAGTGTTTAGCCTGTGAAGGTGGAACAATGGTTAAACCATCTGGCTTGTTTTGTTTTGCAGCATGCTTTGCGGTGGTTTTGTCTCCGCTCATACCAACTGAACAAAGTAAACCAGATGCTTCATAAACCGTTTGTTTAATCAGCTGCGCAATTTCTTGCGGGGTTCCCAGAATTTTTTGACAACGAGTGACGTCAAGAAAGGCTTCATCAACAGAAAAAACTTCAACATCGGGTGTGATGGTGTAAAGCGCGGACATGATTGAAGTTGAAACTTCGGCATAACGTTCAGGATGGGCAGGGCATTGAATTAATGTTGGGCATTTTTCATAAGCTTGCTTCAGGCGCATTCCTGTTTTTACGCCCATAGCACGCGCTTCATACGAGCAGGTGATGATGCAGGTGCCTTGCAAGCCATTTGTGATAGCCACGGGACGTCCACGCCATTCCGGCTTGTCGTGTTGCTCTACCGAGGCAAAAAATGCATTCATATCCACCAGGATAATGGCACGTGGCCACGGCTCTGAGGGCAAATCAGGGGGAATAGGAGAGCAGTATGACGCAGTAGTTTCTGGCATAAGGGCAACGTTTTTTAAAGGTTTTACGGGATTTAGAGCGCTTTAGATGTTCTCTAAAAGTTCTCTTTAGGATAGAGCAGATTCTGTCATTGCGCAAGTTTAAACTGCTGTGAATAGGCCCTGTTGCACAGTAATTAACCAGTATAATTTAGCCTCAGGGAAAGCGACTGAATTGCGTAGAGGTTTATTGTGCTTTTATATTTTTAGCAGGCTATCCATCAGCAACCGGGTGATTTACCATTAAGTTTAAATTTAATTTTTAATGAATAAATGAAAAAACAAGCAAATCCACAAGGCAAAGGCTTAGTACCCGTTTTAGAAAGTTTGGCTCAAAGTCGTGCACTAATACCTGTTGCGCCAAAACATATTCAACAAATCAGCAGTGAGTTGTTTACTTCAATGTTTGTGTTACACAGCCAGTTTCAATTTAAACCCGTGGTGGGTAAAAAATACTGGTTATATCAACGTGGACAACAGTTTCAATTATCACTTATTTCACCAGCGGAATGGGGAGTGAATGGTTTTGGCTTATATGTCGGTGAGTGTGTTATGCAGCAGGACATTACATGGTCATTACTGCTTGATGATGATGCCGCAAAAGATGAGTCATTAATGAATTATATAGAAACAAAGCGTGATGAATTTGAACAAGCGATGAATTCGGCAGCAACTATTGATACACTTTTACCTTTTTACCTGGGTGAATTGCCTTTCTACCAGCGAGTGTATGCATCAGCGCTGGCCAATTCATTGAAAAATTCGATGGTTAAAAGCGGGATAGAGGGATTAAGTTATTCGCAGGCGCTGAATAATTTGCCGGCTACATCATAAACTAAGAATTAGTAGAACAATGTTTCACTATAACAATGTTTCACTATAAGAATAAACAAGGAGTTGTTATGCGTTATTTTTTTGTTTTCATCATGTTTTTTCCCGCGATATGTATTTCAGAAACATCACTCTGGAAAATTTCTAACAAGGGTAATGAATTATATTTAGGCGGTACGATCCATATTTTAAAAAAAGAAGATTACCCACTTCCACCTGAATATACCCGGGCATTTAAGAAGGCAGACAAACTTGTTCTGGAAGCAAACGTTGAACTGGCAAAAACGCCTGAATACAGCAAAAAAATGACCAGCATGCTGAGTTACCCGCCTGGAAAATCATTAAAAAACACTTTAAAAAAAGAGACCTACTATGCATTAAAAAAATACCTGGCAGATAGAAACATTCCGATTGAATCATTTGAGCAATATACACCGCAGATGATCGTACTTATTGTTACCGTTATGGAACTTAAAAAGATAGGTATGGTAGATATCGGGGTTGATGAGTACTTTTATCAAAAAGCAAAGAAAAAAGGTAAGGCCAGGGAATACTTTGAGACGATAGATGAGCAATTGGAATTTATTCGTACTATGGGCCAGGGCAGTGAAGATGCCATGCTATTGAGTACAATGAGAGATATGCAACGTATGCAAAGCATGATAGATACACTTAAAACAGCATGGTTAAATGGCGATGAAGATAAATTAGTATCGATTGGCTTGACAGATATGATGCGCGACTACCCTGAAACATATCAATCGTTGCTGGTGAACAGGAATAACAAATGGATACCTCGTATCGAAAAGATGTTGCGAGATAAACAGGTTGAAATAATATTGGTGGGGGCATTACACCTGGTGGGTGAAGATGGGTTGTTACAACAGTTAAGAAATAAGGGATATAACGTAAAGAAATTTAAATAAACAGGGATACAGGGAGAATCTTTATGGCGACGGAAGAGATGATAACACCAAGAAATATTGTTATATGTGCTGATGGAACAGGAAATAAAGGTGGCTATTCTCCTGATTCAAATGTTTATTCGATGTACAAAGCTGTTGCAAATAAATTTAGTGGTGAATGCCAGGATGGGGTTGAAATAGAAAAACAACTGGTTTTCTATGACAATGGTGTAGGGACCTCAGATAACAAATACTGGCGCGCAGTTACCGGCGCTGTTGGTTTGGGTTTTCGAAAAAATGTTTGTGACGCCTATAAGTTTTTGGCTCGTCATTATCGTAAAGGCGATCGTGTGTTCTTTTTTGGTTTTAGTCGTGGTGCATCAACGATAAGAGCATGTAACGGAATGATCAGTAAAGTTGGCCTTGTTAATGGCCATACTTTACGCAATAAAGAACTCGATGATCTTGTTACCGAAGCTTACAAGGCTTATCGAAATCATAAAAAACATCCTGAAGAAGCTATTAAATTTAAGAATGATTCAGGTAAATCACTGGGTGCAATTCCTATTAAGTTTCTAGGAGTTTGGGATACGGTTGTCGCACTTGGATTTCCCAAAAATACTGATGCTGCTGGATTATTAACACTATTTTTGAAAGCTGCCTTTGCAACACTTGAACCCATATTTGATATCCTCTTCAAGCATTCATTTTATCATTATAAATTAACAGACAATGTGTTACATGCATGTCAGGCGCTGGCAATTGATGATGAAAGAACAGCCTTTTGGCCCTATGTATGGCGGGAAAAAAATATTGAAGGAGCAATAGATCGAACAGCTGAAAATGTTGAGCAGGTGTGGTTTGCCGGGATGCATGCAAATGTAGGGGGTGGCTATGAACGTTCCGGAATGTCCGGGGTACCGCTATACTGGATGATGACTCGTGCGCAACATCATGGTTTAGTTTATAAACCCGGTGCGCTGCAAGCTGCATTTAGTAATAGCCACGTACATGGAACGATGTATGACTCGCGCGCGGGTATTAAAACGATATATCGTTATCATCCGAGAAATATCGGGCAACGATGTAAAGATAGAATGATTGATGGCAGAATTAAAATTCATCATAGTGTCATTGAACGAATCAATTATCGAACCGAAAATTACAAGCCTAATCATATTCCTGACGATTTTGATATTGTTGATAATGCAATACCTGCTAATCGCAAAAGAGTGGATCTGAGCCACTCAACTGTCTGGGATGCAGCCAGAAATAAAATTAAAAAAATTGTTGGCTTCCGCAAAATCTTATATGACCTTCAGATGACATATTTGCTGGCTGTTATTGTTTATATGTTTTATTTTTGGGATACGCCATCTGAAAATGTTAAAAACGAAGGTTTGTGGATGGAACTGGCAGTTAAAATGGATAGTTACATGCCAGATATGATTAAAGGTGTCTTTGAGTTTGTTGTTGTACAAAACAGGGCGGTTTTTTTAGCATTGATGATATTTTTTGCTTTATTTTTTGTATCTAAAATCACAAAGAAGAAAATAGAATCTGTCAGTGAAACACTTCGTCATGAATTAATTGGAAAAGATATTAATGATGTTAAGCAAATATTAAAAGACTGAGTTATTTATTATGAATGATAAAAATATTAATAGTTTAAATAAAAAATTCTCATTTGATACTAATGGCTGTTATGCCCAATTTAAAGTTGGTGAGGGCGATATCCCCGTGCTTGAAGTTAAAAATGAGAAAGCATCGGCAATTATTAGTTTACAAGGTGCGCATATCCTTAAGTGGAAACCATTAGCTAAGGATGATGTGATCTGGTTGTCAAAAGAGGCAAGCTTTTCTGCTGGTAAGTCAGTACGTGGCGGGATTCCTGTTTGCTGGCCATGGTTTGGTGCACATGAAAATGAGGCATCTTACCCTGCCCATGGTTTTGCACGTACCGTCATGTGGCAGGTAACTGATATTAATAATTTATCCCCAGGTAAGACGCAAGTTAGCTTTAAATTGGAAACAGTTAAACTGGATAAAAAATTAACATCAATGTGGCCACAAGACACTGTGCTTGAATATCGTATTACGATTTCAGAAAAATTAACACTTGAGCTCGTAACCAGCAATAACAGTAATGAAGATATGGTGATTGGCCAGGCATTACACACATATTTTAAAGTTAAGGATATATCAAACACGACTGTTTCAGGCCTGGAAGATAAAACATACCTGGACAAAACTAAAGATTTTAATTCTATGATGCAACATGGGGTAATTACATTTAGCGATGAAGTTGATCGTGTGTATTTAGATACGGCTGATGACGTTATTATCAATGATAATCATAGAAAAATTAAAGTTAGCAAACAGGGTAGTCACTCCACGGTTGTATGGAATCCATGGAAGCAAGTAGCTAATAAGATGGGCGATTTAGGGCGCGATGGCTATAAAGAAATGTTGTGCGTTGAATCTGCTAATGCAGCAGATGATGTGGTAATTATCGAGCCTGGTAGCAGTCATTATTTATTAGTGAATTATGAAATTTTAGATTAAAGTAATAATACCTTTAGCTCAAAGCCTCAATATCCGGTTGATTGTTTATAACCAATTTTTACCCCTTTTATTTTTGTGATCTGGCTAGCACTTATCTTGCCAGAATAATTCGGCTTATTGTTGTTTTGGCAATTCCTTCGTAATCTTAAATTAACAGAGGGGCAGAACAATGTGTTTTGTAGTGGCTCAATTGAGTTGACAAGGAGCGGTAATAATTATTACCGAAGTCAAAATGTTATTTATGTTTTATGTTAGCAAGGTGTTAACAACATAAATATGCAGGGAGGTAATAGGATGGCTGCTTATGATTATGCCGACTTCAGCACTGCTCGTCGCACTGGTGAAAACAATGTGCCTGTTTCTAACCGACGAAACCGGTTTTTTTCGACAGGTTCCGAATGGTTTTTCTGTACACGCGAAGGGGTAACCCAGGGGCCATTTGATAGTCGACTACATGCTTACGAAGCGAATCAAAAATATATTCGTGAATGTATGAGTTTGCAACAATAACCAACAATAACCGGTTAAACAATATATACTTTAATCTTCAGCTGCTTTAACAATCAGTGTCATTCCATCAATACCGGTGACTTCAATATTTGTTGATGCTTGTAGGTCATTATCACAACTGATTTTCCAAAATGTATCACCGACCTGAATTCTTCCCTGACCATTAACAATGCTCTCACTTAATATGTAGCGTTTACCAATATGTTGCGCTGCCCGGTTATTGAGATTAGGTTGATCGGATTTTTCATTAAATTTAGCAAAACGTTTTAAATAAATGATACTAAAAATAGCCGCTGTCGTACTAAAGATAGCCAGTTGCCATTTCCAATCTAATCCAGGTGCAAAACTAATTATGGCCGACATAAGAAATGCAGCGATAGCGGAACCGATTAAAAATCCCGCGGTACCTAAAATCTCAAGAATTAATAAAATAATGCCGAGTGATGCCCAATGCCAGGGTGATATTTCTGTTAACCATTCCATATTAAATCCTTTTATTTTTTAACTGAGTTTAATAGTTCACTCATTCCTGCAAGGGAGCCAATAACATTTGATGCTTCTAGCGGCATTAGCACCAGTTTTTCATTTTCACTGCTTGCAATTTTACCCAGCGTTTCGGTGTACTTTTGTGCAATAAAGTAATTTAACGCCTGCGGATCTCCCTGGCTAATGGCTTGAGATACCATGTGTGTGGCTTTTGCTTCCGCTTCTGCTTCACGCTCACGCGCCTCAGCAAGTCGGAAAGCGGCTTCTTTTTCACCTTCGGCTTTTAAAATTTGCGCACGTTTTTCACCTTCTGCCACTTCAATGGCGGCCTGTTTTTCACCCTCGGCATTAAGAATTTGTGCACGCTTATCACGTTCGGCTTTCATCTGGTTTGCCATAGACTCAACCAGGTCACGTGGTGGTGTAATATCTTTAATTTCAACCCGGGTGATTTTTAAGCCCCAGGGATTTGTTGCTTCATCAATCTTGTCTAATAAGTCGACGTTTATTTTATCCCGGTTCGATAACATTTGGTCAAGTTCCATTGAACCTAATACGGCACGTATATTGGTCATAATCAGGTTTTGTAATGCACGGGGCAGGTCATTCACTTCATAGGACGCTTTCACCGGATCCATGATCTGGAAGAAACAGACTGCATCGGTAGTGACCATCGCGTTGTCTGAGCTAATGACTTCTTGTGGCTGGACATCGAGTACCTGCTCCATCATATTTTGTTTAGCACCGACGCTATCGATAAAAGGAATTAAAAATCTTAAACCGGGTGTTAGTGTGCGGGTATATCGCCCAAAGCGTTCTACAGTCCACATATAGCCCTGCGGTATCATTCGGATACCTTTAAAAATGGTTAAGAATACAAAACCAACTAAAATAACAGCATTATAGGTATTAAAGACTTCAAAGGAGAAATACATATATTAGAAATTTAATATATATTTGATTTGATTCAGATAATTTAGTCAAATTCTGGTTGTAGATACATTATACTCAGATCATAATAACCTCATATTTGCACAGTTATAAAAACAATAATGTCAAAAAAGAAAAAATCACTGTTTGAAAAAATGATAAGCACGGTTTCCAGGTTACCGTGGTTGAAAGGGAGTGACGAGCCTGAGCTTAAGAAAGAAAAATTTTTTAAACAAGTTTCTCTTCAAACAGCAACAGCATCGCTACAAGATTTAAATGAGCAAGAATTTGAAAAGCTGGTTCATAGGCTATTCATACAGCGTGGTTATTCTGTTGCGGATAAACGTGATGGGGCATTCGATGGTGTTGATCTCATTTTACAACGCAATAATGAGTCAACCTATGTGCAACACCAACATTGGTTAGGTGAGTTTTATGTTGCGATGGAAATGGAAGCCGTTAAACATGGCATTGTTATAACTTCGGGTGAGTTTACCGCTGAAGCGCTTGACTTTTCCTTAGGTAAATCACTAATGCTCATAAACGGTATTGATTTAACTCAAATGATAGAAGCCTTGCCAGCTGAAACTGATGAAGATGATAAAGAACAGCTTTCAAATGAAGCCGCTGAATCTGAGCAACAAGAAATGCCTGAGTTAGAACCCCTTTGCCCAATCTGTAGTCAAAAAATGATTAAAAGAACAGCCAAGAAAGGCAGAAATGCAGGTAATACTTTTTGGGGCTGTTCTAAATTCCCGAGTTGTCGGGGTGTCATATCAAGTTAAGTTAATGTACCCGACAAAGAATTGCCCGGTACATTTTATATTTAACTAGTCATCATCATTTTCGTTGTCATTGTCACCATCTTCTTCAGCTAATTTTTTATAAAATGCTTCTGCAAAGAGTTTATGAACTCGGGCAGAGGGATGTATTTCATCAAAGAAAATAAATTGTTCAAAATCACAATCAGCCCTAGGTAAATAAGTGACTGAACTAAAGCAAGCATCAGTACTGTTTGTAAATCCATATTTTTTCGCTTTACGAACAATTTTATTAAAAAGTTTGAAAAGGTTAAATTCTTCAATATCCATATCAAACTTTTCTTCTAAACTTTCTACAAGTTGACGTAGCTTTAAATTATATTTTTTTGTGAATTCTTCTGCTTGAGTAATTAACGCCGGATTATTTAATGCTTCTGCATTTAAACGTGTCTCAGGTATTAGCCCTATATTCGGCGCATTAATCACATAAAATGATCGTGCACCATTTTGGTATAGGTTTTTAATCGAGTATTGGATTTTTGCTATTGCTGTTTCAATGATAGATTCTGCTATAACTGGGTTAGGCTGGTAGCTGGCTGAACGAATATCATTGCCACCTAAAAATATTATATATAGTGCATCAGCTGGTGCGATGTAATTGTTCCGTTCATTAAAAAAATATAATTGTGTTTGAAGATCCTGTTGTTCAACACCGGATGCTTTAGCACCGGCGACAGAATAATTATTGCCGCCTAATAACGAAGCCAGGGCAGTCTGCTCCAGTTTAGCTGTCAAAGTATCAACGGCGACTGGACCATTAGTAATTCTATTTTGATAGTAGGGTGGTGGTAAATCCCCATATACCGCTGCGAGATTCCCAGTATCCGATAAGCTATCACCAAAAATATAAATATTACTATAATCATTATCGGCATGGGCTAATAGTGACAGGCAAAGTAGTAAAGGTAAGAGCAATAGTTTTGCTAAGATGGTATTTTGCATAGATATATCCTCCATAATATAAGTCTATTTAAAATATGTTCAGTTACAGCTTATTATAGTACGTAATATTTGTCACTTAACCTTGTTTCGCTGTTCTCTGTGCATGAATCGACATATTTTTACGTACCGTGAAATTAGTAACATAAATATACAATCTGTTTAATTCTGCATTGTGCTTTTCCACTATACTGTCCTGAGTCCAAGTAACTCAAGATGAGGTTGTATGTTATCATTTTTTAGAAAATTGAGCCTGATTGAAGGCTTGTCGTTGATTGGTTTATTACTGATTGCCATGCCTGCCAAGTACCACTTTGGCGTTGTTGATAGTATATGGATAATGGGGATGACTCATGGGGTCCTGTGGTTAGCCTATTTTCTGGTATCACTCACTGTCAGTCACCAGCAAAACTGGTCTGTGATGTTTTGGTTCGTCGTCCTTCTCGCGTCAGTTATTCCGTTTGCCTGTTTTATCCTCGATCGCAAGCTAAAAGTAAATAAACAAGAAGGCGCTCCAGTTTCTGCTAAAAGAGAATAAGCACGTCTTAATACGTGAACCAGATGCCATTCTGAAATATAATATTGGCTTTGCGGGAAGGGCCCGCAATCACCCAATATTAGAGATTTTCATACATGGCCAGCTCCAAGATTTTCTATACGCAAACCGATGAAGCACCTGCTTTAGCCACTTTTTCCTTTTTACCGATTGTTCAAGCATTTACCAAAGCCGCTGATATAGATGTAGAAATACGTGATATCTCGCTCGCAGCGCGTATTTTGGCCAATTTCCCGGATAATCTAACCGACGAGCAGAAGCAAGCCGATGCACTGGCTGAGCTCGGTGAACTGGCAAAAACACCCGATGCCAATATCATCAAATTACCGAATATTAGCGCCTCATTGCCACAATTAAAGGCCGCGATAAAGGAATTGAAGTCGCGGGGCTACGATATTCCTGATTATCCAGAAGAACCCAGTAATGACGAAGAAAAGAGTATCAAAGCACGTTACGCCAAGGTGCTTGGTAGTGCGGTTAACCCGGTATTACGTGAAGGTAACTCAGACCGTCGGGTTGCGGGTCCGGTTAAAGAATACGCGAAAAAGCACCCTCATTCGATGGGCGCCTGGAGCAGTGAATCCAGGTCACATGTGGCGTCAATGCCAGACGGTGATTTTTACTCAAGTGAAAAATCTGTCGTTATTGAAAATGCCGGAAATGTCAAAATTGAGCTTATTGGCGACAATGGTGAATGCACGGTTTTAAAAGAAGCCACACCGGTAATGGCAGGAGAAATTATTGATGCTTCGGTAATGAGTGTGAATGCACTTTGTGACTTTTTTGAAGCGGCGATGTTCGAGGCAAAAGAGCAGGGTGTTTTACTGTCCTTACATATGAAAGCCACCATGATGAAGGTATCTGATCCGATTATCTTTGGTCATGCTGTAAATGTTTATTATAACGATGTGTTTGAAAAACATGCTGAAACATTTGAAAAGCTAGGTGTGGATACCCGAAATGGTTTGGGTGATGTGTATGCCAAAATTTCAGAGTTACCCGCTGCACAGCGTAAAGAAATTGAAGCGGATATTGAAGCTGTTTATGAAACACGCCCAGAATTGGCAATGGTCAATTCTGACAAAGGCATTACCAATTTACATGTACCCAGTGATGTGATTATCGATGCCTCAATGCCGGCGGCAATTCGTTCGTCAGGTCAAATGTGGGGTAAGGATGGCAAGCTGCATGATACTAAAGCCATGATCCCTGATCGCAATTATGCCGGTATTTACCAGGCGACTATCGATTTTTGTATTGAAAATGGTGCTTTTGATGTCACCACCATGGGTAACGTCAGTAATGTTGGCCTGATGGCACAAAAAGCCGAAGAGTATGGTTCACATGATAAAACATTTGAAATTTCAGTTAACGGCAAGGTGCGTGTTACCGATGATTCAGGTAAGACATTAATTGAACACAGTATTGAGAAGGGTGATATCTGGCGTATGTGCCAGACGAAAGATTTGCCAATACAAGACTGGGTAAAACTTGCGGTCAATCGAGCTCGCTTAACGGGGCAACCCGCGATTTTCTGGCTAGATGATAAACGTGCACATGACATCAATTTAATTGCCAAGGTTGAAAAGTATCTTAAAGAACATGATACCAGCGATCTTGATATCCGTATTATGTCGCCATTTGATGCCACACTATATACCTTAGAGCGCGTTAAAGCCGGTGAAGATACCATCTCTGTTTCAGGTAACGTGTTACGTGATTACTTAACTGACTTGTTTCCAATATTAGAGTTAGGTACCAGTGCTAAAATGTTATCCATTGTTCCATTGCTCGCAGGTGGTGGTTTATTTGAAACAGGTGCGGGCGGCTCCGCACCTAAACATGTTGAGCAAGTATTAACTGAAAACCATTTGCGTTGGGATTCACTCGGTGAGTTCCTGGCGTTAGCCGTATCGTTAGAAGATCTGGGGCAAAAAACAAATAACGAAAAAGTAAAAGTATTAGCCGCTGCTTTAGATCAAGCCAATAGCCAGTTTTTAAACAACAATAAGTCACCTTCACGTAAAGCCGGTGAGTTAGATACACGCGGCAGTCATTTTTATTTAGCGATGTACTGGGCGCAGGCATTAGCCGAACAAAATGATGACAGTGAATTAAAATCATTATTTACACCTATTGCAGAACAGCTAAGCAGCAATGAAGCTAAAATTGTTACTGAACTTAACGAGGTGCAAGGTAAAGCGGTTAAGTTAGGTGGATATTACCTGCCGAATAAAGAATTAGCCTCACAGGTAATGCGTGCAAGCACAACGTTAAACACGATTATTGATAGTTTAAATTAAACCAGTATCAAATAGAGAGTCATCATGGGAAGAGCATACCAAAACCGTAAAGAGTCAATGGCCAAGACGTCAGACGCCAAGGCAAAAGTCTATTCTAAGTATGGTCGTGAAATTTATGTGATCGCAAAAAATGGCGGCACCGATCCAAACGGTAACTTGTCTTTGCGTCGTATCATTGATAACGCTAAAAAAGACCAGGTGCCTGCTCATGTCATCGATAAAGCGATTAAAAAAGCAGAAGGTGGTGGCGGAGAAGACTTTGTACCCGCACGCTATGAAGGTTTTACCCCAGGTGGTGGTAACGTCATTGTTGATTGCTTAACCGATAATAATACCCGAACCTTTAATGATGTTCGTTTATGTTTTACCAAGTGCAAGGCGAAAATTGGTACCCAGGGTACTGTGTCACATATGTTTGATCATTGTTCTGTGTTCGTATTTAAAGGTGATGATGAGGATCAGGTGCTCGAAGCGATGTTAGAAGCCGATGTTGATGTAACAGATGTTGAATCAGAAGACGGCATGATCACTGTTTTATCCCCGCATACCGAGTACAGCAAAACCCGTAATGCATTAACCGCGTTACTGGGTGATGATATTGAGTTCGAAGTAGATGCGATTACTTTTATTCCGCAAACGACCATGAGTATTCCTGAGGATGATAAGGAAATGTTTGAAAAGTTCATTGATATGCTAAATGATAATGATGACGTGCAGAATGTTTACCATAACGTGGATATATAATTATAACTGCTTATGTCTAAATTATTAAAAGACTGGACGCCATCGCAAGCTAGCATTGATGTCATTAAGTTAAATGGCATCGATGATGAACATATACAAAAAACGGTTGATTATTTACATAATGAAACCGATCTCAATAATATTGATGATTTAAGTGGCTACGATAACTGGAATTCATTCTTTATTATATTTTGTATTAAAGCCCATAAGAATGTGAGTGCTTCTGATTCTTAAAGTAGATGAAACGAAAGAAAACAGTTTACAGTTTGTATGTGATTGATTTAGACAAAGACGTTCTTTCTGTTAAAAAATTTCGAGAAGCCAACCCTGATTATATAGAAGACTATCCCTGTGTTTACGTAGGGCAAACCGCTAAATCCCCGGATGATCGCTTCGATCAACACAAAGCCGGTATCAAGGCCAATCGCTACGCCAAGAAATACGGTCTTCGACTCCGTTATAAATTATTTGAGCAATATAACCCCATCGCAACACGCAAAGAAGCGGAATATAAAGAAGAGCTTCTCGGTGAACACCTGAGAAAACGTGGTTTTGCTGTGTGGTGGAACTGATGAATAAGACCGAACTCGAAGCGAGTTATTTAGATACCACGTACTCGGTATTTATCGGCAAAGTAAAATATGACTGCAGAATCGGTGAAGCTATACCTGCAGCAGTGAAAAAGCTACTAGAAAAAGAACAAACGGCGGCTATTTTAACGGCCTGGAATCCCAGAAGCCAGGTTCTAGATAGTGAAGAAAATAATAATAGAAACAAACAATTACTAAGCGAACTACAAAACAATTACTCTGTTTTAAATGCTTTAGGACAGGGAACTGATAATAATTGGCCTGCCGAAGAGAGTTTTTTTATTATCGGACTAAGTAAAGAACAAGCAGAACAACTTGCGTTTCAGTTTGAACAAAATGCCTATGTCTGGTTTGAGGCAGATAAAGCGGTATCACTAGAATTTAGCCGTATTTGGTTTGAAACAATTTAGCGCTATACTGAGTAAAAGGAGATTGAAATGGCGAAAATTGATACAGAAAAACTTGATAAAGTTATTGCCGCTGCAAGACGCGATATGGATGAGCGAGCGAAAGGCTATCGTGAGCAAGCACTAAAAATGTACCCGCATGTCTGTGGTCGCTGTAGTCGCGAATTTGATCATACCAACCTTAGTGAACTTACCGTACATCACCGTGATCACGATCATGATAACAACCCAGCCGATGGCAGCAATTGGGAACTACTTTGTATTTATTGTCATGATAATGAGCATCAACGCCAGTTAGAAGCACATATGGGGAACAGTGGTGGTTCAGAGTCAAAAGGTAAATCTGCAACACAGAACCCATTTGCGGATTTAAAATCGATGATGAATAGTGAAGATTGAGTTATTATTTTACATGTTACGTTGAATAAAAAACTGATTTTATGATATAAAGTTTTGAATCAATTGTTTAAGGAGTGAACATATGTCGAAAGTACCTACGGATATTGGTCGTAGTCTAAATAAAAAAATTGATGCTTTATGTCCATTTAGTATCGGTAAAAATAGCTCTCAAAATCATTGTGCACATTACGTATCTCATATTATGGGGTATGAATTTGCTGGGCCCACATGTAAAAATTTTACTTGGGCTGACAAACAACAAGCTGCTAAAGGTGCTACTATCCGAGTGGATGATTTATTTAAGCGTTCTCCTGAAGTAGGTCTTTTAGCTAATAAACCTGCTGCGATGACTGAGTGCCTAATATTTGTAACACTTGATTCAAATATAAATACTGTTGGTAATAAACTAACTATGGGGAATCACCCGAGAAAACATATTGGAGTGTTTACCCAAGGTAAGGTGTGGAACTATAGTAATACAAATAATAAAGTAGTATCAGATTTATTAGCTACATTTAAAACTAAATTCACTAATGCATATAATAGCCCTGGTTCAAGTGTAGAGTTCTACTACGGAAAATTTATATGAAAATAATAATCATAATATTACCTTTTTTATTTAGCTGTACTAGTATTGCTAGTGATAAATTTATTCCGAATGGTGAAATATTCTACGATATCTTATTTAGTATTCAGAATTTAGATTTAAGTAAAGAGCCGTTGTGTAATGTGATATCGGTTACTAGAAAAAATTCAAAAATCACACTTGGAGAACACTTATCTACAATTTTATCAACTTCTTATAATTCAACCGCAAAAAATACGATTAAGTCTTCCTGTTTATTATCAAAGCATGAAGATGCAAATAAAAATATTGTCGCTATATGGGATTGTAAGTTAGAAGTAAATGAAACAAAAGTTAGCGGTGAGTTCATATCTGCATCTATGATTGCGTTTGGCATTAATGCTAAAAATATGAAATATCAATCTGGTACACTTAGATGTTTATAGGAAACTAGTTTAAAACTGTTTATAAAGTTTTTGTGATTATTTATTTTTATTGATTTTGCATGATAGTATTTTTCCATTCACATCTTTACTGTCTTTACTCATTAAATACACATAACTATCCATAATTTCTTCCGGTGCTGGCACGGTCATTGGGTCTTCGCCGGGGTAGGCCAGTGCTCGCATGCGGGTTCTAACTCGACCAGGGTCAATACTATTCACTCTAATATTTGTTTCGACTTCTAACTCATCGGCAAGGATACCCATTAAGTTATCACCGGCAGCTTTGGTTACACCATAGGCACCCCAGTAAGCACGGCCTTTGTGAGCGACACCTGAGCTGGTAAAGATAAGCGAGGCATCTTTTGCTTTGTTAAGTAACGGCAACATAGCTTGCGTTAATAAGAAAGGGGCGTGCAGGTTAATCTTTACAGTGCGTTCCCATATTTCTGGATCAAACTGTGCTATTGGGCTTAAACCTTCAAACATCGCGACATTGTGTAATAATCCATCCAGTTGACCAAATTCATTTTCGATAGTCTGTGCTAGACCGGCGTAGTCATCGGCGCTAGCTTTTTCGAGGTTCATGGTAATGATGGCCGGTTGTGGATGACCGGCTTCAACAATTTCATCATAGACATCGATAATTTTTTTCTCTGTTTTACTTAGCAGGATAACCGTTGCACCATAACTGGCGTAGGTTTTAGCGGCACACTTTCCAATACCATCACCGGTACCGGTTACCAGGATGACTTTGTCTTTAAGGCAGTTTTCTTTGGCTTTAAAGTCTGCAGGGAGTTGGATTATTTCATTCATCATTATTTGTTCTATCTTTAATGTTTTATTGTTAAGTTGGCGGCATTTAATCCACTGCGCACAGCACCTTCTAAGGTGGCCGGGTAGTGTGTATCAGTATAGTCGCCTGCGAGGGTTAGTCCTCGTATGTTAGTTTCACTTTTTGGCCGAACAGCGTTGATGTTTTTAGTGCAAGCAAACGTAGCTCTTTTTTCACGAATAACAAAGCTTTTTAGTAATTCAGCTTTATTTGAAAAGAGTGTTGATATTTCATCGTGTACCGTTTGCGCCAGTGTATCATCATCAAGTGTCATATGTTGACCGCTGCTACTAATTACCACGCTGACCAGGCCTGCTTGCTGGCAGAGTAAATCGCGATCAAATACCCATTGGCTTAACGTGCTGCTCATGCCGGTCATAGGCAAAGTAAGTTGTACATCATCTGCATAGTGTAAATAGACAGTAACGATGGGTTCGTACTGGTATTGTGCAACTTGTTTTTTTATAGCTTCGAGCTCGGTATTCGTTGTGATCAGTTTGTTCAGGTTCTGTGGTGCTGTTGCAATAATGGCCTTTGATGTTGTAATTGTTTCAAGTGCATCATTAATTTTAGCTGTAACCGATACAAGTTTATTATTTTCAATATTTAATTTTTCCACACGGGCCTTTAAGTGGACTTTGCCGCCGTGCTTTTCGATATAGTCTACGGCGGCATCTGGAAATAGCTGAGACAAGTCAACTCTGGGTAGTAACATATCGGCATCTTTAGTTTTATTGGTGAAGGCGTCTTTAAACACTTTCATAAATACATTGGCGGATGCTGAGTCGATGGGGGTGTTCATGGTAGCAAGACACAGTGGTTCCCATAATTGTCGGATCAATATTTCAGTCTGAGCAGTGAGTTTAAACAGTTCAGCAACCGAGGTGTCTTGTTTAAACTCGTAGTTGTGCTTTTTAAGAATTAAACCAAATTTAACCGCAGCAAACTTATCTTTTAATTTAAGCCCTTTAGCAGTGACCAAGGCGTAAAGTAAATGTAATGGGGCTGGTAGAGCAGGGGCTTGTAAGATTAAGTCGGCTTGTTTGTCTATAACGGTGAGTAACAAAGGCAGGCGTTTCAAATTTTGCTTTACATCAACACCAACAACTTGCATCAGGTTTAGGCATTCGTGGTAAGCGCCAATTAAAATATGTTGGCCATTATCAACCGTCATATCATCAAACTTCACAGAACGGGCGCGGCCGCCGGCTTGTTTTGCCGATTCAAGGACAGTTACTTTATGACCCTGTTGGGTGAGTTTTACGGCAGCGGCTAAACCCGCCCAACCTGCACCGATAATAACGACAGGTTCGTTATTCATGCGGTTTTATATTTCCGGTAAAACCACCATTCTTTAAACAGTGTTTTTAAAGCGATGATGATTTTTCTCAGTGGAGGAATCATGACCTTGTGTTTTAATACTTGCAGCTGGTCATCTTCCATTTCATTTAAGGTGTTTTCATAAATAGCCGCCATAATAATACCGGTTTTCTGATCGTAGCGGTCTTGTTTTGGTAATGTTTTATATGCATCACGGTAACATTGATGGGCACGTTCTGCATGAAACAACATTAATTGATGAAACTCATCTGAATTATCACGGTTAAAAATTTGTTGCTCAGTGACACCAAATTTTTCCAGCTCATCTAACGGTAAATAGAGTCGATTACGTAACGAGTCTTCATGAACATCGCGGATAATATTGGTGAGTTGTAACGCGAGCCCAAGTTTTTTTGCATATTCGAGAGTTTGTGGATCTTTATAACCAAAAATTGTGGCTGAGAGTAAACCGACTACACCGGCAACACGATAACAATACAGATTTAGTTCTTCGAAGTTCGCAAAGCGTACTTCGTTAAGATCCATTTCCATGCCATCGATAATTTCTAAAAAGTACTCTTTCTTTAAGCCAAAGGTTTTAATAGCAGGCTCGAGCGCATGTGATACTGGATGATTCGCTTTACCGGTAAATAACGATTCAATTTCAGAGCGCCACCATTCGAGTTTAACCAGTTTAATTTTGTTATCCATTTCAGAATCAGCAATATCATCTACTTCGCGGCAAAAAGCATAGAGCGCTGTGATAGCGAGACGTTTTGTTTTGGGTAAAAACAAGAAACTATAATAAAAGCTGGAACCGCTTTTGGCTGTTTTGTCCTGGCAATATTGTTCGGGTGTCATTTGGTTTTTTTAGTTGTATTGTTGTAATTATTTTACTGATAAAAGCTTGTCATTGCGAGTCATGTTTTGTTGACGAAGCAATCTCATGGAGATTACTTCGGTCATTTTATTCCCTCGTAATGACAGGGAATTGCTTTATTTCGCCCTTATTGCTTTGTATATTATCCACACGATATCCCATTTATTCAGACGTGGGCGGCTAAAGACATCATCATATTGCTGGTTAAGTTTATATAACACACGTGATCCCCCCATAATTGTCATGCGTAATTCCAGTCCCATACGACCTTTTAACACTTTGCCTAATGGTGCGCCGGCCTGCATCAGTTTTAATGTCCGTCGAATCTGGAATTCTATGAGTTTGCGGGTAGCCGAATTCGTGACTTTATTGCGGATGTCGTCTTCGGACACGCCGCAGTGTTCCATTTCATCTTGTGGAATATAAATACGGTTACTTTCTTCAATATCCTGGCTGATATCTTGTAAAAAGTTGGTTAATTGCAACGCACTACAGATGGCATCGGAATAGCCGAGACTCTTTTCATCGGTTTTTTTATTTAAGTGAAGCAATAAACGGCCAACCGGGTTGGCTGAATAGCGGCAGTATTCTATGACTTCGCCGAAATTAGCATAACGTGTTTTTGTGACATCCATTTTAAATGCCGTCAATAAATCATGAAATAAAGAAATTGGTAATTGATGCTGTTTAATGACATCTGCCAGTGCAATGAAGGTAAAGTCATCGACAGCTTCATTTTTTTCGAGTTGATGAAGTTTGTTTGAAAAATCATCAAGTGCCGCCATGCGTTCTTCTTGGCTTAAGTTGCCTTCATCCGCAAAATCATCTGCGCGGCGGGCAAAGGCATAGATGACGGCAATCGGCATACGTAAATGTTTAGGCAACAGGCGTGAGGCGACAGGAAAGTTCTCATAATGAGACATTGCCATGTTCAGGCATTCTTTGTAGGCATTTTGTAGTGTTTCTTTATCCATAACTCATGTATTCTACGTAGACAAATTGGGTCATACAAATTTAAATGGTAGTAGTTTATGAAAACGATAAAAATGCTTTTTATGGGACTTTTATTCGGGCTGTTAATTGGCTTGTGGTTAGGGGTTAATATTGGCAAGGGCAACCCTGTTTTTGGTAACCCATTTGCTGAAGAAAACCTGTCGAAAAAATTGAAAGAAAAAGTAGGTTCAAGTATTGAGCAATTGGGTGAAGATATAAAAGGAAAGGTTAAAGAGAAGCAATAACGGCTTACTCGCTTTTTTCCGATTCAATTTGCCTGACAGCCGTTTCAACCTGATTCGGCTGTTTTATTTTCTTATCCGCTGAAATTCCCATTTCATTAAACTTACGTGCACTGGGTAATACACGGCTATCAAATGAACCGACGGCATTATTGTAATGTTTCATACCGCTATCAAGACTTTTTCCGAGCTTTTGTAAGTGATCGGTGAAGGTTTGCAAGCGGCCATAGAGTTCTTCACCGACGGTTTTTATGTGTTCTGCATTTTCAGCAAGCTGCTCCTGACGCCAGCCATAGCCAACAGCCCTTAGTAATGCGACAAAGCTGGTGGGTGTAGCAAGTATGACTTGTTTAGCCAGTGCGTTTTCTAAAATAGCCGGCTCTTGATCAAGCGCGGCACTTAAAAATTGATCACCAGGTATAAATAAAACAACAAAGTCGGGTGCGTTTTTAAACTGGTCCCAATAGGCTTTGTCTGCCAGCTCAGCTACTCGCTGTTTTACATTTTGTGTATGACGTTTTAAGTGCACCTGTCGTTCATTATCTTCCACGGCTTCAATGGCACTGATATAGGCATCCAGCGGAGTTTTAACATCAACCACAATCTCGCGACCATCTGGCATACGCACGATCATATCGGGGCGTAATGCACCTTCATCAGTCCGTACTTGTTCTTGTTCAAAAAAGTCACAATGTTCGACCATACCAGCTAATTCAGCCAGGCGTTTTAAGGTCATTTCTCCCCATTGGCCCCGTACTTCCGGGCGGCGCAGGGCGGTAACGAGCTTTCGTGTTTCATCCTGTAAGCTCGATTGGGTATGTGCCATGGATTCAAGGTGTTTATGTAGTGCACCATAAGATTCTTTACGATCTTTTTCGATATTACGAATTTGTTCTTCGGTTTTAGAAAGTGTTTCTTTAATCGGCGTTAATAAATGCTCGATGGCTTTTTCTTTTTTATCAAGTTCATTAACCGCTTGCGACTGGTATTGTTTTAAATTTTCTCGCGCGAGTTTTAAAAATTCTTCGTTATTATTTTTTAAGGCCTCACTGGAAAGTGCAGTGAACGAGTCTTTTAATTGTTGCCGTTCTTTTTCTAATGATTCTATATTTTTACTATTGTTTTGTTGCTCTAGTTCCAGGCGGGTGGTTAATGCTGAGTTTTTTTCACGTAACTGAGAGAGTTTGCGTTGAAAAACAATATAGGTAATGAGACCACCGAATAAAGCAGCAATTAAAACGGGTAGGAGTAACGCTTTGTTCATTAGTATTTCGTTCATAGTAATGAGTGTACTCTATATTGTGTCTTTAGATCAGCTTAGCGACTGGATAATCGGTATTATTGCTTGTGGTGAATCGATTAAAGAGTGTGCTCCCCAGTTTTCAGGTGAGTCTGTCTCTGCTATGTAGCCGAAGCAAGCAACTATCGATGTCATACCAGCGCGGTTACCTGCTTCAATATCACGCTCGGCATCGCCGATATAAAGACATTCTTCAGCCCGACTACCGGCTTGATGACAAGCATGTAGTAGTGGAGCAGGATGAGGTTTACGTTGTTCGAGTGTATCACCACTAACAATGGTAGCTGCACGTGAGGTAAGGTTTAACGCGTCCATTAAAGGATCGGTTAACCAGGCGGGTTTATTGGTCACAACCCCCCAGTTAATATTATCGTTCTCTAGTTGTAGCAGTAATTCACTCATACCTGGAAACAGTGTGGTTTCATTGGCGATATTGGCCTGGTAGTGATCGAGTAATTCTTCATAGAACGTATCAAATTGAGGATGTTCTTTTCCAAAACCGAGCGTTACTAAAGCCATGCCACCATGTGAAACAACCGGGCGAATTTTTTCGTAGGGAAGTGGGGAACAATTATGTTTTGTCAGAACATGGTTGAGCGCCGCGGCAAGATCGGGCGCTGTATCCGCCAGTGTTCCATCAAGATCAAATAATACCGTTTTTATATTTTTCAAAACTTCGGTTTTATTTTTGGTAGTGCATCAGGTAGTTAACATCAACATCATGACCTAATGAATATTTTTTACTCAACAGGTTATAAGTCATGCCGGTTAATTCACGTAAATGAAGATCGGCATCGCGTGACCAGCTTTCTAGTTCTGAAGGCTTAATGAATTTGCTGTATTCATGGGTACCTTTTGGCAACATTTGTAAAATGTATTCGGCACCGACAATCGCGAATAAATAAGATTTCGGATTACGATTAATGGTTGAGAAAAAAACATGTCCATCGGGCTTAACCAGTTTACTGCAAGCTGCGATAACAGAAGATGGATCAGGCACGTGTTCCAACATTTCCATGCAAGTGACAACATCATACTGTTGTGGTTCTTGTTCAGCGAGTTCTTCTGCGGTTATTTGTTGATATTCAAGTTCAGCGCCAGACTCTAACTTGTGCAACTGAGCCACACTCAGTGGTGCTTTGCCCATATCAATTCCA
The DNA here is from genome assembly GCA_947258695.1 of uncultured Ectothiorhodospiraceae bacterium. Lineage (GTDB taxonomy): Bacteria > Pseudomonadota > Gammaproteobacteria > UBA6429 > Thiohalophilaceae > JAGLTQ01. The sequence continues at coordinate 33,509 of CAMYJG010000018.1, read as the reverse complement.
AGTACATTGGCACCTCGTAACGCCATGCTTTCAGCAAGAATGCCACCACCACAACCGATATCGACAACGGTTTTACCTTTGAGCGAACTGCGTCGATCAATGTATTCAAGTCTCAACGGGTTGATTTCATGCAGGGGTTTAAATTCACTGTTCGGGTCCCACCATCGCGAGGCGAGCTGTTCGAATTTTGCAATTTCTTGTGGATCAAAATTTAATGTATGTTCTGTCATAATGTAATTCTAACGTGATTTAAAGAAAAATGCCTAAAACATTTTAAGAATTTAACCACTGGGAACACTGAGTACACGGGGATACATATTTAAAAGCTATTAGCCACGAAGGACACGAAGAGCACAAAGGTAAATAAAATAAAAAATTCGTTTTCTCTGTGCTCCAGTTTTTTTAAATCTTTTGCTTCGAGTTCTTGGTGCCCTTCGTGGCTATATTATGTTTTGATTTTTGCTTGCCAATCACTCGTTTTTTCTAAAATGCTATTTACATCGAGCGTTGTGAGTTGTCGATCTTTCAATAGGTGGTTACCTGCTACCCAGACATTGGAGACATTTTCTCGCCCTGCGGAATAAACAAGGTGTGAGACAGGATGGTAAACAGGTTGGTTTTCAATAGCGCTTAAATCTACCGCGGTGATATCTGCAGATTTACCAATCTCCAGTGAACCGATATCTGAATCAAGCCCCAGTGCTTTTGCGGCATTAATTGTCGCCATGCGTAATGTTTCTTCAGCAGGTAGTGCGCTGGCATTACTTGCAACCGCTTTAGCTATTAAAGCCGCGGTTCGCATTTCTGCGATCATATCTAAATCATTGTTACTGGCGGTGCCATCGGTACCTAATGTGATGTTGACACCAGCTTGCTGCAATTTATAACTTGGGCAGAATCCACTGGCCAATTTTAAATTCGATTCAGGACAATGGAGTACGTGTGCGCCGGTTTCCGCGATAAGTTGAACCTCGTCATCAGTTAGCTGAGTCATATGCACCGCAAGCAAGCGCGGAGAGAGCAAGCCTAAATCATTGAGTCTTTCAATTGGTCGCTTACCTGAATCGGAGATAGCTTGCTCTACTTCATGGGCGGTTTCATGCAGATGGATATGTATCGGGATATCCAGTTCCTCGGCATAGGTCGCAACACGTTTTAAAGGTTCATCAGATACGGTGTAGGGTGCATGAGGGGCAAACGCGGTGCTAATAAGACTGTTGCTGTGGAGTTGGTCATGTAATTCGATACCCTTAGCCAGGTATTCATCGGCATCTTTTGCCCAGGCGGAGGGAAAATCGATCAGAATTAAGCCAAGTTTAGCTCGCATACCGGCATGTTCAACGGCACGTGCGGTTTCTTCAGGGAAGAAGTACATATCATTAAAGCAGGTTGTACCACCGCGTATCATTTCGGCACAGGCTAATAGCGAACCATCATAGACAAATTCGGCGGAGACATGTTTTTGTTCCGTTGGCCAGATGTGATGATTTAACCAGTCCATGAGTGGTAAGTCATCGGCCAAGCCACGCATTAACGTCATAGCTGAATGTGTATGCGTGTTGACCAAGCCGGGGATCAGTAAATGGTTATCCAGGTCAATTTCAACATCTGTGCTGTACTTACTGAGCAATTCTTGCCTGGGTAATAAGTCATGGATTCGACCTTTATGAATCGCAATGGAATAGTCCTGTTGCAGCGTATTTTCCGGGTCGACAGTGGCAATCCAGCTTGAGTGGATTATCGTGTCTATTTTTGTTGTATTTGTTGTCATGGCGAAAACGATACCTGTAAATGACGCAAAATAACAAGAAATTTTGGCTTTATTGGCGTTTATTTCACGCTAAATAGTTCAAATTCCACATTCAAATCATGTCCAAAATCAGGCTGGATGAGACTATTTGTTAAAAATGGCGTTTTTATGCGGTTTTACTCTCTGGAAAAGTCAAATTGCAGACTTTTTGTTCAGGTGATTTTTATCACACGCTCCTAAGCGCCGATTTCACGTAACTTCTCAAAGATGCAGTAGTCAGCAACAGTATGGTATAATCTCGCCTTTAAAATGCTCTGAAAAGGGCAGCCAAGTGAAAAAATTATAAAAATCAACTCTCGCACATTGAATATTAAGGAGCCATTTATACATGGTTGAGTTCGCCAAAGAAGTCCTTCCTATTAATATAGAAGACGAAATGAAGCAGTCTTACCTGGATTACGCGATGAGCGTAATTGTAGGTCGTGCACTCCCTGATGTTCGAGATGGTTTAAAACCTGTTCACCGTCGTGTTCTTTTTGCGATGCGTGAGCTAGGTAATGATTACAACAAGCCTTATAAAAAATCTGCGCGTGTTGTTGGTGATGTCATTGGTAAGTATCACCCGCATGGCGACACCGCGGTTTACGATACCATCGTTCGTATGGCGCAACCGTTCTCTTTACGCTACATGCTGGTCGATGGCCAGGGTAACTTTGGTTCAGTTGATGGCGATTCACCAGCAGCGATGCGTTATACCGAAGTGCGCATGGCAAAGATTGCACATGAGTTACTCGCTGATCTCGATAAAGAAACAGTCGATTTCATTCCTAACTACGATGAGTCTGAACATGAGCCAGAAATTCTTCCGGCACGTTTACCTAATTTACTGGTAAATGGTTCTGCAGGTATTGCGGTGGGCATGGCAACTAATATCCCACCACATAATTTAACTGAAGTGATTAATGCATGCCTTGCCGTTATTGAAAATGAAAGTATCAGTATTCAGGAGTTGATGGAAATCATGCCTGGCCCTGATTTCCCAACGGCCGGTATTATTAACGGTGCCCGCGGTATTGCGGAAGCTTATGCAACAGGAAAGGGACGTATCTATGTGCGTGCTCTTACTCATGTTGAAGAACGAGCAAAAGATAAAGAAAGCATTATTGTTACCGAGTTACCTTACCAGGTTAATAAAGCACGCTTATTAGAAAAAATTGCCGAGCTGGTTAAAGATAAAAAAATCGAAGGCATCACAGGTTTACGTGACGAGTCGGATAAAGACGGTATGCGGATGGTGATTGAGCTTCGTCGTGGTGAAGTTGCAGATGTCATGTTGAACAATCTTTATCAGCAAACTCAAATGCAAAATGTTTTTGGTATTAACATGGTTGCTCTTGTTGATAACCAGCCGCGTTTACTAAACTTAAAACAAATACTGGAAGCGTTTGTTCGTCATCGTCGTGAGATTGTAACTCGCCGTACGGTTTACGAATTACGCAAAGCACGTGAAAAAGCACATATCCGTGAAGGTCTGGCGGTTGCCTTAGAAAACATTGATCCTATTATTGCGTTAATTAAATCGGCAAAAAATCCTGCAGAAGCAAAAGTTCAGCTGGTATCAACTTCATGGCAACCTGGTGTTGTAACAAAAATGCTGGAACGCACTGGAGCAGAATCTTCACGCCCTGATGGTTTGTCTGATGAATGTGGCCTGGTTGATGGGCAATATCGTTTATCTGAAACTCAGGCACAAGCCATACTTGATATGCGCTTGCACCGTTTAACGGGTCTTGAACAAGATAAGATTATCAACGAGTTTGAAGAGTTATTAAAACTCATTGGTGAGTTGCTGGAAATTTTAGGCAGCGCAGATCGTTTAATGGAAGTCATCGTCGAAGAGCTCAATGAAATTAAAGATCAGTATGGTGATGAACGTCGAACTGAAATTGTTTCTTCACAAGAAGATCTGACTATTGAAGATTTAATCACTGAAGAAGATGTGGTTGTGACACTTTCACATGAAGGTTATGCCAAGTCACAACCGATCACGACTTATACTGCACAACGTCGTGGTGGCAGAGGTAAAGCGGCAACCTCTGTTAAAGATGAAGATTTTGTTGATAAGTTACTGGTAGCGAGCACGCATGACACGATTCTTTGTTTCTCTAGTAAAGGTAAGGTTTACTGGTTAAAAGTGTTTGAGGTGCCACAAGCAAATCGTACCGCACGTGGACGACCGATTATAAATTTATTGCCGTTAGAATCCGGTGAACGTATTAATGCTATTTTACCTATTCGTGAATATGAAGAAGATAAGTTTATTTTCTTCGCTACAGCAAACGGGATTGTTAAGAAAACATCACTAAAAGAATTCTCGCGTCCACGTGCTTCGGGAATTATCGCGGTTGATTTAAAAGACGGCGATAAATTAGTTGGTGTTGAGCTTACTGATGGTAACCAGGACGTATTACTAAGTAGTTCGAGTGGTAAAGCCATTTGCTTTAATGAAAGTGATGTTCGTGCCATGGGACGTAGTGCAGGTGGTGTTCGTGGTATTAAGCTTAAAGATGAGCAAAAAGTTATTTCATTGATTATTGCAACAGGCGGTTATGTATTGACCGCAACCACAAATGGTTTCGGCAAGCGTACCGCCATCGATGATTATCCTCGTCATGGCCGTGGTGGTCAGGGCGTTATCTCTGTTCAAACATCTGATCGTAATGGTGATGTTACCGGTGCTGAATTGGTTCAGGATGATGATGAAATGATGCTGATTACCAGTGGTGGTACATTGGTTCGTACCAAGGTTGATGAGATTTCCGTCATGGGTCGAAATACGCAAGGTGTGCGTTTAATTCGTCTTGGTGAAGATGAGCAGCTGACCGGAATAGAATGTATTCCTAATATTCAGACAGAGACCGAGTCTGAGACTGATAATAGTGAAACAGATACGGCTGAGCCGGAAGAATAACAATGGTTTTAATTTAAGCCCTGCCAAGCCCTCCATTTAAAGGGGAGAGCACGGTGAAAATAGGGAAGTAAATATAATAAATAAAAAGTTTGGAGTAGATAATGTCTCGAGTTTTTAATTTTAGTGCTGGTCCAGCAATGATTCCGCAAGCTGTTTTGGAAAAAGCACAATCTGAAATGTTAGATTGGAATGGCACTGGTATGTCGACGATGGAGATGAGTCATCGCGGTAAAGAATATATGTCTATTGCTGATAAAGCGATGGCTGATCTACGTGAAGTGATGGCGATACCTGACACTCACGAGATTTTGTTTTTACAGGGTGGAGCCAGCAGCCAGTTTGCTATGGTGCCAATGAATTTATTGCGTGGTAAAAAGACAGCGGATTACATTAATACCGGTGCCTGGTCGAAAAAAGCGATTGCGGAAGCGAAAAAATATTGCGATGTAAATATTGCAGCAACAACAGAAGATAATAATTTTTCTAGCGCTCCAACTCAGCAAGAGTTAAAACTCAACCCTGATGCTGCGTACGTACACTATACCCCAAATGAAACCATTGGCGGTGTCGAATTTGATTACATTCCGGAAACAAACGGTGTGCCACTGGTCGCTGATATGTCATCGACAATTTTGTCTCGTCCAATTGATGTATCAAAGTTTGCCGTGATTTATGCTGGCGCACAAAAAAATATTGGCCCCGCAGGATTAACCGTTGTTATTGTCCGTAAAGATTTAATTGGTGAAACGATTGACGGTACACCAGGTATGTTTGATTACAAAACTCATGCTGATAATGGTTCGATGTCAAATACACCACCAACGTATGCATGGTACTTAGCTGGTTTAGTGTTTGCCTGGTTGAAAGAACAGGGTGGTGTTAAAGCTATGGCTGAAATTAATGAACGTAAGGCGAATAAGCTCTATGCAGCCATTGATGGTTCAGATTTTTATGCCAGCCCGGTTGCTGTTAATAATCGCTCGTGGATGAATGTGCCTTTTACTTTAAAAGATGCTGAGTTAGATAAGTTGTTTCTTGAAGAAGCGGCAAAACAAAACCTGGTTACATTGAAAGGTCACCGCTCAGTCGGTGGAATGCGAGCAAGTATTTATAATGCAATGCCCGAAGCCGGCGTTGATGCTTTGGTTAAGTTTATGGGTGAGTTTGCTGCTAAACATGGTTAATACTTTTGCCACGAAGAACACAAAGTGCACGAAGGGTTAATGATTTGTTTGTTTGTGCTTTTATAAAAGTTTTTTCTTGGTGTTCTTAGTGTACTTGGTGGCTAATAAAAAATAAAATAAAGAGTCAAAAAATGAATAAGATTTTAACATTAAATAATATATCGGTAGCGGGTTTAGAAAAGTTGCCGCGAGATAACTATGAGATTGCATCTGAAATTCAGCACCCCGATGCGATTCTGTTACGCTCTTATAAAATGCACGACATGGAAATTCCTGAGAGCCTTAAAGCAGTAGGGCGTGCCGGTGCAGGGGTTAATAATATCCCGGTTGATAAAATGTCAGAAAAAGGCGTGGTGGTTTTTAATGCCCCCGGTGCTAATGCTAATGCCGTAAAAGAGTTAGTGATTGCAGGCATGTTAATGGGCTGTCGTAACCTGGGACAAGCCTGGGATTTTGCTCGTAACCTTGAAGGGACAGACGAGGTAATAAACAAAGAAGTTGAAGCGGGAAAGAAAAACTTTGGCGGTTTTGAGTTACCTGGGCGTACACTAGGGGTTGTTGGCTTAGGTGCGATTGGCCGTTACGTGGCGAATGCGGCGATTGATCTTGGTATGAATGTGATAGGTTTTGATCCGGGCATCACGGTTGAAGGCGCGTGGCAATTATCTTCAGAAGTTGAACAAGCCAGCAGTATTGATGAAATGATTGGTAAAGTGGATTTTATTACCTTCCATGTACCATTAATTGAAGCGACTGCAAATATGATTAATGCGGATCGTTTAAAATTAATGAAAGATAACGTTGTTATTTTGAACTTTGCACGTAATGGTATTATTGATGATGAAGCGGTAGCGGCTGCTATAAAGTCTGGTAAGGTCTATGCCTATGTATGTGACTTTCCAAGTAATTTATTAAAAAATCATGAACGAGTGATTACCTTACCACATCTTGGGGCTTCAACCGGTGAAGCAGAAGATAATTGTGCGATTATGGTTGCGCAACAAGTTAAAGACTATCTGGAAAATGGTAACATTAAAAACTCTGTAAATTTTCCTGAAGTTAAGTTGCCTCGTACAGAGGGCCACCGGGTTACAGTTGTGAATAATAACGTACCGGATATGATTGGCCAGATATCTTCTGCGATGGCAAATAAGGGTATGAATATTATCGATATGTTAAACAAATCTAAAGGCGATATTGCCTACACGATTATTGATATCGATAAGCCAGCTGATGGTAACTTAATCAGTGATCTGAAAAATATAAAAGGTGTATTAAACGTAAGAGCGATCTAAGCATTTATGTCTGATAAATTAATACAATTACGCGATAAAATTGATGCGCTGGATGAAAAAATTCAGTCGTTAATTACTGAGCGTGCGAAAGTTGCTGAAGAAGTGGCTGTTGCTAAACAACAATCAGGTAATACTGTGTTCTATCGTGCCGAACGTGAAGCGCAAGTTTTGCGTAAAGTGATGGAACGAAATCAAGGGCCGCTATCAAATGAAGAGATGGCGCGTTTATTCCGTGAGATTATGTCAGCTTGCCTCGCGTTAGAACGTGTAATGAAAATTGCATTTCTTGGTCCTGAAGGCACATTTACCCAGGCAGCAGCTTTGAAGCATTTTGGTCATTCCGTTCAGACTTTGCCAATGACAACAATTGGTGATGTTTTTCGTGAGGTTGAATCTGGTACATCTTCCTATGGTGTAGTACCGGTTGAAAACTCGACCGAAGGTGTTGTTAACCATACCTTAGATGAGTTCATGCGATCATCATTAAATATATGTGGTGAGGTTGATTTACGGATTCATCATAATTTGCTTGGTAATGTTGAGGATATTAATGAAGTCAAAAAAGTCTATTCTCATCGTCAGTCTTTAGCACAATGCAGAAAATGGTTAGATACGAATTTATTAAACGTTGAACAAATTGATGTTAGCAGTAATGCAGAAGCGGCAAGACTTGCGTCAGAAGAAAAAGGTGCGGCTGCGATTGCAGGTGAGACTGCGGCAGAAATTTATAACCTGAAAACAATCGCGGGTAATATTGAAGATGAGCCAGATAATACGACTCGTTTTCTGATTATTGGTGAACGCGTTGTTCCGGCAAGTGGTGTTGATAAAACGTCTATGCTGGTATCGGCAAATAATAAGTCAGGTTCTCTGCACGCTATGCTAGAACCTTTGGCAAAAAATAAAATTTCTATGACCCGTATAGAGTCGCGTCCTTCACGCCAGGGAATGTGGAATTATGTTTTCTTTATCGATATAGAAGGCCATATTGATGATGATAACGTTGCTAAAGCTATTAGTGATTTAGAAGATGCCGCAAGCGTTGTGAAAGTTCTTGGCTCATACCCAAAAGCTGTTTTATAAATTTATACTTGAGATTATTTCATGTCTGAATGTGACTTACTAAGCCTGGCTACTAAAGGTGTGCAAACATTATCACCTTACCAGGCAGGGAAACCGATCGATGAACTTCAACGTGAATACGGTGTGTCTGATATTATCAAGCTCGCCTCAAATGAAAATCCGCTAGGGCCAAGTGATAAGGTGATCTCTGCTATTCAGTCTGAATTGGCTGAACTTTCTCGTTATCCTGATGGCAATGCTTTTGAACTAAAAAAAGCATTGGCAAATAAGCATTCAGTGAATATTAACCAGATAACTATCGGTAATGGTTCTAACGATATTCTTGAGATCTTAACGCGTGCATTTGTTACCCCGGAACATGAAGTGATTTTTTCTCAGCATGCATTTGCTGTTTATCCCATTGTTACCCAGGCGGTAGGAGCAACGGCAGTCGTTGTTCCAGCTAAAGACTGGGGGCATGATTTAAATGCCATGCAAAAAGCGATCAGTGATAAAACAAAAGTGATTTTTATTGCTAATCCAAACAATCCTACCGGAACATGGGTAGATGGCAATAGCTTGTCTGCATTTTTACAGGCAGTGCCAAAGAATGTACTGGTTGTTCTGGATGAAGCTTACTTTGAATTCGCCAGTTTTGATCCGGCTGCTGAAAATTACCCAAGTGGCCTGGAATATTTAAATCAATATCCGAATCTTATTGTGACACGAACTTTTTCTAAAGCATATGGGCTGGCCGGGTTGAGAGTAGGTTATTCTGTATCACATTCACAAGTTGCCGATATATTAAACCGTGTTAGACAACCCTTTAATGCTAATAGCCTGGCTTTAAAGGCAGCAGAAGTTGCATTAGCGGATCAAAGCTATCTTGAAGAAGGAATAAAACTCAATGCTATGGGTATGCAACAGCTAATAAGTGCATTTGATGATATGTCTTTAAGTTATATTCCTTCAGTTGGGAATTTTATCTGTGTAAATGTCGGTGAAAATGCTATGAACGTGTATGATGACTTGTTGTATCAGGGGGTTATTGTTCGTCCTGTTGCTAATTATGAAATGCCGGAATATTTGCGAATTACCATAGGCACTAAAGAAGAAAATACGCGTTTTATTGATGCGCTGAAGAAAGTATTAAATAAGTAAAAAGTATTAAGTTCAAAATGAGTGAAAAACTAATTCAACGACTTTGTGTTATCGGTGTCGGCCTGATAGGTGGTTCACTTGCGCGCGCATTAAAAAAAGCAGGAGCGGTAGCTGAGGTTGTTGGGGCTGGCCGGGCTACCAGTCATTTGCAAAAAGCAAAAGAACTGGGTGTTATTGATCGCTTTGAAACAGATATCTCACTTGCAGTAAAAGGTTGTGACATGGTTGTGTTGGCTGTGCCTTTAGGTGCAATGCAAACGGTATTTGAAAAAATTGCACCAGAATTAAACGATGACATGGTTATTACCGATGTAGGTAGCGCGAAGGGTAGCGTGGTGAGGGCAGCGCAGGCCGCATTTGATATGTTGCCAGATACGTTAGTCCCAGGTCATCCCATTGCCGGCACTGAAAAAAGTGGTGTTGAAGCTTCTTTTGCCGAGTTATATAACAACCGTCGTATTATTTTAACACCCCTTGATACAAGTTCTGATAGTGCAGTTAATAAAGTGCGTTCCATGTGGCAAGCCTGTGGAGCTGAAGTTGTTGAAACAAGTATTGAACATCATGATGAAGTGTTAGCTGCAACCAGCCATCTTCCGCATATGTTAGCTTATTCACTCGTTGACACTTTAGCTAAAATGGATGAGAAGAACGAGATTTTTGATTTTGCTGCGGGTGGGTTCCGTGATTTTACTCGTATCGCATCGAGTGATCCAGGCATGTGGCATGACATCTGTCTTGCCAATCGGGAGGCACTGGTGAAAATGATTAATAAATTTAGTCATGATTTACAACAGCTATCTAAAGCGATTGAAAGCAATGATAGTGATTATATAAAAGAAACGTTTACCCGTGCTAAACAAGCGCGTGATAAATATTGTGACAGTAAAAATATCAATGATAGTTTGGAATAAACGCAGGTATCTAAATTGAAATTTGAAGTAAAAGCAGGTGGTAAACTAAACGGGACCTTTCGGGTTCCTGGCGATAAATCGATTTCACATCGAAGCATTATGTTAGGTTCGCTTGCTGAAGGCATTACCGAGGTAACTGGTTTTCTCGAAGGTGAAGATAGCCTGGCAACTTTAAATGCATTTCGTGCCATGGGTGTTGATATTGAAGGTCCTGATAATGGCAAGGTAACTATCCACGGCGTTGGTTTACATGGCTTAAAAAAACCAGCAAAAGAACTTGATGTAGGTAACTCAGGAACCTCGATTCGTTTACTGGCTGGATTACTTTCTGCTCAGAATTTTGATGTCACCATGGTGGGTGATGCATCTTTGAGTAAACGTCCGATGCGTCGTGTTACTGTTCCTCTTGCTCAAATGAATACTGTTGTAGAAACAAACGATGATGGTACACCACCATTAAAAATTAAAGGTGGAAATAAATTAACAGGTTTTCATTATGAGATGCCAGTTGCCAGTGCGCAGGTGAAATCCTGTATTTTATTGGCTGGTTTATATGCGTCCGGTGAGACTTGTGTTACCGAACCGGCACCGACACGTGATCATACCGAACGTATGTTACGTGGCTTAGGTTACGACGTTAGAACAGATGGAAATAAAATTTGTTTAACCGGTGGTGGAAAGTTAATGGCAACAAATATTGATGTGCCAGCAGATATATCATCGGCAACTTTCTTTATGGTCGGTGCAACCATTGCAGAAGACTCAGATATTACTTTGGAACATGTTGGTATAAATCCAACCCGTATTGGCGTTATTAATATCTTGCGCTTAATGGGGGCTGATATCAGCGTGAGCAATGAGCGAGAAATTGGCGGAGAGCCGGTAGCGGATATTCGTGTGCGTTCTGCAACATTAAAAGGCATTAAAATCCCTGAAGACCAGGTTCCATTAGCGATTGATGAGTTTCCAGCCATTTTTATTGCCGCGACTTGTGCTGAAGGTGAAACAATTCTGACCGGGGCGAAAGAGTTACGGGTTAAAGAAAGTGATCGTATCCAGGTGATGGCAGATGGCCTGAATACTCTTGGGATTGATGCTAACCCCACTGAAGATGGTATAGTTATTCAGCCGGGTCAGATAACGGGAGGTACGGTAGATAGTCATGGTGACCATCGAATTGCAATGTCGTTCTCAATGGCTGCTTTAATTGCAAATGATACGATTACGATTACAGATTGTGCTAATGTAAATACCTCTTTTCCAGGATTTGTTGGTTTAGCCAGGCAAGCTGGACTGGATATAAGTTAAATAACAAAGGATATATGTAAATTATGAGCGTCACAGTAAAGCCTGTTATTTTATCCGGTGGTTCCGGTACACGTTTGTGGCCTTTATCTCGCCAGCTTTACCCTAAACAATTATTACCGCTAGTGGGTGAGCAAACATTACTGCAAGATACCATTACTCGTCTTGAACATTTTCCGAATATTTCCGATACCGTTACGGTTATCTGTAATGATGCACACCGCTTTTTAGTCGCGGAGCAACTACGTGAAATTGAAGTGAAAGCCGATGCATTATTACTTGAGCCAGTGGGACGAAATACCGCCCCCGCATTAACATTAGCGGCGATAGCGAATCGTGAGTTAGGTCACGATGATGTTTTGCTTGTCATGCCTGCCGATCATGTCATACGCGATAATAAATCTTTTCAAAGTGCCTTAGAAGAAGGCGCATTATTAGCAGATAAAAATTACCTGGTGACTTTTGGAATTGTTCCTGACCGGCCCGAAACAGGTTATGGCTACATTCAACAAGGTAATGAAATCGATAAAGATAAAAGTTATAACATAGATCGGTTTGTCGAAAAGCCACAACTTGAAGTTGCAAAAGAGTATCTCGATTCAGGGAATTTTTTATGGAACAGCGGTAAGTTTATGGTGAAATCCTCTGTTTGGTTAGCTCAAATTGGACTGCATGCCCCAAAAATTCTTGAGATGTGTGAGAAAGCCTACAAAGAGGGAAAATCAGAAATGGATTTTTATCGTATTGATAAAGATACTTTTGAACAATGTCCTTCTGATTCAATAGATTATGCCGTTGCAGAAAAAATAATTGGCTCAAATACCGATGATTCTATAAAGGCTGCTGTTATCCCTCTGGATGCTGGCTGGTCTGATATCGGTGCCTGGGCCGAGTTATGGAATATTGGCGATAAAGATGAAGCGGGCAATGTTATTCAGGGTGATGTGGTTGCACTGGATAGTGAAAACTCCATGTTGTTTAGCCAGCAACGCTTAATTGCTGCCGTTGGCGTTAAAGATACTGTCGTTATAGAGACAGCGGATGCTATTCTTGTTGCGGATAAGGACAAAGTTCAGGATGTAAAAAGAGTCGTTGACTGGATAAAATCTGAAGGCAGAGAAGAACATTTAAATCATCGTTGCGTTTTTCGTCCCTGGGGTAATTATGACAGTATCGATATGGGAGAGCGTTACCATGTAAAGCGCATTACCGTCGTTCCCGGTGGTGTGTTGTCCTTACAAATGCATCAGCATCGTGCAGAGCACTGGATTGTAGTGAGCGGCACGGCTAAAGTAACACGTGATGGTGAAACTTTTATGGTTACTGAAAATCAATCCACATATATACCTGTTGGAACTAAGCACCGTTTAGAGAACTCGGGTTCTATTCCCCTGGAAATGATCGAAGTCCAATCTGGCAGTTATTTTGGCGAAGATGACATTATTCGCTATGAAGACATCTACGGGCGCTAAGTTAGGTCAAATATGCAAGATATTCCTGTTTTAACGGTCGACGGCCCAAGTGGCTCTGGCAAGGGCACCATTGTGCAGCATGTTGCGCAAAAACTCGGTTGGCATTTGCTAGATAGCGGCGCTTTATACCGTTTAGTGGCATTTGGCTCGCAAAATAATCATTTATCTTTCGACGATGAGGCCAGCATTGCTGATTATGCGGCGAATCTCGATGTTGAATTCAAACTGGTCGGTAGTGATTCTGCACAGCCTGGGATGGCCGATGCTAAAGAACTACAGATTATCCTTGAAGGGCAGGTCGTTGGCCCGGAATTACGCACTGAAACCACCGGAAATGCTGCATCCATTGTGGCAGCCATGCCGGCTGTGCGCGAAGCATTACTTCAACGGCAACGTGATTTTCGCCAGGCGCCGGGATTAGTCGCTGATGGGCGAGATATGGGCACCACGATATTTCCAGATGCCGGGGCCAAGATATACCTCACCGCCAGTGCCGAAGAGCGGGCACAAAGGCGCTATAAACAGTTGAAAGACAAGGGAATTAGTGGTAACCTTGCCGCCCTTTTAAAGGACATCAATGAGCGGGATGAGCGAGATAGTCAACGAACGGCTTCACCACTCAAACCGGCTGAAGATGCTGTCATTATTGACACTTCTAATCTAAGTATTGAACAGGTTGTGGAACAAGTTTTAGCAATTTGTGAACAGAAATTTTGATGTGCTGTAAATAGGAAAATTAACTGGCTTAATAACGCAAGGTATTAAGTTGATTTATTAACAGTTCATAGTGTTTGACTCGCCAGAGACCAGCTATGGCATAACCCAGATTAATTTATTGAGCTGAAATAAATTGATCATGAAAGGCATATCGAAAATGAGCGAAAGTTTTGCAGATCTATTTGAAGAAAGTTTAGTTAAGACGCAAATGCGTCCAGGCGCAATTATTCCCGGTACCGTGGTTCAAATTGACAATGATTTTGTTGTAGTTAACGCCGGTCTTAAGTCAGAAGGCGTCATTCCAGTATCCCAGTTTTATAATGATAAAGGTGAAATTGAAGTAGTCGTTGGTGACGTTGTTGACGTTGCGATGGACATGATGGACGATGGCTTCGGTGAAACACGTTTATCTCGTGAAAAAGCAAAACGAGCTGAAGCATGGACTCGACTTGAAGGTGCTCACGAAGCACAAGAAACTGTTGTCGGTACGATTGCTGACAAAGTGAAAGGTGGTTTCACTGTCGACCTTGGTGATATTCGTGCATTCTTACCCGGTTCATTAGTTGATGTTCGTCCAGTACGTGATACCAGCTATTTAGAAAATAAAGAATTAGAATTCAAAGTTATCAAACTTGATCGTCGTCGTAACAACGTTGTTGTTTCTCGTCGCGCAGTGGTTGAATTAGAAGGCGGTGCAGACCGTGATGCATTATTAGAAAGCATGCAAGAAGGCGCTATCGTTAAAGGTGTAGTGAAAAACTTAACTGAATACGGTGCATTCGTAGATTTAGGTGGTGTAGATGGTTTATTACACATCACGGATATGGCCTGGAAACGTGTTAAACACCCAAGTGAAATCGTTGAAGTGGGTACTGAAATCGACGTTAAAGTACTTAAGTTTGATAAAGAACGTATGCGCGTAAGCCTTGGTTTAAAACAAATGGGTGAAGATCCTTGGGTTGATATCGCACGCCGTTACCCAGAACATACACGTTTATTCGGTAAAGTAAGCAATATTGCTGATTACGGTTGTTTCATTGAACTTGAAGAAGGTGTTGAAGGTCTTGTTCACGTATCTGAAATGGACTGGACTAACAAGAACATTCACCCAAGCAAAGTTGTTTCTTTAGGTGATGAAGTTGAAGTTGTTGTACTTGATATTGACGAAGAACGTCGTCGTATTTCATTAGGTATGAAACAATGCCAGGCTAACCCTTGGGATGACTTCGCAGGTAACTTCACTAAAGGTGATAAAGTTACTGGTACTATTAAATCAATTACTGACTTCGGTATCTTCATTGGTATGGACGGTGGTATTGATGGCCTGGTTCACTTATCGGATATTTCTTGGAACGATACTGGTGAAGAAGCTGTTCGTAGCTATAAGAAAGGCGATGAGATTGAAGCGGTTGTTCTTTCTGTTGACCCAGAACGTGAGCGTATCTCTTTAGGTATTAAACAATTAGATAAAGACCCATACTCTGATTTCGTAGCCGCTAATCCAAAAGGCGCGATTGTTAAGGGTGTTATCGGTGAAGTTGATGCCAAAGGTGCTGTTATCGATTTAGGTAATGGTGTTGAAGGTTATCTTCGTGCGTCAGAATTGTCACGTGATCGAGTTGAAGATGCTCGTACAGTGTTAACTACTGGCGAAGAAATCGAAGCGAAATTCACAGGCATTGATCGTAAGAGTCGTAACATCAGCTTATCTATCAAAGCGAAAGATACTGCGGAAGAAAAAGCGACAATCAGCGATTATAAGAGTGCTGCAACTCCAGCAGGCGGTACTTTAGGCGACCTGATGAAAGAGCAAATGGGTAATGGGGACGAGTAAGTTCCTGATATTAGTGTAAAAATTGGATTCCATACTGGCGTGACTTGTACTATAGTAGGCATATTACAAGAATAACCGTTTAGGAATAATAATGACGAAATCAGAACTAATAGAGATTCTTGCGCAAAAACAGACTCAATTGGCTTATAAAGATGTTGAGTTGGCCGTTAAAAACATGTTGGAGCATATGGCGACAACTTTGGCTAACGGTGATCGTATCGAAATTCGTGGTTTTGGTAGTTTCTCATTACATTACCGCCCACCTCGTGTGGGTCGTAACCCTAAAACAGGTGATTCGGTGGATTTGACTGCCAAGTATGTTCCTCACTTCAAACCCGGTAAGGAAATGCGGGAACGGGTCAATGAAAGTATGAGCAGGGTAGAAATTTCCCCTTAATTCCAATACAACGCTAATACACATAAAAACGGCATAGAGTGAAAACTCTATGCCGTTTTTTTATTTATGTGTTTTGCCAAGCGACTTTTCAATCGAAACCTTTGAGTTCTTCATGCTAAGATTAGTGTGTATTTTAGCTAGGTATCGGTATCAATGTTTTCAAAAGTAAAAACAACATGTCCTTATTGTGGTGTTGGTTGTGGGGTTATTGCACAACTGGATGAAGGGGGAGAAGTAACAATTACCGCCGATCCTCAACACCCGGCAAACTATGGACGCTTATGTTCTAAAGGAGCCGCTTTAGGCGATACTTTAACAATGGAGGAGCGCTTGCTCTATCCAGAAATTGAAGGAAATACGCAAAGTTGGGATACCGCGTTAAATACTGTGGCATACCGGTTTCAGGAAATAATCGATAAACATGGTCCTGAGTCAGTTGCTTTTTATGTTTCGGGACAACTGCTAACGGAAGATTATTATGTAGCGAATAAACTGATGAAGGGATTTATCGGTAGTGCAAATATTGATACCAATTCCCGGCTGTGTATGTCTTCCGTTGTTGCCGCGCAAAAACGCGCATTTGGTGCGGATGTTGTTCCTTGTAGTTATGAAGATCTGGAACGTGCAAAGCTTGTTATCCTGACAGGTTCAAATGCTGCCTGGTGTCACCCGGTTTTATTTCAACGTATTAAAAAAGCAAAACAAGATAACCCCGATATGATGGTGGTGGTCATTGATCCAAGGGAGACTGCAACTTGTGATATTGCGGACTTTCATCTTGCTATTAAATCGGGAACAGACCATGTTTTATTTAATGGTTTGCTGGTAGAGCTGGACAAAATAAATGAAAAGAATGAACTGTTTGTCAATAATTTTACGCAAGGTTTAGATTCGGCTTTAGAACAAGCCAAGTCATACGCTTCATCGGTTGAAGAAGTCGCTATTCAATGTGAATTACAAGCTGAGGATGTAGAAAAGTTCTATCGTTTGTTTGCGCGCACTGAACGGGTTGTGACAGTTTATTCACAAGGTATTAATCAATGGTCATATGGGACGGATCGGGTTAATAGTATTATCAATTGCCATTTGTATACGGGACGAATTGGTCGTCCTGGGATGGGGCCGTTTTCATTTACTGGTCAACCTAATGCAATGGGTGGTCGTGAAGTGGGAGGGTTAGCCAACCAACTTACGACTCATATGGCAATAGAAAATGAACAACATCGAGCATTAGTAAAAGAATTCTGGAATTCCCCCAAAATCCCTGAAAATGCAGGTTTAAAAGCCATTGATCTGTTTGATGCTATTCGTGATGGTAAAATAAAAGCGGTATGGATTATGGCGACAAATCCGGCAGTTAGTTTGCCTGATAGTCATAGGGTAAAAGCGGCGTTAGAGAAGTGTGAGTTTGTCGTGGTATCTGATTGCATACGTAACACAGATACAACACGCTACGCTGATGTTTTACTTCCTGCTCAAACCTGGGGTGAACGTGATGGTACAGTGACAAATTCTGAAAGGAGAATATCGCGACAACGTGCCTTTTTGCCTTCCCCAGGTAAAGCACGAGCAGATTGGTGGATAATATCCGAAGTGGCAAAACGTTTAGGTTATGCAAAACAGTTTTCATATACTGAGCCAGCCGATATTTTTAAAGAGTATGCATCGCTTTCAGGTTTAAAAAATGAAGGTGAGCGTGCTTTTAATATTTCAGCTTTACAAAATTTAAGTTATACCGAGTATGATGAGCTTGAGCCTGTACAATGGCCGGTAACTGTTGATTCAATAAAAGGTACATCGCGATTGTTTTCCGATGGACATTTTTATACTGAAAATAATAAAGCGCAATTTATTGCAGTTAAAAATCACGAACCAGTATCAAAATTATCAGATCAATTTCCTTTACGATTAAATACCGGGCGGATTCGTGATCAATGGCATACCATGACACGAACGGGTAAATCAGCAAGGCTATCAGGACATATCTATGAGCCTTATGTAGAGATTCATCCTTTAGATGCTAAAGCTATTTTGCTGCAGGACAACGAGTTAGCCGAAGTTTCAAGTGACTTAGGTAAGATTATATGTCGTGTAAAAATTTCTGACTCGCAGAAAAAAGGTAATGCATTTATTCCGATACATTGGAATGACCAGTATTCAAGCAATGCTGTTGTCGATAGATTAATTGATGCCGTGGTTGATCCATTTTCAGGTCAGCCAGAATATAAAGCAACGGCAGTTAACATTAAACCATACACTACTCAATGGTATGGTTTTATATTATCAAGACGTAAACTGGATATATTTAATGCAAGTTACTGGGTATGCAGTCGAGGGCAGGGACTGTGGCGCTATGAAATTGCGGGTGACCAGGCACCACAAAGCTGGGCTGAATGTGCACGTAGCTTGCTATGCCAGAATGCAGATAAAGTTGAATGGACCGAGTATCATGACTCAGCGTTTAATCGGTATCGTGCTGCTCGCATTGAAAATGACAGGTTAGAAAGTTGTATCTTTATTGGTCCAGACTTTTTGCTACCAGAGCGTGATTGGCTGGTGAATTTATTCAAAGATGAGAAACTGGATGATAAAGACAGGCAAAGTATTTTAATTGGAAAGCCGGCTGAAAAGCAGGTTGATACCGGAAGAATAGTTTGTGCCTGCTTTAATGTTGGCAGCAACACCATAACTGAACTTATTACATCGCAGGATTTAACCACCCCAGAACAAGTTGGTGAAATTTGTAAAGCAGGGACTAATTGTGGTTCCTGTATCCCTGAAATAACAGAAATTATCCATAAGATCACTAAATAATCCAGAAATTTCAACAACTTAAATGTGTGATCTATTTACACAATAAAGTTATGTTTTATTGTAATTATCATTAAACATTGAGTGCCGCTGGCCGATACTATTTATAATAAATTCAAGCATTTAGCTTTTATAACAAGTATTCGCGGGACTTCAGTTTAAACCAGATAAATCATAAAACATGACAAATTCTTACTCACACGAAAGACAGTATACCAGTCTCCGTTTTCAGTACATTATTGCTGCTGTAGTGGTTGTGTCTGTGTTGGTATTTGGCTCGATCATGGCCAGTTTTTATTTTACTTCTGTAACAAAAGAAAACACCACTTTACTTAAACTTAATGACAATATTACCGTTCATGTAGATGATTTACGTAATCTGATGTGGAAAGCGGATCATTCTTTGTATGTGTTGTTAAGTGATTCTGAAAAGGTACAAATGAATAGGATTGAAGTAAGCTTTAATTCTATAGGCGCTAAACTTCAATATATTTCTAAAATAGAAGGTTTAGAAAAAACAGGGCTGTTGGTTATTATTAACAACCTCATAGCGAAACATAAAAAACTAAACGATAAGGTTACTAAGTTATTAAGTTTGAGAAAAGATATTAACTGGTTATACCCAATGTTACATTTTATAAATAATACCTTGCTGGAATCCAATAATGAATTTGAAACAGCACTTGGTATAGCTATTAAAGAATCATTTGATGGCAATAAAAATTATTTTGAAAAAACATATAGAGTGCTAGATGAATTAAGAAATTTATGGAGACTTAAAGTTCTTGATTTTAGAAGTATCATAATCCGCTATGCTGGTTTAAATAACAGAAGTGTTTCTCAGGTAAAAAACATACAGAATTACCATGTAGTAATAACTAAAAAATTGGAAGAGTTAGCTGCTATTGGAAGAAGAGGTGAATTAGGATTTGAAACAGAAGTTGCGTTGGAGACAATGCAAGAAAAATCAGCTCAATGGTATAAAGATTATCTTCGATTATTAAAGGTAAGAGAAGCAAATGTTTGGCGTTCAGATATCAATTATATCCGCACTCAAGTTCAACCACTACAAAATGCAATTTACGATGAACTAGGTGTGCTTGAAAGGAAACTAAGTGCATGGTCGTCAGAAAATACAAAACATGTTGATAATGCATTGCAAAAAGTACATGTCGAACTATGGTTTCTTAGCTCTATTGCTATTTTATTCGTTATCTTTGTTTACTTTAAGTTGAATAAATCTCTTTTATTACCAGTAGAAAAGATTACCGAGTCAATACTGGTTGACACCATGAAATCAGAAAAAATTCATTTTCCGGATCAGGGAAGTAAAGAAATACATGTTTTAGTCAATGCCTTCAATAATATGCGAAAACAAGTTCATCATCGACAAATGGTACTTGAGTTTCAGGCTATGCATGATTCGTTAACCGGTTTACCAAACCGCGCGTTATTACAAGACAGGCTGGAACAAGCTATCAATCAGGCCGAAAGAAACAGTAGTGAAATGGCATTACTTTTATTAGATCTGGACAGGTTTAAAGATATTAATGATACTTTGGGGCATCCTGTCGGAGATATGGTTTTGCGTAAAATATCAAAAAGACTTGAAGGATGTTTAAGGGCAACCGATACTGTTGCCCGGTTAGGCGGCGACGAGTTTGCAATTATTACCAGCTATAGCAGCCGTCCTCAAGTTGAATCTTTTATAAATCGAATTGTAAAAGATGTAGAAAGAGTGATAATTATTGAAGAGCAAAAACTGTACGTCGGTTTAAGCGTTGGTGTTGCTGCCTATCCGAAAGATGGTTGTGATGCAGATACCTTAATTCAGCATGCAGATATCGCAATGTATAGTGCAAAACGTGAAAATAAAAACCAAGAGTTCTATAAAACAGAAAAAGATTATTACAGCGCAGATAATTTAACTTTGTTAGCAGATTTAAAAGCGGAACTAAAAAAACCGACCAACAAAATACAACTTTATTTTCAGCCTCAAATAGATGTGATGAGTGGGGATATAATTAGTGTGGAATCATTGATTCGCTGGAACCATCCAGTACAGGGGTATTTACCCGCAGAACAAATTATAAGAATGGCTGAACAGACCGGGCTTATTGCAGAACTTACTTACTGGGTTTTAAAACAATCTTTAGTTGAATATTCGAACTGGGGTAATGATAGTATTTCTCTTGCTATTAATTTGTCAGTATGGAATCTTCAGGATGCAGAGTTGATCCCCTTTGTCAGTATGGCTCTCCATGAAACAAAAGTTAACCCTAAAAAAATCACATTCGAAATTACTGAAAGTGCGGTTATGAATGATCCGGTTCGGGCACGAGAAGTTCTTAAATCACTAAATGAAATGGGCATTCAGCTAGCGATTGACGATTATGGTACCGGGTTCTCTTCATTGGCTTACTTGAAATTATTGCCGGTTAAATATCTAAAAGTTGATAAATCATTTGTAGTAGATATGCTGGAAGATGAAAATGATGCGATTATTGTACATTCAACAATAGAGTTAGCACATAACCTCGGTTTAGCTGTTGTAGCGGAAGGTGTTGAAACTCAGGAAACATTAGTCAAATTAAGAGAGCTGGGGTGTGATTATGCTCAAGGTTTTTACATGGCAAAACCTATGCCGGCAATACAGATTGGCGACTGGCTAAGCGACCATAAAGCCGCTGATATTGCATAAAATTAGTGATTAAAGTTAAGTTTGACTATATATTTAAATAACGCAAAAATTATAAAAATAAAGCCCAATGGGATAATAATAGTCTGAAATAAAAAAACAACGATCAGATTAATAATATGATGCGTTGTTTCAGTAGCAGCCTGTTTGTATTTTTCAATTTTTATATTGATATCCAGCATTTCTGAAGTTGAGTTATAAAAAGCCTTGGCGCTTTCCCATACAGATTTTTTCTTGATATCTGGTTGGTTTAATTGCTCATTTTTATTTAGTTCTCCAATTACCTCGCTAGTTGTTTCAAGTTGCTGTGTTGATGTGATGTATTCATTTTCAAGAAATACCTGGTATACAAACTCATTGGCTAACCCAGTTATAGGTACGGCAAAACGCAGAACAAGAAGTATTAATGTTATGCGTAACATAAAAATACGCATTTGCTGATATTTTTTTGATTTTATAAATACCAGTACCAGTCCAAGAAAAAGTATCGCAATAAAAAAGTAACTAAAGTGTTGCCATATACTCATGGTCAGAAACATTTTCTGAATTCCCAGTGATGTTGTGCTTGCGAGCATAATCCATGAAAAGCGTTCAACTAAATCATTCACTGGGTCAAGAATTTGTCCGGGAGTAAGGTTGACACCAATTCCAGCAGGCTGAATAGCCACTTCAGTACCTTGTGCTACGGAGATCACACCATTTAATGTTTTTGCAATACCAAAGGTAATAAGAGCACGGTTAAAGGCTTTATCAATAAAATGTTTGCTTGATGTGTCGAAGGTCTGGCTTAGGTTTAAAGCGATAGCCGTTAAAAATAATACAGATAATGCCAGGTTTTTATTACCCGCTTTTAAATATGCATTTTTAAGTAGAGAAAATATTTTCATACAGTATTAATTATTATATAGCGATAATGAGATATTAAGGTAATTCTTACGCGGCTACTATTTAAATTTCACATAAAAAATAACGCCCCAATAAAGGGGCGTTAAATTAATCCTGATTTTTTTGACGTTACACTTTATCAGTACGTCTGTATTCGCGTCTTAAACACATAATCATAACGCCTGAGCATCCAAGCAATATTCCAGATATGAAGGACATGAAAGAATCAACCGTAGAAATGGCGGCAACACCACCTATGACGTATAGAATTGGTAAACTTTCATAAATGGGCTTTGGCATAGTCATAAAGCAACCTCCTGAAGTTGGTAGATTATTTCCATACAATCTCTGTGTAATTAAAAGTAATGTACACGCCTAGATACCTTGTATAGCAGTCGGGTATATTTAGATCAACGAAACAAATGTTAAATCTGGACACAATTAACCATAGATTTATTACGAAAATAGGGTTAAAACTGCTGTTTTGGACCCTATCTCCCTGATTTACTTAATGAATATCTGTTGAAGCTAAATCTAGAATATTGTTATTGAACAAAACGTTCAATTACTGAGCATGACAGATACTGCTTAAATGTTTTGAGAGTTGAAATACGGCAATAACGGCGATTGTGAATGTAATAGGCTTGATTATGATCTTATATGAACCTGTTTAATCTATGCCTTTTTGATAAAATGAAGGAATGTCGAATCCTTCATTATTTAGCAAGGCAGAAGCGTGCTTACAAGCTTGCTTGCCAACTGAAAAAGTCAGCTTAAGCTACATAATTGCCGATGCGTGGCAACAACAACAATTATCATTGGATAAAATTACACCAATTTTAACTTTTGAAGATCCCGGGCGACCTGAAAAACCAGAATTAGTGCCACCACGTGAGTTAAATAGACGCAAAATAACCAGTCAGCTTGGCCATGCCGCGTTAATTCATTCCATTTGTCATATAGAATTTAACGCGATTAACCTGGCCTGGGATGCAGTTTATCGTTTTCAGGATATGCCTGAGGCATTTTATTCAGACTGGATCAAGGTGGCTAGAGAAGAGGCTTACCATTTTGAGCTGCTTAATGAGCATTTAAGTTCATTGGGTTATAGTTATGGCGATTTTACCGCACACAACGGTTTATGGGAAAGCGCCTTAGTAACAGCCTATGATCCCATGGTCCGTATGGCATTGGTGCCAAGAGTGTTGGAAGCACGTGGTCTGGATGTGACCCCGGGAATAGTAACAAAACTTGAAAATATAGGTGATAATAAAGCAGTAGAAATACTGGCTATTATTCACCGGGATGAAATTGGTCATGTCGAAATTGGTACAAGGTGGTTTCGCTATTTATGTGATGAACGCGAACTAAACTCTGAAGAGGTGTTCAAAGAGTTAATTAATAAGTATATGAAAGGTACACTACGGGGACCCTTTGATCATGCTGTGCGTAAGCGTGCTGGTTTTACCGAAGAAGAATTATTGTTTTTAGAATCTGCAAATTAGGAAGTTATAAGAGATTATGAAAAAGTTAGTATTTTTATTGATGTTAAGTGTTTTATTTTCATGCAAGCAACAAGGCGATACCCTGGTGTTATTTATGGAGCAGGAAAGCGGGGTTGAACCATATCAAACTCGCATGATTGTAAATAAAGAATTTGTAAGGGTCGATGACGGAGAAGGCTCGAAAACATTTGTGCTATACGACCGCAAACATAAAGTCGTTTACAGTGTTAATCCTGATGAGAAGTCAGTGATGGCAATTCATGAGAAAAAACTAAAAAAAGGCCAGGTTTTTGAACCACCCTTTAAATTAACTCATTCCGTCAAAAATATGCCCGAATTGAAAGATTCACCAAAAATAAATGGTGAAAGTGCAAAACATTACCAGTTAATTACTAACGATAAAGTATGTCATGACGTGGTTGCCATAAAAGGGTTGATGCCTCACGTGGTAAAAGCACTAACCGAATTTCATAATCACATGGCAACAGATAGTGTTGTT
Source organism: uncultured Ectothiorhodospiraceae bacterium (assembly GCA_947258695.1). Classification (GTDB taxonomy): domain Bacteria; phylum Pseudomonadota; class Gammaproteobacteria; order UBA6429; family Thiohalophilaceae; genus JAGLTQ01. The sequence continues at coordinate 9,049 of CAMYJG010000018.1, read as the reverse complement.
ACTTTTAATAATATGCCGGCAGATATGCATGAAGCATGTGATATGACATCAACGACATTTAAACCAGCACGGCAGTACCAGTTTGGATTTCCTATCCAGGAGTGGGGTAACCGTGAGTATACGCGTTCTTTAGTTGATTATAATGTTGATTATAAAGCGAAGCCTGAGTTGTTTGTTCTGCCTCAGGATTACAAACACTATACAGTTCAGGAGTTACGCGAAGGTAAAGTAAGTTTTGCTAAGTAACTTAAACCGGCTCTAATTGACAGCCAGTTTCATTGCATACCAGGACACTACCACTTTCATACCAGTCGCCTAATACAATGCGTTTCATCGCTTTATCCTCAACGGAAAAGTCATGAATTGCTGGGCGATGAGTATGGCCATGTATCAGCTGCTTCACATTATGCTTTAACATGGTGGCTTCGACTGATTGCTGGTTTACATCCATTATTTCCATCGTTTTAGAAGCCATTTCAGTTTTGCTGGCCTGACGAAATTTTGCAGCCACGGCTAAACGTTCTTCTGGTGATTTTGCTAAAAAATCAGCGATAAATTCCGGGTTGCGTACCATGCTGCGAAACTTCATGTAGTCAATGTCATCAGTGCATAATGTATCACCATGCATTAATAATGTTTCCACGCCATAAAGATCGATAATAGTAGGATCTTTAATAATGCTCGCACCGGTTAACGTTTCAAACTGGTTTGTCATCAGGAAATCACGGTTACCATACATAACATATACCGGTATTCCTTTATCGCCGAGTTGTTTTATTTTAGAGAGGCTTGCCTGGTATTCTGGCATAATCATGTCGTCGCCTAGCCAGACCTCAAACAAGTCGCCTAAAATATAAAGGGCGTCTGCCTGAGACGCCCTTTGATCTAAAAAGTTTAAAAATAGATCTGTGATATTTTGACGTTCAGCACTAAGATGAAGATCAGAAATAAATAAAGTACTCACGATAAATCTATTATTAAATTTCAGTCTTCGATTTCAACACTTTCGATAACAACATCTTCAGTTGGTACATCCTGATGATGACCACTTGAACCGGTTGCCACGTTTTTAATTTCATCAACTACATCCATGCCTTCAACAACTTTGCCAAATACACAATAACCGTAGCCTTGTGCGTCAGCTGAAGTAAAGTTAAGGAAGTGGTTGTCATTAACGTTAATGAAAAACTGTGACGATGCAGAGTGTGGGTCAGGTGTACGAGCCATAGCGATGGTACCACGGTCATTTTTTAAACCATTGTCAGCTTCATTTTTTATGCTGTCACGAGTGGCTTTTTCTTTCATGCCTGGTTCCATGCCACCGCCCTGAATCATAAAACCATCGATGACACGGTGAAAGATAGTACCATTGTAAAAACCATCTTTGACATATTGCTCAAAATTGGCAACTGTTTCTGGTGCTTTTGCTGCATCCAGCTCTAAAACAATAGTGCCTTTGCTTGTGTTTATTTTAATCATAATAAAATCCTTCGGTTTAAAAGTTACTTCTTAATATCTTTAGTTGGGGTTGCGGCCTTCTTTTCACCAATGATCGTGGCTTTTTGGATCAACATCATTTTTAAAGGTACATCACTTCGAAATGGGCCATTTGGTCCGGTACGTTGATTACGAATTTTGTCGACGACATTCATGCCTTTAACAACACGCCCAAAAACTGCGTAACCCCAGCCACGAGGTGTTTTACTGGAGTGGTTAAGGAAGGGATTATCAACCGTATTGATAAAGAATTGCGCCGTCGCTGAGTGAGGGTCTTGTGTTCTGGCCATCGCGATGCTACCCCGTACATTTTTCAGTCCATTATCAGCTTCATTTAGTATAGGGGCCTTGGTCTGTTTTCGTTCCAATTCAGGCGTAAATCCACCACCTTGAATCATGAAGTCTTTAATCACACGGTGAAAAATGGTGCCATCATAAAAACCATCACGTACATAATTCATAAAATTCAGAACACTGAGTGGGGCACGAGTAATGTCAAGTTCGAGCACGATGTTTCCCTCAGTGGTTTCAAGTTGGACACGTTTAGTGGTGATATCTTTTGCCGCGTGAGCATTGGAGAATAAGAGGAAAAGGCTGGTAAAGCTAATGAGTAAGTAACGCATATTTCAGGCTCTTTATAGTTATGTGTAAAAAAGGGATTTAAATATATTTTTTCATTAAGTTAACGGTGAATCATAATGGGTTTGAGCTAATTTGTCTCTAGGATTTGTTATTTTCAACGCCTATTTCAGTCTGGCAATAATTCCGTTATTCTAACGAACTGACAGAAATTTGAGTCATTTTGATAATCCAGCAGATAAAGATTAAGAAGAACATATAGATGTTGCAAATATACAATAACCTGACACGCCAAAAAGAAGAATTTAAGCCTCTCGATAATAACAATATTCGGATGTATGTCTGCGGGATGACGGTTTACGATATGTGTCATATTGGCCATGCGCGTGTTTTGGTGGTGTTTGATGTTATTTACCGTTATTTGTGTGAGGTTTACGGCAAAGAGCATGTGACATATGTGCGAAATATTACGGATATTGATGACAAGATTATCGAGCGCGCCAATGAAAATGCAGAAGACTTCAATCAGCTCACGGGGCGTTTTATTGACGAAATGCATCAGGATTCTGAAGCGCTCTCAGTTATACCGCCTAACCAGGAACCACGTGCGACCTTATATATGAAGCAAATTATCGCCATGGTGCAAACACTGGTTGATAAAGGTTTTGCCTATGCAGCTGACAATGGTGATGTTTACTACGCGGTTAGTAAGTTTAAGAGCTATGGTCAATTATCCGGTAAAAATATTGAAGACTTAAGAGCGGGTGAACGTGTTGCTGTTGATGATGCAAAAAAAGACCCTTTGGACTTCGTGTTATGGAAAGCGGCTAAACCCGGTGAACCAAGCTGGGATTCACCCTGGGGCAAAGGACGTCCAGGCTGGCATATAGAATGTTCTGCCATGTCGACGGATTGCCTCGGACACAATTTTGATATTCATGGTGGTGGTATGGATTTACAGTTTCCACACCATGAAAATGAAATTGCCCAGTCTGAAGCAGCTACCGGTGAGAAATTTGCCAATGTCTGGATGCACAATGGGTTTGTCCGTATCGATGATGAAAAAATGTCCAAGTCGCTGGGGAATTTCTTTACTATTCGTGATGTAACAGAAAAATATAATCCTGAAGTGTTACGTTACTTTATTTTAACCAGTCATTACCGTAGTCCTTTAAACTATTCAGATAAACAGCTTGATAGTGCTAAAGCGGCACTTACCACTTTGTATACGGCATTGCGTGGTGTGGAAATTTCTGCTGTTGAATCAACTGATACCGAATACCATCAACGTGTGCGTTCAGCTATGAACGATGATTTTAATACGCCTGAAGTATTACCAGTGCTATTTGATTTGGCTAAAGAAGTGAACCGCCATAAGGAAAAAGAGTCTGACAAGGCAGTTTATTTTGCGAGTCTTTTACGTCAACTCGCTGGTTCGATTGGTTTACTTAACCAGGAACCTGAAGCTTTCTTGCATGGAGGCCAGGGTGAACAAGATAGTGCAGCTGATGAAATTAATGCCTTAATTGAACAACGTAACCTGGCTCGAGTCAATAAAGACTGGGCTGAGAGTGATCGTATCAGGGATGTATTGAAAGAGCAGGGCATTGTTCTTGAAGATAAAGATGGAAGTTTATATGTTCAGGCTTCTAGAGTTGTATAAAATAGCTTTTTTTATTTCACTTATACTCTTTGTATTTTCTATTGCTTCTGCAACAGAGGAATCAAAAGAAGAGAATGAACATGCTCGAGTCTGGAATAAATTTGCAAATGACTGTTTAAAGCTACATAAGAAATTAACTGATGGAAAAGATCTCCAGGTTAAAAGCAGCAAGGGTACATATATAAACATGGATGGTTTTTATACTGAACATCGTTATCTTGATGATGGAAGATTAATCAGTCAAGTGCAATGGGAAAATGGCGATCAAGAACTACTGCATACTATTGAAATTTATATACATGATAATAAAGGACGTGTCATTCGTGATTTTATATCGGCTTATCTTCCATCTTACCATCACGCACCAACTCAAACATTAATTAGCTTCCACCATTATCATGGAGACTTACATTCTTTTAGGACTTTTGATGCTTCAGGCGATACTGTGCTTGAACGTTGCACCGGTAAAAATAAGAAAGGTGAGTCTATAAATTTTATTTTAGATGAAGATGATCTTTATAATGACTATGACAATATTATGGAGTCTGTTGACTATATTGAGTGTTTTTCTGGGCTCCAACAGACCCGCTTAGGTAAGTATATAGTTCCGCAGTAATCAATTTTAATCGCTATGAGCTAATATTTTTTCCAGGTTTTCGATTCGTTCTTCAAGATCCGGGTAAATTCCGTTCTCTGTTGCCATTTTATAATATCGTATTGCTAGTGGAATATTCTCTTCTAAACCCATGCGCGCAAACTCATACGCAAGTGCCAACTGTCTTTGGGAATAACGGTCGCCCTGATTTGCTGCACGAGTAAACCACTTTACTGCTTTAGACAAATCCTGTTTCACTCCCCAGTCACCTGATCTATACAGTTGTCCAAGACGCATGGAAGCAATGTAATTTCCTTTATTCGCTTCCTGAATCAGTACGTTTGTATCTGGTTGCATCTTTGCACCACAAAGGCCTTCACCGGGCATTTCTCTACTAAGCCAATAACATGGCTGCATGGTAAAAGTTTCTTTCATGGAAAAAATTTCATTTTCAGGAACTACAGTGGATGAGTAAGCAGTTAAACTGGTCACAACAAATGCACCAGCTTTCAGGGAGTGAAACCTGTCTTTGCTTGTCATATCAATACTCCCGTTAATAATTTAAGCAACAATTTCCCATTCAGTGTGATTAATATAATCCATATAAGCATAATATTATTTGATTCAAATCAATAAAAATCATTAAATATTAACTATCTGATTATCTGAAATGTACAGGAAAATCATATGCATTAGTGCATTCTACTCGATTTTATGCCGCATAAGCATGCGGTGTGGTCTAGGTTAAAATAATGATATTTTTGAACATATTGACAATAATCTTGTCTTATATAGATATACATAAGGAAAAAGATGATTGTATTGCTAATATAATTATTGAGTTCATGGCAATGTAATGGGTATTCTTGATATTTTAGGAGATGAAAAATGAAAATAACGAGTAGTGTTACGATGATTCTGGGATGGATATACCTGATATATCCTGTCGTAGGTCATACCGCAGACACTGCTTCAATAAACACGTCGAATGAAAAGCATGTGAATACATTAAATCTGTTTGCGGAACGGTTATATGTTTTGCATCAGCATCAAACTACTCAAAATGAAATCTTTCAGAAAGAATCTTCTGGCGGATATAGGGGCGGTGATGATTTTTATCGAGAAGTTAAATATTACGATAAGAAATCCGGGAATCTGCTCAGTAGAGTGATGTGGGAAATTGATAAGCCAGAACAAATCCATGAAATTGAAGTGTTTGTATATGATGACGAAGACAAGCTAAAACGAGACTATCTTGCTGCATTTCTGCCGGTACATCGAAACGCGCCTGTCCAGGCATTAATTAATCTTCACCATCAGAATGATGAACTTAAAAGTTTTAGGCAGTTTGAAGTTTCTGGTCAGAAAATATATGAATACTGTGAAGGGAAGTTTTTTGGTGAGCCGCTGAATATTTCTTTCGATGATAATGATTTTGTTGAGTATAGCCAGGAAACAATGAAGGCAATGGAAAGTGAAGAATACCTGGCCTGTTTTGGCAAAACGAGGGCAACACTTGGGGATTATGTTAACCCTCTTTTCGGTTTGCCTTTATCGGCTGATTTGATGAAAAAAGCCGGAATGGACGAAGTTGATACTTTTGAATCAATAGAACTAAAAATCAAAAATTTAACCAAAGCCATTGAAAAGAAAAAACTATCATCAACACTTTATTATCAGCGTGGAATGGCTTACCTGAAAAAGCGCGTATTTGATCTGGCTGTTGATGACTTTAGTCAATCAATTGAACTGGATGATTCGATGGACGATGCCTACTTTAGCAGAGGTTTAGCTTATGGTCGGTTACGTATGTTTGACGAAGGTATTAGAGATTTATCTGTTTATATAAAACGAAATCCTGAAAGTTCAGTTGCTTACACCAAGCGAGGAGTAAGGAGAATTTGGGCTGGAAAATATAGTCTGGCAGAAGAAGATTTGAAAACCGCAATTTTTATTGATCCTAATAATGCTGAAGCATATGACGATTTGGGTGTGATGTATGCGAGAAAAGGTAAATATAAAAAAGCTCAGGAACAATTTAAAAAAGTCGTGGAGATAGACTCTAGCTATAGCAAAGGATTTCATAACCTCGCAATGACATATTACATTTTAAATGACCTTAGTAAATCACTCATTAATATTAATAAAGCACTTGAGCTGCAGCCTAATGATAAAAACGCATTGCTACTTAAAGGTGAAACTATGTTAAAGCTGGGTATGGCTAAGGAAGCGAAGATCATTCTGGACAAGGCAGAGTTTTTACCGGAAGGTGGCTGGCAGGAGAGATTCTCTATTCAGTAACATGATAATAAGGTTAAAAAAATATTACTGAAAAACATCACAATCTTGTGTACGCTATTTATTAATGACTAGTTATTAATGACTAGTCGTGAAAGTTTTCAGCTGCATCGATTGTATTTTGAAGTAGTGTAGCGACAGTCATCGGGCCAACACCACCTGGTACCGGGGTAATCCAGCCCGCTTTTTCTTTTGCAATATCAAAATCAACATCACCGATCAGTTTTCCATCATCGGTACGGTTAATCCCAACATCAATTACAACGGCTCCAGGCTTGATCCATTCACCACGGACGATACCCGGTTTGCCAACAGCAACGACGATAATATCGGCTTGTTTAACTTTTGATTCGAGATTTTTTGTAAACCGATGACAGACTGTGACAGTGCTGCCAGCAAGTAATAGCTCCATCGCCATGGGGCGTCCAACATGATTTGAGGCACCGATAATCACGGCATCCTGGCCTTTGACAGGTTCACCCGTGCTTTCAAGCAGGGTTATAACGCCACGAGGCGTACATGAGCGCAGCACCGGCATCCGAGTTACCAGTCGACCGACATTATAGGGGTGAAAACCATCGACATCCTTGTCTGGACGAATGCGTTCGATGACGGTGGTGGTATCAATATGAGCTGGGACCGGGAATTGCACCAGGATGCCATCAATTGCGTCATTTTCGTTAAGCTCGTCAATAATTGAGAGGAGTTTTTCCTCAGAGGTATTACTATCTAAATCATAAGCAGTCGATTCAATTCCTGCTTCTTCACAGCCTTTACGTTTATTTCGGACATAAACCTCAGATGCAGGGTCTTCACCAACCAAAATAACGGCTAATCCGGGACGACGTAAACCCTTTGCTAGACGGGCCTCAACACGCTTTTTAAGACTTTTCCGGAGTTCTGCAGCAATTTGTTTGCCATCAATAATTTTGGCGGTCATTCGGTTACTCTCGTGGGTGAATTTAGGGCGCTATAATCTCATGTCTGTAGGGTTTTCGCCATGTTCTAAAGAATAATTAATCAGGATTGACGTTGTCCCTTATCACTAGTATTATCGCGCTCCTTGTTACAGCACCCAGGATAAGTTTGTAGCAAAGTCGGGGCATAGCGCAGCCTGGTAGCGCATCTGGTTTGGGACCAGAGGGTCGGGAGTTCGAATCTCTCTGCCCCGACCAATTTGAAAGTATCTCGTGTCATTGCGAGCGAAGCGAAGCAATCTGACATTGGTACTGAGTCAGGAAAGAGAGCAAGAACTCCCGACATAATATAATGGGAAGTTCGACAGCAATTGAAAATTGCTGCATGAGGACCTGAATTTATGAAGGTCCGAGTAATCTCTCTGCCCCGACCATTATTAAGTTGGTAGGATAGATACAACAGTTTCTGCGCCTGTAGCTCATCCGGATAGAGCATCGGCCTTCTAAGCCGAGGGTAGCAGGTTCGAGTCCTGCCAGGCGTGCCATATTCAGTTACGGTGCTGCCGCAAAGGTTCAATGGTGGCTGTAGCTCAGCTGGTAGAGTCCCGGATTGTGATTCCGGTCGTCGCGGGTTCGAGCCCCGTCAGCCACCCCATTAATAAAGCCTGTAGCTAAATATTAGTTACAGGCTTTTTCTTTTTATGCCTCTCAAATTAATTCGCTATGTAATGATTGTGAACTAGCAACGGAACTGCATAACAGTTTATATTAATAAATAATGTTATATCTGTGTTAATAATTTTTCAGGGAGAGAGAAATGTCAGCAAAGAAAAAAGCAATAAAAAAAATCAAAAACAAAGTAAATGAATTTCCACAATGTGGGTTACCTAATGTTCCTGTTCGAAAACTTGATAGCGATTTAGATGCTGGCAGAGCCTTTCTTATTCGACATATCGAGAAGAAGTGGGTTAATAATACGGTGTTACATTATTATTTCTTTGATTCGCCAACAAGCTGGAAAGGTTCTGAAGTTCAAAGAGAAGAAGTACGAAAAGCATTTAAAAAATGGAAACAAGTGGGAATTGGTCTTGAGTTTGAAGAAGTTACTGATCCTGCTGCCGCTGAAATTAGAATAGGTTTTAAAACCGGATCATCATGGTCTTATATTGGACGTGATGTTATTGATTTTGATATCCCGATTACCGAAAGAACGATGAATTTTGGCTGGGATTTAACCACACCGCATGGAAAAGATACATCATTACATGAGATAGGACATGCGATGGGTTTTCCTCATGAACATCAAAACCCAAATGCCGGGATTATTTGGGATGAAGATGCAGTGAATAGCTATTTTAGTGGTCCACCAAACAACTGGGATGAGGATACAATTTTTAGTAATATTTGCATAATATAACCTTAATCTTAAGTAATAAGTTCTACCATTTATTAGTCTGTTTTCTATTTTTGAATTTGTATTTGTCCCGCTATCATCATCTC
>CAMYJG010000017.1 GCA_947258695.1 uncultured Ectothiorhodospiraceae bacterium | reverse complement strand
ATTTAAATTCTTTTGTAAAAGTTTGTCTTTTTGTCATTGTTCACTCCTGGGGCTATTGTCCCCGATTTGGAGTGTCCGTTAAACTAGGGGAGGTCCAGAAACATTTAATTTTATAAAATTTAAGACAATAAAAAAGGGGCTCTAAGCCCCTTTTTTATAGATTCCGGATAAGCATACGATGCTTTCCGGAATGACGATCATTTTTTCTTTTTATTCATATAGATATCAGTACAAGTCCCTTCCGCAACCTCAGTCGCAAAGTTAACTGTTTCTGACAAGGTTGGATGTGGATGAATAGTCTTACCGACATCATCCATTTCAGCCCCCATTTCAATGGCTAAGGCTGCTTCGGCAATTAACTCACCTGCATTTTTATTTAAAATGCTTGTACCAATCATACGATGGGTTTCTGCGTCATAAAGTACCTTGGTCATACCGGTTGTTGCACCTACAGAAAGCGCACGACCACTTGCGGCCCATGGGAAGGCACCCTTCTCGTATGCCACACCTTCTGCTTTTAATTCATCTTCTGTTTTACCGACCCATGCAACTTCTGGATCGGTATATGCGACTGATGGAATCACACGGACATCAAAGTAGCTCTTCATGCCAGAGATAACTTCTGCTGCGACTTTAGCTTCATGCGTTGCTTTGTGAGCCAGCATGGGCTGGCCGACTACATCACCAATGGCAAAGATATTATCAACGTTGGTCTTCATCTGGTTATCAACTTCAATAAAGCCATGATCATTGACCATCACACCGGCTTTATCTGCATCGATCAATTTACCATTGGGTGAACGACCAATTGCGACTAATACGTTATCAAAGGTATCTTCTTCTGGTGCATTCTTACCTTCGAACTTACAGGTAATGCCTTTCTTGGTGGGTGTTAGCTCTGTGACTTTGGTATTGGTGAAAATATTTTCGTAGCGCGTCTTCAATACTTTTTCAAATGGACGAATCAAGTCTTTGTCGGCACCTGGAATTAAACCCGGGCTTAATTCAACAACCGTCACTTGTGCACCGAGTGCTGAGTAAACCGTTGCCATTTCAAGACCGATAATTCCGCCACCCACTACGAGTAAACGTTTTGGAATGTTATGCAGTTCTAAGGCATCGGTTGAATCCCACACGCGCTCATCGTCCCAAGGAATAAAGGGAAGTTTCGTCACCGATGAACCAGCAGCAATAATACAGTTTTCAAAACCCACTGTTTGCTTTGAACCATCTGCGGCTTCTACTTCAATGGTATTTGCTGAAGTGAATTTACCGTAACCATTAACAACGGTTACTTTGCGCTGCTTGGCCATTTGTTTAAGACCACCGGTTAACTTTCCAATGACGCCATCTTTATGCGCACGCAACTTATCTGTATCGATCTTTGGCTTAATAAATGTAATACCGGCTTCTTCAAGCTCGGGCGCTTCACTCACCACTTCTGCAATGTGTAATAACGCTTTAGAAGGAATACAGCCGACGTTTAAACAAACACCACCGAGCACGTCTTCTTTTTCAATTAAAACAACTTCTTTACCCAGATCCGCGGCACGAAAAGCGGCGGTGTAACCACCGGGGCCTGAACCTAAAACAACGATCTCGGCTTCGACATCGACATCACCTGAGTAAGCTGCAGCTTTAGGCGCTGGCTGTGATTCTGGTGCTGGAGCAGGTGCTTCCGTTTTAGCTTCTTCTGCTTTTGGTGCTTCTGCAGCTGGTGCTGGCGCTGCTGCTTCACCTTCAATAACAACGGTACCCAATAAGGTGCCTTGTGAAACGGTATCGCCAACTGCAACAGTGAATGACTGAACAATACCGCTTACCGGTGATGGAATTTCCATTGTTGCTTTGTCTGACTCAACTGTAATCAGTGAATCTTCTTCAGCTATTGTGTCGCCTGCTGCAACCAGTACTTCGATAACTTCGACGGAATCAAAATCACCAATATCAGGAACGTGAATTTCTATTGTGCTCATAACTAAGCCTTTTATTAATTCTTAATACTAAAATTTTTTACACTGCAATTTAATACATTACAGTAGTAAACGGCGCGCGTCGGCTAACAGGTGACACATGTAGGCGGCAAAGCGGGCACCATCTGCACCATCAATGACTCGATGGTCATAGGATAGAGACAGTGGGCACATGAGTTTTGGTTCAAACTCTGAGCCATTCCATACCGGTTTCATATCTGCTTTAGATACACCTAAGATAGCCACCTCTGGTGCGTTTACGATGGGTGTGAAACTTGTTCCACCGATACCACCTAAGCTTGAGATCGACATACAACCACCTTGCATATCTGATGGCTTCAATTTCTTCTCACGTGCTTTAATAGAAATTTCACGTAGCTCAATTGAAATATCGACGATTGATTTTTTATCGACATCACGAACAACGGGTACGACTAATCCATCGGGTGTATCAACCGCGATACCAATATTGAAATAGTTTTTCATCACCAGGTTTTCACCAGACGCATCCAGTGAGGAATTAAAGCGAGGATATTTTTTAAGACCGGCTGCCACTGCCTTCATCATAAAAGAAAGCAAGGTAAACTTAACGCCTTCTTTTTCGTAGTCTTTGTTTGATTGCTTACGGAATGCTTCGAGCGATGTAATGTCCGCTTCATCAAACTGTGTAACATGTGGAATGGTTACCCAGTTACGGTGTAAGAATTTACCGGTAAGTTTGTTAATCTTACTCAGCGGTTGAGTTTCAACTTCACCCCACTGGCTAAAATCAATGTCTGGCATGGGTTCAACACCGAGTGCCGCACCACCAGAACTGCCACCGGATGTCATCACTTGTTTAACAAAAGACTGAACATCTTCTTTTACAATTCGAGAGCTACGGCCCGTGCCGCTCACTTTAGATAAATCAACACCGAGTTCACGGGCAAACTTACGTACTGCTGGTGAGGCATGTGCATTCTTAAAGCTAACAGGATTAATGTTGGCGGTTGGTGAAGGCTTATGTTCAACTTGTGGTACTGGCGAAGGAGCCGGAGCAGGTTTAGGTGCTACTTCAACTGCTGGAGTTGGTGCTGGCTCAGCTGCCGGGGCTTCTTCTTTAGCTGTTTCAGAAGATGCAGCTGCTGCCGCACCGGATGACTCAAGTATGACAACCAGGCCACCTTCTGCAATTTTATCACCGACGTTAACTTTGACTTCTTTGACCGTACCCGAATGACTACTTGGAATTTCCATGGTCGCTTTATCTGATTCAACCGTAATTAACGAATCTTCTTCAGCAACTTGATCACCAACGGCTACAAGGACCTCAATGATTTCGACTTCATCAAAATCACCAATGTCAGGAACTTTTACTTGGACCATTTCACTCATGGTTCTACTCCAACTTATTAGGCTCCCTCCCCCATTTCGGGGAAGAGATCAGATTTTTTATTCCCTCCCCCATTTTCGGGGGAGGGTTAGGGTGGGGGAAGTATTTTTCACCCTAGTAAAAAAACTAGCCAATCGACTAAGCTGTGATAAAACTACAGCTAAGTCGCTGGTTATCCCCCTAACCCCCTGATGTAACTCCTAGCCATCGACTAAGTGCGCTGCACTAAGTCGCTGGTTATCCCGTAAAGGGAGGGGGAACTTAATTACTCTAATTTTTACGCTATTAAAGGGTTTGGCTTCTCAGGATTAATGCCATATTTTTCTATCGCTTCCTGAACTTTACCCGCCGGGAACTGACCATCATCTGCCAGTGCCATTAACGCAGCGACTGCAACATATTTTGCATTCACTTCAAAATGTTTACGTAATTGCGCACGTGTATCCGAACGACCAAAACCATCTGTACCTAAGGTGGTGTAGCTTGCAGGTACCCACTTACGAATTTGATCTGAGTAGTTACGGATATAATCTGTCGCAGCGATGACAGGGCCACGTTTGTCTTTCAGACATTTTTCAATATAACTCACACGTTTTTCTTTTAATGGATGCAACATATTCCAGCGATCAACATCAACGGCTTCACGTTTAAGTTCAGTAAAGCTGGTGACACTCCAAATGTCTGCATCAATGGACCAGTCTTGGTCGAGTAATTCAGCGGCTGCAATCACTTCACGCAAAATGGTACCCGAGCCCATTAACTGTACTTTCTTACGACGCTTACCACCGCCCTGTAATAAGTACATGCCTTTAATGATGTCTTCTTCAACACCTTTTGGCATTGCAGGTTGCTGGTAGTTTTCGTTCATTACCGCAATGTAATAGAACACGTTTTCCTGGTCCTGGTACATGCGACGCATACCGTCTTGAATGATTACCGCTAATTCATATGCAAAGGTTGGATCGTAAGAGACACAGTTTGGAATAGTGTCTGACACCATAAAGCTGTGACCATCTTGATGTTGTAAACCTTCACCGGCTAATGTTGTTCGACCTGCAGTACCACCCAATAAGAAACCACGTGCTTGCATGTCACCTGCCATCCATGCCAGGTCACCAACTCGCTGGAAACCAAACATAGAATAATAAATATAGAAAGGCACCATGTTCACACCGTGAGTACTGTAAGCAGTAGCAGCAGCAACCCAGGATGACATTGCACCGGCTTCGTTAATGCCTTCTTCTAAAATCTGACCTGACTTATCTTCTTTGTAGAACATGACCTGTTCTTTATCTTGTGGCGTATATAACTGCCCCACAGATGAGTAAATACCTAACTGACGGAACATACCTTCCATACCGAAAGTACGCGCTTCATCAGGAACGATAGGCACAACATACTTACCCATTTTCTTATCACGAGTAATGAGTGTTAATAATCGAACAAATGCCATGGTGGTCGACATTTCACGATCGCCTGAACCTTTAGTGATGGGTTCAAACACGGACAAGTCTGGAACTTCTAACGGTGCCGCTAAACGTGTACGGGTTGGCATTGGTCCACCCAATTTTTCACGACAAGCTTTTAAGTATTTCATTTCTTCTGAGCTTTCATCCGGGCGATAATATTCGCACTTCGCCGCTTGCTCATCAGAAATAGGAATATTGAAGCGATGCTTGTAGGCAATCATTTCATCTTCATCCAATTTCTTCTGCGAGTGAGTACGCATTTGCCCCTCACCTGCTGCGCCCATCCCGTACCCCTTAACACTGTGTGCCAGGATGACTGTTGGTTGACCATCGCGCTTCGCGGCTTCTGCATAAGCGGCATACACTTTAAACGGATCATGGCCACCACGGTTTAAACGCCAGATATCATCATCCGACATATCTGCAACCATGGCTTTTAATTCTGGGTATTTACCGAAGAAGTGTTCACGTACGTAAGCACCGTCTTTGGCTTTGTAATTCATAAATTCACCGTCAACCACTTCCATCATGCGCTTTTGCAATAGGCCATTGGTATCTTTAGCTAAGAGTGGATCCCAGTAGCTACCCCAAAGGACTTTAATCACTTTCCAACCTGCACCGCGGAATACCGCTTCGAGTTCCTGAACGATTTTTCCGTTACCCCGTACCGGTCCATCTAAACGCTGTAAGTTACAGTTAATAACGAAAGTCAGGTTATCCAGTTTTTCACGTGTCGCTAATGAAATAGCACCTAATGACTCAGGCTCATCGGTTTCACCATCACCCATAAAGCACCATACATCGCGAGCACGGGTATCGGCTAAACCCCGATCCTGCAGGTACTTCATAAAGCGCGCCTGGTAGATCGCCGAAATCGGACCCAGTCCCATCGATACCGTTGGGAACTGCCAGAAATCTGGCATTAACCACGGATGCGGATAAGAAGATAAACCTTTGCCATCCACTTCCTGGCGGAAGTTGTCGAGTTGTTCTTCAGTTAAACGGCCCTCTAAAAAAGCACGCGAATACATACCTGGAGCAGAGTGACCCTGGAAGAAAACAAGATCGCCACCATGCTCATGACTTGGAGCGCGCCAAAAATGATTCATGCCCACATCATACAAAGTCGCGGCTGATGCAAAACTGGCAATATGGCCACCTAATTCAGACGCTTTACGATTTGCTTTCACCACCATAGCGGCTGCGTTCCAGCGAATCAGTGCACGAATACGGCGCTCAACACCAACATCACCCGGCATATTTGCTTGTAGGTGTGTCGGGATAGTATTTACATAAGCGGTGTTCGAACTATGAGGCAGGTTTGCCCCCGATCGGCGTAGCTTGTCGATCATTTGCTCTAATAAAAAATGCGCACGGTCTGCGCCATCTGCTTGCAGAACACCTTCGATGGCTTCTAGCCATTCAAGGGTTTCCTGCTGATCAACATCCTGATCATGAATCGGTGTAGACATACTCTTCTCCAGCTGTTCCCTACATACTGTTTGTCATATAGGTGGCTTTACTTATATCTGAAACCACGCACTTTCTGTTGCAGTGCAGGGTATTAGATGAACAACTTCATCTAATACATTAAATAATGGGTTGTTACTTTAATACTTTGCCACATAAAAGCAAGCTATTTTTACAAGCTCAAAATAATAAGCTTATTTATCAATAAGTTAAAAGCATGAAATAATTTTATAACAACTAAACAACGCCAAAAATCCATACCAGAGAGCAAAAAATAGCTTGTTTGGGCAGGTAACTAGTTACAACTTTAATTAATCACCATAAATAACTAAGCAATTTTTACGCTATAAAAAATATATTGTTATATTTCAACAGGTTATAGGCACGAAATAATATTTTGTTGATTAAATATAGCTCAAAACCAGCAAATGTACAGACCTAGACAGCTTGTATAGGCAAGTTGAAGAGCCTTAAATAGCGGCCAGTCACTAAGCATGAATACAGCATAACTTAGTCTTCAAAACACAGTCATAATGAGCGGTAAAAACATTTCTGTTACCAAAAAAATTCTTATAAAACAAATACTAAGTTCGAATTAGCCACTGAATATTCCAGGAAATGAGGCGCATTTTTCATTAAAAAAAGCATAATTTTTCAAATAATCGCGCTAAATCAATAAATTATGCGTATTATTACGCACTGTAATTACAGGGAAGAAATAGTTAAACGGATAAATTCATATAAAATAATAAAAAGTTAATATGTCTGAAATCGATATTAAAAAGTGGTTAACCGATATCACTGAAACAATTAAAACAAAAGATCTGGATAGACATATGGACCTTGTCTCAGAAAATGTTGTTATTTATGGTATGCCAAATGGCAATACGCTGAATTACCAGGACTGGTATACACGGCGTAAAAGTGAATTTCAGCGAAATATTTTAAAAAATATCAGTTTTCATAAACTGAAAGTCAAAACCTTTGGCTTACGCCGCCTGATTTTTGATGTTGAAGAAATCATGGATGGAACAAATGGTGATATGGTAATTATTAACAAGCAAGTTATTCTCGAACAAGGGCAAGATGAAAAATGGCGCGTCGTTGAAGAAACCATTCATAACTGGAAATTTTTAAAAGGCCGTAAAACTAACTAAGGAACATCTCATGGCTAAAAAACAATTCCGTAGTGAACGCGATAGCATGGGTGAACTTCAGGTACCCGCTGATGCACTTTATGCTGCTCAAACTCAACGTGCGGTAAATAATTTTCCTATTAGTGGCCTGGTAATGCCACGCGGGTTTATACGCTCTCTAGGCCTGGTAAAAATTGCCTGTGCAACAGCAAATGAAAAACTCGGCCTACTGGAAAAAAACATTGCCGATGTCATCTGCACTGCAGCAAATGATGTTGTTGAAGGAAAACATGATCAGCATTTTCCAATCGATGTATTTCAAACCGGTTCAGGTACAAGTACCAATATGAATGCAAACGAGGTCATCGCAAACCTCGCCACTGAACTTTTAGGTGATACGGTCCACCCAAATGATCACATCAACATGAGCCAGAGTTCAAATGATGTTATTCCTACAACCATCCATGTCAGTGCCTGTTTAGAAATCTCTGAGCAGTTGCAACCTGCTGTTCAGCATCTAATTACTACATTAGAAATTCGTATTAAAGAACTCGATAAAACGGTTAAGACCGGGCGTACTCACTTAATGGATGCTATGCCGATAACACTGGGACAGGAACTACAAACCTGGAAGGATCAACTGAGTGATAACCTTGACCGCATTGAACAAAGTCTCACCCGGCTTAGCGCATTACCACAAGGTGGTACGGCGGTAGGTACAGGTATCAATGCGCACCCGGAGTTTGCAATACAATTTACAAAAGCGCTGACTGAGAAATCTGCTTTTGCTTTTAAACCAATGAAAAACCTGTTTGTTGGATTAGCCAGCCAGGACTCTGCGGTAGAAATCAGTGGTCAGTTAAAAACATTGGCTGTCACATTGATGAAAATATCGAATGACCTGCGCTGGATGAATAGCGGTCCTCTTGCAGGTCTTGGTGAAATAGCCTTACCAGCATTACAACCGGGTAGTTCAATTATGCCGGGTAAAGTAAATCCTGTGATACCTGAAGCTGTTGCTATGGTTGCTGCCCAGGTTATTGGTAACGACACAACCATTACCATTGCCGGACAATCTGGAAATTTTCAACTCAATGTCATGCTACCCGTGATTGGTTATAATCTGTTACAGAGCATTGAATTATTAGCTAATGCTTCCCGTCAATTGGCTGATAAAGCAATGGCCGGTTTTCATGTCAATGATGAACGCATTCGTGAAGCACTCGATCGTAATCCCATACTTGTCACCGCTCTCAACCGAGTTATAGGTTATGAAAAAGGCGCAGCGATTGCTAAAAAAGCCTATGCTGAAGGCCGTTCAGTCATTGATGTTGCCACTGAGATGACTGATTTATCGGTGGATGAATTAAAGCAATTGCTTGACCCAGCTAAACTAACCCAAGGTGGAATAAGCGAATAACTATCTGTCATTGCGAGGAGTGAAACGACGCAGCAATCTCATAAAACAACAATCCGATTGCTTCGCTATAGCTCACAATGACACAAACATAAGAGTTTTAAATCAATGCAAAGCATAACTATTACACGCCCAGATGACTGGCACTTACATGTTCGCGACAATGAATATTTAGCGGATGTTGTTCCGCATACCTCCGCCGTTTTTTCGCGCGCAATTATAATGCCGAACCTCAAGCCACCCGTGACAACGGTTGACAAGGCACTGGCATACCGTGATCGTATTTTAGCCGTAGCAAAAAGTGATTCTTTTAAACCCCTGATGGTTTTATATTTAACCAACAATACTTCTGCTGATGAAATAGAAAAAGCGGTTAATTCTGAACATGTCTATGCAGTTAAGTATTATCCTGCTGGGGCAACAACAAACTCGGATGCCGGTGTCACAGACATTAAAAATACCTACCCGACTTTAAAAAAAATGCAGGAGCTGGGCTTACCGCTGCTTATTCATGGTGAAGTAACTGACCAAAGCGTGGATGTGTTTGATCGTGAACAGGTTTTCATTGATACCGTGCTACAACCTTTAGTCAAAGACTTTCCTAAACTCAAAGTTGTATTGGAACACATTACAACAAAGCATGCCGCTGAATTTGTTGCACAAGCAAATGACAATATTGCTGCCACCATTACTGCGCATCACTTATTATTTAATCGTAACGCGATGTTTAAAGGTGGAATGAATCCACATTATTATTGTTTACCGATTTTAAAACGTGAAATTCATCGTGAAGCACTTATCAACGCGGCAACGAGTGGCAATAAAAAGTTCTTCCTCGGTACAGATAGTGCGCCACACGCACAAGATAACAAAGAAACCTCATGTGGTTGTGCCGGCATCTATTCTGCCCATGCGGCTATTGAGTTATATGCTGAAGCTTTTGATAAGGCAAATGCACTCGACAAGCTTGAAGGATTTGCCAGTTTCTATGGTGCGGATTTTTATGGTCTGTCACGGAATACAGATACCATCACTTTAGAGAAAACAGACTGGCAAGTACCTGACTCTTACTCTTTTGCCAAGCAAAAACTTATTCCGCTTCGTGCAGGTGAAATGGTACATTGGAAACGAGTCTGACCGCCCCTATATATTAAAGAATTTATGACTGTCTTACTGTATCCTTGAGAGTATGGAAGAATTAATCGAACACAAAGATCCTATTGCTAATCGCTTTCGTGGTTTTTTACCCGTGGTCGTTGATGTTGAAACTGCCGGCTTTGAAGCAGATCGCCATGCCCTGCTAGAAATAGCTGCAGTGACATTAAAAATCAACAACAAAGGCCAGATTGAGCCCGATAAAACCTACGCGGCCCATGTTGAACCGTTTATGGGTTCTGAGCTGGATCCAAAAGCACTCGAATTTACCGGCATTGATCCTTATCATCCATTTCGCATGGCCAAGCCTGAACGTGAAGCAATGGAAGAAATATTTAAGCCGGTCCGTAAACTGGTAAAAAAAACCGGTTGCAGCCGTGCAATTTTAGTCGGTCACAATCCTATTTTTGATCTTGGATTTGTAAAAGCCGCGGTTGAACGTTGTGAAATAAAACGTAATCCGTTTCATAAGTTCAGCACCTTTGATACCGCGACATTAGGTGGTTTAGCATACGGACAAACGGTATTAGCTCGTGCCGCACAAGCCGCCGGCATACAATGGGATCACGAGGCTGCTCATTCAGCTGCTTATGATGCTGAACGTACTGCAGAACTATTTTGTATTATTGTTAATTCCTGGGATCGGTTTTCAAAATAAAAACACGTTGGCCACTAAGAACACCAAGGTCATGAAGAAAACATAAACAATAAAAAACCACGGGGGACACAGGGAACACGGGGTTAAAATTTTCTTACCCTGTGAACCCGGAGTTCCCCGTGGTTTTTTAATAGTTCTTCTTGGTGTTCTCGGCAACTGCTCCTGCGTTGCTCTACCTCCTGCGTCCATGCAGTCGTTTGTGTCCTTCGTGGCTAACTCTTTTTAAGCAACCGCTTCATCAATCGCTTTTTTCAACTCACCCTTTTGATACATTTCAAGCGTGATATCACAACCACCCACTAATTCACCATTAATGTAGACTTGCGGGAAAGTTGGCCAGTCCTGGTAACGTGGTAAATTTTCAAAAATATCCGGATCCATTAATACATTAACATGCGCAAATTCCTGACCACATGCCTGTAGCGCCTGAGCGGTACGACTAGAAAAACCACATTGTGGCATTTGCGGTGTACCCTTCATAAAAACAACTACCGGGTTGCTTTTAACTATTTGATCAATACGTTCTAAAACATCCATCTTTGCTTCCTCAATTATTCAAATTTGTGTGTTATCTCGATATTATCCAAACAACAATAAATTAGTATTAGCTAATATATCAGTTATGCCCGGCAAATACCATAGTGTTTTAGTTGGTTAATGATAAACCTGCCAGATTCAGTATATTTGCCCTAGATATAAGGCCATTATTTCATATTTCAACTCAATCAAGCCGTGTCCAAATGTGTTTGAAACCAGAGTTCTAGTAAGGCTAAATGCCATAACTTACTCCCACGCAAGGCGGTAAAGTGTTGATCCGGCTCAGAAAGTAGCTTATCTACATAAGAGCGGGCAAAAATCCCTCTATTTCTACAGGCCTGTGAATTCAAGATATCTTGCATAAAATCGAGAAACTCGCCACGCACATATTTTAAAGCCGGCATGGGAAAATAACCCTTTGGACGATCAATCACTGCATCTGGAATAAGGCCCCGGGAAATACGCTTAAGCACATCCTTTCCACCAAGACCACTCTTAAGCCCGAGCTTCATTTCAGGTGGCATTTTCGCCGCCAACTCAACCAGCTTATGATCTAAAAACGGTACACGTGCTTCCAGGCCCCATGCCATGGTCATGTTATCTACCCGCTTTACCGGGTCATCAACAATCAGGGTAGTGGTATCCATGCGCAAGACACGATCAATAAACTCATCCGCATTGGGCTGTCCAAGTAACTCAGCGACCTTTTGTGATGTGAAATCCTCACCACGGTAATCCGCTGTCACCATTTCTAAAAATTCATCATGCGAACGATCAAAATAATAGCGGGCAAACCGGGCGACATCCGAGCCGTTGATATCCTGGTGCATTTGTGGAAACCAAAAATAACCGGCGAATACTTCATCGGCTCCCTGCCCACTTTGTACAACTTTGACTTTTTCAGAAACCTTTTCTGATAATAAATAAAAAGCCACTGCATCTTGCCCCACCATCGGTTCAGACATCGCGGTCACGGCATCTGGAATATGCGGCAACACCTCGCTATTAGAAATATGATATTTATGATGATTTGTTTGATAACGCTCAACAACCTGGTCAGAAAACTCAAACTCACTACCCTTTTCCTCGGGTTGATCTTCAAAACCAATCGAGAACGTTAGTAAATCTTTCACCCCGGCTTCAGCCAATAAGGCAACCAGTAAACTCGAATCTAAGCCTCCCGATAACAATACACCGACCGGCACATCGGCGACATCAATCCGTTTACGTACAGCCTCACGTAAAGAATCATGAATCGCATCCGTCCACTCCTGTTCAGACATTTCTTTTTCAGGGCGTGTTGCATCCAGGAACCAATAACGTTGTGTTTTCTCATTACCTTTAACATCAATCGTCATTGATGTTCCCGGCTCTAATTTACGAATACCATTTACGATGGTACGCGGTGCCGGCACAACCGCGTGTAATGAAAATTGATTATGTAATGCAAAAGCATCAATTGATTTATCAATCTCACCTGTGGTCAATAAAGCTTGCGTATTAGATGCAAAACGAAAGTGAGCATTTGTTAAAGAATAATAAAAAGGTTTGATCCCCATGCGGTCACGGGCAACAAAAACATGTTTCTTTTTCTCGTCCCAGATAGCGAAAGCAAACATCCCATGCAAATGCTTTGCGCAGTCTATACCCCATTTATGGTAAGCCTTGATAATAACTTCTGTATCACCTTCACTTTGTAAGTTATAACCTTCGCTAATAAATTGTTGACGCAACTCAGGGTAATTATAAATCGCACCATTAAAAACGATGGTTAAACCCAACTCGCGATCAATCATCGGTTGATTCGAATGTTCACTTAAATCAATAATCGCGAGGCGGCGATGTCCAAATGCAACACGATCATGATACCAGCTATCACCAAAGTCAGGACCACGCTTTTCTAACTTAGGTAACATCGCTTTAACAACTTCAATTGAAGCTGTTGATTTAAAATTCAATTCACCGCAAATTCCGCACATATATAATTTCTCAATTTTTGCCGTTTGTTAAAAAATATCATGTCATTGCACTTAATGAACCGCTACGCGTTTCGTTCAGTATTACCCTAACGTATACTATACGTTCTGGCATCGAAGGAACGAAGTGACTGTGGCAATCTCATGGTAATAATCACTAAACTAGAGATTGCCGCGCTACGCTCGCTATGACAAACCTTCCTGATTTAAGAATGACTTGATCCCCAACCACCACCACCGGGGGTTTTAATTGTTAGGCAATCACCTTTATTCACGTCAAAACAAACTTTAGGGGTTAACGGTTTTCCATTTAATAAGTTTTGTCCACAACCTCCGTCTATTCCATTATTTAAACTCCAGGGTGGATTCAAACGTCTTTCAGTTAACAAGGTAACATTGGCAGGTTTTAAAAACTCAAACTCACGAACCAAACCATCACCACCATTATGCATGCCAACACCACCTGAATCTTTACGAATTGCATATTGATTTATGCGCACAGGATAATTCGTTTCCATTACTTCAATAGGCGTATTCCTGGTATTTGTCATATGAGTTTGTACTGCATCGAGGCCGTCACCTTCTGAACTGGCGCCCATGCCACCCCCCATGGTTTCATAATAGTCCCAACTATCTACATCGGAATCACCGGCATGGCCCATGGCTAAATTATTCATACTGCCATGGCTTGCAGCAGGAATTTTATCGGGTATTGCCTGCGCTAAGGCCCCCATCACAACATCAACAATGCGTGTGCTGGTTTCAACGTTACCGGCTGCCACTGCTGCTGGTCGTTTAGCATTTAATAAACAGCCTTGCGGCGCACTAATCGAAATAGGTCTAAAACTACCCGCACAGGCCGGTGTTTGTGATGGCATTAAACAACGAAAAACATAATACACGGCCGCTGCCGCGACAGATAAAGGGCAATTAATATTACCTTCTGTTTGCAGGTGAGTTCCATCAAAGTTAACACTAACATTATGTTCTTTAACAACAATGGAGGCGTTTATTTTCAAATCAAAATTACCCAAACCATCATCATCCATCTTATCGCTAAAGGTATACTCTCCATCAGGAATACCATTAATAACACTCCTGGCTAAACGTTCGCCATAATCATTAAGCTCTGATAGTGCAGTTAAAAATATTGTTCCACCTAAAGATGATATTAGAGCTTGTAACCGTTCCGTACCGGCATTGTTAGCACTAATTTGTGCCGCAAAATCTCCCAGACCGGCATCACCACTACGTATCGAGCCCAGGATCTCTGCCATAAAAGGCTCATTTAGCTGACCTTTCTCAATAATATAACTAGGCGGAATGATTAAGCCTTCTTCTTCTAAGCTTTTCGATAATGGCATCGAGCCTGGAGAGCCCGCGCCAATATCTGCATGGTGAGCACGATTAGCAATAAACGCTAATAATTGGCCATCATGAAATACCGGTGCAATCAAAGTGATATCCGGTAAATGTGTCCCCCCTAAAAAAGGATCATTGACAATAACCATGTCACCTTCGTGCCAGTTTAACTGGCTAACAATGCTTTGCATGGCATAAGCCATGCTGCCTAAGTGCACCGGGATATGCGCTGCCTGGGCACAAAGCTCACCTTCTGCATTAAACACGGCGCATGAAAAATCAAGCCGGTCGCGAATATTAGGGGAAAAAGCAGCGCGCTGTAATACAGCCCCCATTTCGTCACAGACGGCATCAAGTCGGCTGGTAAATAAGCTCAATTCAATACTGTTCAAAATATGGCCACTAAAGTCTATGTTTTTTTAAGGAGATTAATCTACATTCTAGCATTTTGCTTCATAAGATATATGAATAAGGGGTGTTTGAAAAATTAATACTGTAGTAAACTAGTCGAAATATATTTCGTACACAAACCTTAACAAAAATAATTAGGGGAGCATTTTTATGAATCCATTAACGTCCGTTAAGGGCACAATCATCACTGGTTTTATCTTAACCGCAATCATCATTTTTGGTGCTGGCATGTCTGGCTTTGACGCAATGAATGCTAAAGTTTGGCTTCATGTATTAGCTGGTGTAGTTTGGATTGGTTTACTTTACTATTTCAATTTCGTACAAGTTCCTGCTGTGGGAACAGCATTAGCTGATTCAGATGGCCCTGGCCCTGCTGCAATCAACAAATATGTTGCTCCCAAAGCATTACTTTGGTTCCGCATGGCAGCGGCAGTTACCTGGTTAACAGGTATAGCTGCATTAGAAAGCCACCCATCTACAAGTACTATGGCTGCTTTCACTATGCAAGAAGGCTCGCAAGTTATTGGTCTTGGCGCATGGTTAGGTACTATCATGTTGTTTAACGTTTGGGTTCTAATTTGGCCAAACCAGAAGAAAATTCTTGGACTAGATGGCAAAGAACACGCAGCTGAAGACATCGCTAAAGCAAAAGTTGTTGCTTTAATGGCATCACGTACTAACACTGTATTATCTATTCCAATGCTACTTTGCATGATTGGTTTCGGACACGGATTAACTTTCTAACAAGTTAGAAACAATAGTCCAAAAAACCCGACATTTGTCGGGTTTTTTTATTCCTTTTATTTGCTGAAACGTTAATCTAGGTCTAGAATTAACATCTTTCGTAGGCGGTCCGTCTTCAACAACGGGCTGCCTTTTTATTTTTATGGACTTGGAACAAGATGACCGATACCTTGATGCACAACTATGCACCTCTGCCCGTTAGCTTTGAAAAAGGTGAAGGTGCGGTACTGTGGGATACTGAAGGCAGAACATACCTTGATGCCTTAGCGGGTATTGCTGTTTGTGGTCTTGGTCATGCACACCCTGCCGTAACAAAAGCCATCTGTGAACAGGCAGATAAACTCGTACATACATCAAATCTGTATGGTATTACAAAACAACAAGAACTCGCGGATAAACTCACCTCGTTATCCGCAATGGACAATGTCTTTTTCAGTAACTCAGGTGCTGAAGCAAATGAAGCAGCAATAAAACTTGCACGGCTTTATGGTCACAGCAAAAACATCGATCAACCCGCCATTATTGTTATGGAAGGAAGCTTTCATGGCCGAACCATGGCGACTTTAACTGCAACCGGTAACCGGAAAATTCACGCTGGCTTTGAACCGCTGGTTCAGGGTTTCGTACGTGCCCCTTATAATGATATTGAAGCCGTAAAAAACATTGCGAAAAATAACCCAAACGTCGTTGCTGTCCTGGTTGAACCCATAACAGGCGAAGGTGGAATTAATATTCCGGCTGACGATTACCTTAATCAGCTGCGTGATATTTGTGATGAGCAAAACTGGTTAATGATGCTGGATGAAATCCAGACCGGTATCTGTCGAACCGGAAAATGGTTTGCGCACCAACATAATAATATAACCCCTGATGTTATGACATTAGCGAAAGCTTTAGGTAACGGTGTACCGATTGGTGCGTGTTTAGCAAAAGGTGAAGCCGCGAAACTGTTTCAACCCGGACACCATGGCTCAACATACGGTGGTAACCCATTAGTCACATCTGCTGCTCTCGCCGTGATTGAAACATGTGAAAAAGATAAACTGGCGCAAAGAGCAACACAGCTGGGTGAAAAACTTTCAGCTGCTTTCAAAGAGAGCTTGCAAGATATCGACGCCGTCGTCGAAATACGTAATAAAGGCTTAATGATTGGTATTCAACTCGATCGTCCTTGTGCTGAGCTAGTAAAAGCTGGGCTTGATGCTGGCATTTTAATTAATGTCACTGCCGGCGATGTTGTGCGTTTATTGCCACCACTTATTATTACTGATGAACAAGCTGATCAAATTGTCGACAAGGTCAGCGGTTTAATTCGCACATTCATTTCTTAATTATACTTTTATAAACTTTTAGCAGGATGAGTATTATGACTCAACACTTTCTGACTCTAATGGATTTAGACAAAGCGACTTTAACCCAGCTTGTCAGCCGTGCTGTAGAGCTTAAAAAAATTCAAAAATCCGGTGAAATTTATGAGCCGCTAAAAAACCAGGTATTGGGAATGATTTTTGATAAGTCTTCTACCCGGACCCGGGTTTCCTTTGAAACTGGTATGGTGCAATTTGGCGGACATGCAATTTTCCTGTCACCACGTGATACCCAGTTTGGACGTGGTGAACCTGTTGAAGATAGTGCACGAGTATTATCTCGTATGGTTGATTGCATTATGGTCAGAACTTTTGATCACGAGATGTTAGAAACATTTGCTGAATATTCCAAGGTACCTGTGATTAATGCATTGACAGATATGTATCATCCTTGCCAGTTGCTTGCTGATATGCAAACCTATTTTGAACATCGTGGTGACATAACAGGAAAAACGGTTACTTATATTGGAGATGGCAATAACATGTGCCATTCCTACATGAATGCCGCACGTCAGTATGGTTTCACTTTAAATATAGCTGCACCTGAAGGCTATGATCCTGACGCCACGTTGTTAGAGCAAACAAAAGATTATGTGAATATTTATCGTAATCCACATGATGCAGCAAAAGACGCAGATATGATCACCACGGATGTCTGGGCAAGTATGGGGCAAGAAGAAGAACAAAAAATACGTGAAAAAGCATTTGCAGACTTCCAGGTTAATGACAGTGTAATGGAACTGACGAATAAAGATGCCATTTTCATGCACTGCCTGCCTGCACATCGTGAGGAAGAAGTCAGCGCAAGTGTTATTGATGGCCCACAAAGTGTGGTTTGGGATCAGGCAGAAAATCGCCTGCATGCTCAAAAAGCATTACTCGAGCTATTAATGACAAAATAATAAGCTCGTCTATAATTACCTATACAACTATCACCGGCTAAATTCATTATGCTAAGACGTTTTACTGTTCCTTTTTTAATAACTGTTATTTCATTCTCTTCGATACAGGCCGCTGAACTTGAAGAGGGCTTCAAAGCATTCACGGCAGGTAAATATGAGCAAGCTTTACGCTTGTGGTTGCCTTTAGCTGAAAAAGATAACCACGAGGCGCAATACAACCTGGGTATTTTATATATGAAAGGCCTGGGAGTGGAAAAAAATATAAAAATCGCTTTTAAATGGTACAAACTCGCGGCAGCAAATGGCAACACCGATGCCATGTATAACCTGGGCATTCTGTATAACCAGGGACGGGTTGTTTATCGTAGTCCGAAGGATGCCGCCAAGTGGTGGAAAAAAGCAGCCGAACTAGGCAATGCCGATGCACAATTTAATCTTGCGGTTGAATATGCTTATGGCCGCACTCTGAAAAAAAACGTCGAACTAGCCATTAGCTTATGGAAAAAATCTGCCAGGCAAGGTCACAAAGATTCACGTGCAGCACTCTACAGAGTTTATTCAGAAGGCTTATTTGGCATAGCAAAGGATCTAAAAGAAGCTAAGCGCTGGAAATAAAAAAAGTCCCGTATACTTTCGCATACAGGACTTATAAAGGAAGTTAAAAAAATCGGTAACTTCCCTGTTACCTTTTTCTTCCGTGTACTCTTTACATCAACAATTAGAATTTCAGAACGTAACCGACTGAAATTGAGCTGTTGTCTACAACAGTAGCTGTAGTTTCTTCTTCAAGCATGTTGTACATTGCATACAACGTACCTTTTTTACCTAACTTATGATCAATACCGATAGAAAGGTGTGTACCTTCACGAGCAGGGTTATTACTGTCTTCAACCATGATGTATTGAGCTTTAAACTTATTGTTTTTACCCATTTTCATATTGAAACTCAGGCCTAACCAATCTTCGCTTGCTGCTGCTGTATCAGGTGCTTCAACACCTGTTTGGTATAAAACACCAAACTGCATGCCACTCATTTTATAAGTTGCAACTGCACGAGTTAAAGAATCTTCAGCAGCACCACCCGTGCTGTCATATGAATCTTGTGCTAAAGCAACATAGAGTGGACCACTTTTGTAAGAAACAGCCGCAGAGATAGTATCAGCTGGGCCGTCACCTGCTGCCACGCCATCACCTTCACCCGGAACGATTTGAAGATTAAACTTAACGTCACCTGACTTACCCAGGTAAGTAATTGAGTTTTTATTACGATTTTCACCGTCTTCATCACCGGCGTTTTTTAAATCACCTTCTGTGTCACCAAACTGGTCAAATTTACCTTGAGCCATTTTTAATGGAGAGTCATGACGACCAATGCGTACTTCACCGAAACCACCTTTTAAACCTACATAAGTGTTACGACCTGCAAATGTAGTCGTGCCATCTTCTACAGCGATTTCGCTTTCATATTTATATGTACCCTTTAAGCCACCATCCAAAGGTACTTCGCCTTTAAATCCTAGACGTGAAGCATTGCTGGTTAAAAGCCAGTTATCTGAAGTAACAGTCGTTCCAGTACCTTTTTCATATGAACCATAGTTCAAATGTAATTTACCGTAAATTTCAAGTTTTTTACCGACTACTTCAACTGCTTGAGCAGAAACCATTGGTAATGACAGACCTGCTGCAACAGCAACGGCAATTAGTTTTTTATTCATGAGTTATCCCCAGGTTATATTGTAAAAATTAGACTTTATCTGTGTGTCTTTAAACGGAGCCCATATTGAAGATCGAGTATGACAACCGGATAACAGATTTATGACAAAATGGTTAAAATAACCTGCTTAAAATGCATGAAAATACTTTTGATATTAGTTTTGTAAATGAGTCTGGTTCTCATTTGGCTGCAAAAGCTGTATCATTCCTTCTATGAAACCCATTCTCGAAGTAAAAAATATTGATTGCCAGCATCGTGGACACACTGTCGTTCATGACATGTCGTGTCATATTAATGAAGGTGACCTGCATTGCTTACTCGGTCCTAGTGGTTGCGGAAAAACCACTGTTTTACGTGCTATTGCCGGGTTTCAGACATTGCACCGTGGTGAAATATTACTAAACAGCGAACGTATCTCGTATCCTGGCTATACCAAGGCGCCCGAAAAACGTCAGATTGGTATGGTTTTTCAGGATTACGCTTTATTCCCGCATATGGATGTTAATCAAAACATCAGCTTTGGTTTGCGCAATAAAACGGACAAAGAAAAACAGCAGATTGTTGATCAAATGCTCGAAATCGTCGATTTGTCTGGCTACGGCGATCGTTATATCCACGAGCTCTCAGGTGGGCAACAACAACGCGTGGCACTGGCTCGTGCACTTGCGCCAGAACCGAAATTAATCTTACTTGATGAACCCTTTTCCAATCTCGATATTGAGATGCGTGAACGTCTTAGCAGGGATGTTCGTGACATCTTAAAAGCACGTGGCGCCACGGGTGTATTAGTTACACACGATCAGCATGAAGCCTTTTCCTTTGGCGACATGATAGCTGTAATGAATAAGGGGCAAATCTTGCAACGTGACAGTGCATACAATTTATATCATTCTCCAGCAAACCGTTTTGTTGCTGATTTTATTGGCCAGGGCGTATTAATCCCGGGTATCTTGTCTTCACACGATACAGTAGAAACCTCTTTGGGTATGATTATGGGAGACCGTGCCTATGAATGGGATTCAGGGACTGAAGTTGAATTACTGCTGCGTCCGGATGATATTATCGCAGACAGCAAAGGCAACCTCGAAGCCACGGTTATTCAAAAAGCCTTTAAAGGTGCCGAAATTCTTTACACTCTTCAATTAGAAAGCAATATAGAAGTTTTATCACTTTTTCCTAGCCATCATAATCATGAAATTGGAGAAAAAGTGAAGCTCCGTCTTGAACTTGATCACATGGTTGCCTTCCGTCAGGCCTAAGGCACTTGAGCATTTGCCAAAAAAGTGTATAAATAAAGCTTAATAAAACTAATAACAAATAACAGGTATTTCTCGGTGAAATTTGCAAAAAAATCGGTTCTCATTATTTCTTACTTTTTGACCTTGGTATTCTCTTTTTCTGCACAAGCCGAGACTCAGTATGTCAGTGATCACCTTGTCATTACAGTACGCACGGGACAAGGTGCACAATTCCAGATTATTAAAACCCTGGAAAGTGGTGAGCATGTCGAAGTTCTTGAAACTACCGATACGGGTTATACCCGAATCGAAACAGCAGATGGAACAGAAGGCTGGGTACGATCACAATATCTGGCTAAAGAACCGGTAGCCAAAGAAAAGCTGGAACGAGCAGAATCAAGGTTGGCAAAAACAAGAGCCGCACTAAAAAGCCTGAAAGAGAAATATGCGACCTTAAGCAAAGAACACAAAACAGTATCACAAAACCAGGCTACCTTATCGACCGATAAACAGAAACTCGATACTGAATTAGCCCGTTTAAATGAAATAGCTAAAAAACCGATTATCCTTGATAAGCAAAACCGAGAGTTACAGCAAAAAAATGTAACCCTGGAAAAAGATCTACAGCGCCTTAACCAGGAAAATCAATCATTAAAAGATCGATCTCAACGTGAGTGGTTTATCGCCGGTGCGCTGGTCTTATTTGGCGGCATGATCCTGGGCTTGATCATTCCCAAACTGCGTGGCCGTAAGCGTAGCAGTTGGTAAATAAGATCCATTTTTAACTAAATCAATCTGCCCTCTTTGTTACATACAAAGGGGGCTATTTAACTCTTTTCCTTCGCTACTTATCCTTTTTACAATCACTACTCCTTGTAGCAAAATTTCGCTATAAAACTTGCTTGCACATGCTTTTGCATGGGATCATACTGTTATTGATCAATAACATACTGAGCAAAGTTTAATTTCAGCATGAGCAAGGATAAAAACAGTAAAAATATTGAGTTTGTACACTCATTTCGTAACTCGGCGGGCTATATCAATGCCTTTCGCGGTCGGACGTTTGTGGTTGCTTTTGGTGGAGAGATGCTAACAGATGAGCAATTTGCTCCACTGGTTCATGATATTGCCCTCTTAAATAGTCTCGGTATAAAGCTTGTCCTGGTGCATGGTGCTCGTCCACAAATTGAATCACGTTTAAAAGAAAAAAAATCAAGCAGTGAAGTGATTAACGATATTCGTGTCACTAATGATGAAGCACTCACTTGTGTTAAAGAAGCCAGTAGCAGTGTACGTGCAGATATTGAAGCCTTACTATCAATTGGATTAACTAACAGCCCTGTTAGCAGTTCACGTATACGGATAATTTCCGGTAATTTTCTGACTGCGCAACCTTATGGTGTGCGGGACGGTATTGATTATATGCATACCGGTGAAGTAAGAAAAATAGATGCTAACGCAATTAACCAGGCACTAGATAATAACTCCATCGTATTATTATCGCCCATAGGATATTCATCGACCGGAGAAATATTTAATCTTAGTGTAGAAGATGTTGCAACTTCTGCAGCAATTGAATTAAATGCAAACAAACTTATTTACATGGTTGATGCAAAAGGGGTAACAGATAAAAGAAACTCTTTAATTCGGGAATTAACGCTCGATGATGCAAAAGTTCTGTTGCAAAACAACAAAAAGTTAGACACGACAATTCAACGTTGTTTGTCCAGCGCAATTAAAGCATGTCAACACGATATAGAACGGACACATATATTAAACCGCCATATTGAAGGTGCTTTATTACTTGAGTTATTTACCCGTGATGGTTGCGGCACCTTAATCACCCCTGAGAGTTTTGAAGATATCCGTACTGCTACTATTGATGACCTTGCCGGCTTAATCGAGTTAATAACACCATTAGAAGATGAAGACATATTAGTCAGGCGTTCACGTGAAAAACTTGAAATGGAAATTGAGCATTTTACCGTTGTTGAGCGTGACGGTATGATTATCGCCTGTGCTGCGCTGTATCCTTATTTAAATGAAAAAGTTGCAGAACTGGCATGTCTTGCAGTGCATCCGGATTACCAGGGCAAAAGCCGGGGTGACCAGTTGCTTAAATACATTGAAAGAAAAACAAAGCAACTAGGTATTAAACAATTGTTTGTCCTGACAACACGTACCGCGCACTGGTTTCGTGAACGAGGTTTCTCTGCAACTGATATTAAAAAGCTGCCAGTAAAACGTAAGTCACTTTACAATTATCAACGCCAGTCAAAAATGTTTGCGAAAACTATACAGGCTTAACATATGTCTGTTACTTCTAAAGCTAATAATAAAAAACCAATCCAAAACACCCGCCCCTTTCTCAAATGGGCAGGAAATAAATACCGTATCATCGACCATGTCAGAAAAGCACTTCCTAAAGGCAAACGATTAATTGAACCATTTGCTGGCTCGGCTGCTGTCTTTCTCAATACAGATTATGAACAATATATTATTAATGATAATAATCCAGATTTAATTAACTTATATAATATTTTAAAAAAAGATGGTGCTGAATTTATTAAGAAATGCCGCTACTACTTTAGCCCACGCTATAACAACGAAGAACAATATTACAGGTTAAGAAAAAAATTTAATGACAGCAAAGATATTTATAAACGTGCCATTTTATTTGTTTATTTAAACCGACATGGTTATAACGGTTTATGCCGCTATAATCTTAAAGGCGGATATAACGTCCCGTTTGGCCGGTATAAATCACCTTATTTCCCTGAAAAAGAAATGTTGATTTTTCATAAAAAATCAACAAATGCTGAATTTGTTTTATCAAGCTTTGAAGATATTATTCAATCTGCAAAATCAGGTGATGTTATATATTGCGATCCACCTTACGTGCCCCTGTCATCTTCAGCTAACTTTACCAGTTACAGTACTGGTAGTTTTAATAAAGATAAACAACAACAACTTGCCGACTTGGCACATGAAACATCCAACAAAGGAATTCCGATTTTAATATCAAATCACAATACCGCGTTCACCCGTAAAGCATATAACAATGCAAAAAAAATCACCAAGTTTCATGTGCAACGCTTTATAAGTTGTAATGGTAGTAAACGTGGTAAAGCTGGAGAATTGTTAGCTTTATTTGATTAATAAGCTGATTTCTATTTACGTGTTAAAATACTATTTTAATACTTCGCTAATAGTCTCTAACAGCTGCTCCGGGATCTTTTATTGCTTGTTTATAATCCGTCAGATTCGCGGTCAAGATAAATATTGGTGTAGAAGCGTATGATGAATTTATTCTTATTTTCTTCACAATGTCTATTCCGTTCATTTCGGGTATCTTCATGTCCGTGACGATTAGATAAAATTGAGAAGTTTCAAGTTATATAAACCCTTCCTCTGCATACTGGCAAGGGGAACAGAATGACGATCTTGTAAAGTAAACAGTATTACATCACGTATTACTGAGTTATCATCGATTGCCAGGATATATGCCTTTCGTTTTCCTTATAAATATTGCTCATTATGTATGTCATTCATATTAGCATACTCACGTCTATTATAGTTTTATATGAATAACACTGTACTCAGTAGCTAAATAATCATTAATTTCCAGCTCTTACTAAACCACCCATACCTGCATTTTCAAAAGTTTCATTTAGATATTTTCGAATAGCTGTGGCATCTTCCAGAATCAGAACTTCACTTAATACTTGACGAGCTCGCTCACGAGTCACATTTCTCACTACCCATTTCACTCTTGATAAACTTGAGACACTCATGCTTAAACTGTCTATCCCCATAGCAAGTAACAACAATGCCGCTATCGGATCACCAGCCATTTCGCCACACACACTAACAGGAATATCATGTGCCCGGGCACTTTCAACCACTTGTAAGATAGCTCGAATAACTGCTGGATGGAGCGAATCATAGAGAGAAGCAACACGGGCATTATTTCGATCCACTGCTAGCAGGTACTGCGTTAAGTCATTTGTACCAATTGAAAGAAAATCAACGCGACGTGCAAGATTACCTGCCTGGTAGACCGCAGATGGTACTTCGATCATGACACCAATTTGCGGCATAACAACTTCATCTCCTTCCTCGAGCAATTCACCATAAACCTGATGAATCAGCCCCAGTGCTTCATTGAGCTCTGCGATATCACTGATCATTGGCAATAATATTTTTAAATTATTCAGGCCAATACTTGCCCGTACCATCGCCCTTATCTGTACAAGAAAAATTTCAGGATGATCTAAAGTAATCCGAATACCCCGCCAACCCAGGAATGGATTATCTTCATCAATCGGGAAATACGGTAATGCCTTATCTCCACCAACATCAAGTGTACGTAATGTTACTGGTCGTGGATGAAAACTTTCTAAAACTTGTCGATAGATATTACGTTGTTCTTCTTCACTGGGAAATTTTTGTCGTTCCATAAAAGGAAATTCAGTGCGGTAAAGACCTATTCCTTCTGCTCCACTCTGTAAGCTTGGGGTAATGTCAGATAACAAACCTGAGTTAACTAATAATGAAATTTCAATGCCATCTTCTGTTTTTGCAGGAAGGTCGCGTAACTCCATCAACTCATCAGATAGTGCCGCTTCTTCATCAATTAGTCGTTGAAATTCATCAATGACTTTTTTAGAGGGAGAAATAAAAACCCGACCACTATAACCGTCAGCTATTACTGTTCGACCATCAATTCTGCCAACAGGTAAGTCGGTGACCCCCATTACGGCAGAGATACCCATGGCACGTGCAAGAATAGCAACATGTGATGTACGTGAACCACGAACTGAAATCACACCACTCAGTTTTTCTCTTGGCACTTCGGCCAACATGGAAGCAGATATGTCTTCTCCAATTAACACCGTGTTATCAGGAAATTCTATTTGTTCCGGCGTATCTTCCTGTAAATGTTTTAAGATACGACGACCTAAATCACGCACATCATCTGCGCGCTCTCGCAAGTAGTTATCTTCCATTTCCAGGAAGACCTGTTCGTGTTCCTGGATGGTCTGGCGCAATGCACCTGGCGCCCAGTTCCCATCTCGGATTCGTTCCTGTGTAATACCCGATATCGCCTGGCTGTTCAGCATTAATAAATAAACATCAAATAATGCGCGATCCTCTTCAGGTAATACATCTTTTAAACGAGCAGATAATTCTTTTATATCTTTGACCACAGCCTCAACGGCCTGATTAAAGTGATCAATTTCTTTTTCAACGTTAACGATGTGTCGATCAGGAATCGCATCAATATCCGCAGGAGGATACATAACCAGTGCCGTCCCCATTGCAACAGCGGGCGCACCGGGTAAGCCATGAATAGGTTTAGTCTCAAGTTCCTTTTCATTCTCATTCTGCTTGAGACCAATAATGCCGCCACTAGCTTCTGCATGAACAATCGCAGCGGCTAATTGAGCCGCAACTGTAATTAAAAAGGTTTCATCATCTTCGTTAAATTTCTGAATTTTACTGCTTTGTACAACCAGGATACCCAGTACTTTACGGTGATGGATAATTGGCACACCTAAAAAACCATGAAAATCTTCTTCACTGGCTACTGGAAAATGCAGGTAGTGAGGATTTTTTGCTGCATCGGCTAAATTAATAGCTTCAGCACGTTTACCGACTAAGCTGACCAGTCCGCTCTTTTCCCCCATACGAATCTTACCAATCGCATCGGGATTTAAACCATCTGTTGCCATTAAGACATATTCTTTGTCTGCTTCTGTTTCATATGTTATGAATACAGAACAAACATCCACATCCATAACATTTTTTACTCTGCGGACAATAATGTTCAAAGCTTGCTCTAAATTATTAGCAAGGTTTACTTCCTGAACAATACGTCGCAGTATATCAAGCATAAAATATCAACAAGTCTCAAATGTTAAATTCAATATAATAATAACTTCACCTTAACATCAGGTTTCATAATGACATCGAATTACGAGGAGACACATTGAAGTAATCTCCCAAAATATAACTACTAATTAATTAACGGTAACAGTTCTTTTAAAGCTTCTGTGTAAACGCTGCGCTTAAATGATATGACTGAACGAGGTGGTTCTAACTGATCTACCCAACGCCATTGATCAAACTCGGGGTTATCACTGCTGTCGAGACAAACATCAGACTCTTTGCCAGTAAAACGTAAGATAAACCACCTTTGTTTTTGACCAATACAACATGGTGTTTGATGTCGCCGAATGAGATGCTCAGGGATTTTATACCGTAGCCAATTCTTAGTGCAGCCAACCATTTCAACAGAATCTTGTGTTACCCCGACCTCTTCATGCAACTCACGAAAAACAGCTTGTTCAGCAGATTCTGACTCCCGAATACCGCCCTGAGGAAACTGCCAGGCGTCCTCACCAATCCGCCTCGCCCAAAATAAGCTACCGGCCGGATTAACCAGGATAATCCCTACGTTTGCTCTGTATCCTTCTGTATCAATCACTTGCGAAACTCTCTTCGTTTTATCCTTTAGATTGTTTCATGTTCGCCGCTTGTCAGCAAATCTATATAGGCTTTACTATTTAATCTTAAATATCAGACAGTTAACAATATTAGTAAAACCTAACATGCCTATAGAGTTGCTTTTACGGTAACATACCCACCTAACACAAATAGAAGGTTATAACAGTGACGCTCGCAATATTTGATTTAGATAACACATTATTAAATGGGGATAGTGATTACCTATGGGGGCAATTCCTGGCGCAACAAGGCCATGTAGATGCCGATTTTTACGAAAAAGAAAACCAGCGTTTTTATAATGAATATGTCGCGGGTAGTCTGGATATTTATGAATTTTTAGAATTTAGCCTGGCACCACTTAGCCAGATGAGCATGTCTCAACTAAAACAACTGCATAACCAGTTTATGAATGAATGTATTCGCCCAATTATTACGAATAAAAGCCGATCCTTAATTCAGCACCATGCCGATCTAAATCATACGTTATTAATTATTACCGCAACTAACCTTTTTATTACCGCCCCCATAGCTGAGGAATTGGGAATTCAAAATATTCTCGCTACTGAACCCGAGATAATTAACGACCAGTACACAGGGAAAGTTTCAGGCATCCCCTGCTTCCGTGAAGGCAAAGTTGACCGACTTAAAGTCTGGTTGAATAAAACAGGTGACAATCTTGCTGACAGTTATTTTTATAGTGATTCGCATAATGACCTGCCCTTACTGGAAATGGTCAAAAAGCCCGTTGCAGTAGATCCAGATGAGACTTTACAAAATCATGCAGAATTAAAGGGGTGGGATATAATAAGTCTAAAAGATGAATAATAATAAACTAAAATAGTTCTATATTATCGTCACTTTTCTGTTCAACAGATTCACCATCATGTAATGATACTTCCTCAGCTGTTGTGTAGTTAAATTTTAATGCACTTAAAACCTCATCAACATTCAAAGCTGAAGTATCACCATTAGCGACCATGTCAATTTTTTCATTAATTACTCTTGGTAATTCTCTTAGGCCATCAATAACATGCAATAAAATTTGACTGGTACGATCCTGGAATTGCAGAGATACAATAACATCATTAATTTGCTGTACGATCTCTAAACTTTCCGCATTAAGAATTTCTGATGACTCCGACATTCCCTTAGTCATCCATTCCAGGTTTTCTAACACTTCTTTAATTGTCGATGAACCCTGCTCTTCAAGCAGTAAATCTTTTTCCATTGCCTTGGTCGCTTGATGCATGGTATTTTCAACCGACGTTGTAAAGTGGTTAATACTTTCTGAAATTTGTCGGCCTGTTTCTCCTGATTGAATAGATAATGAACGAACTTCATCGGCAACAACCGCAAACCCCCGCCCGACTTCTCCTGCACGAGCGGCTTCTATCGCCGCATTTAAAGCCAGTAAATTAGTTTGTGATGCTATTTTTTCAACACCTTCTGCCATGGTCTTTAATACTGCTGTGTCATCAGCCAATACTTTTAACTGTTCAAAAGATGTTTTTCGATTCGACAATGCTTCTGCAAGATTATTGATAACGCCGGATAATTGCTCCCTACTATTTGTAAAAACGTTATCCAGTAATGTTGAGGCACTACCATCCTTTGCAGGCATAACAGAATTTGAAAGTTGCGCCGCGTCTAGCGCACTATTTAGGCGCACCACTAACGAGGTAAAGCGACTAGACATTTGAGTGATGGCTTCTTCTGTTTGCGCTCGTGAACTTTCAATTTGACGGTTTGATACTTCTATCACCTTGTCAATGATATCTGACAGGTTCTGCAATACATTATTCGTCGAGCCAAGCCCTAACTCGTGATTTTTGTCTGAAGATAAGGTTGTTGCTTGATCTCGTTTTTTTCCTAACGAGTCCAGCCTCAATCCTAAAAGAACAGATACGACTAGTATAATAACCACCTTGAGCCAAACAATATCTACCCAGAAAACCGTTACCGCAACAAGTAAGATTCCCACCAGTATGGGCAAAATGATGAATTGACTAAATTTAAAGCTTTTTTTCTTATCACTCATATCTTTTATAAATTATAATTATTCAGCTGTCGCTATATCCTAACCATAAGAAATAATCTCCCACAGCTAACCCACAAATAGCATTAACGTTACACTAAAGTTTATCGTCCTCCAGGCAATAACCTTTAACTGTCTACTGAAACTAGCGATATATTTTTATATATAAGTTTTAGGCAACAAAAAGCCCATTGCGCATATTATATGAGAGTGAAAATAAAGATTTATAACGAGAAATTTGTACTGACTAACGGGCTATATTGCTTTTTGTTTTGACCGGATTCACATCTTCCAACCAACGCACCAGGGGCCGCCATTGTGCCTTATCACTATCAGTACGCTTATCCCACATTTCATGTATCCCTATACCTCTTTCTGCAGCATGCACATAATTTTGGGTATCACGTAACGTGGTAATAAAAGGTAGCTTTAGCGTTTTTAAAAATCGCTCCAGTGATCGGTAGGTTAAGGTATTCTTCTTGGCCCGGTTTGCGATAACAGCAACATTGAGCCCCATTTGACGTACCTTACCAACGACCAATAACTCTTCAATAAAGCGAGTCACTGCGTGAATATCGATTGAAGAAGGTAATACAGGAACAAGAATGGTGTCGACATGCCTGATAAGCTCTCTGAGATCATGTCCAGTCACACCGGCCGGTGCATCGATAATCATTCGTTCAGTTTCGGGCGGAACGCGCATCTGGAAAGATCGTGTCACCCCAGTATTATTTTTTCGACTGGCGACATGAACACCATAAATGGATGGGCCTGATTTTGGCCGCTGATTAAGCCAACGAATGCTCGAACCCTGGGGATCAAAATCCAGTAATGCGGTTGATAAATCTTGTGTTACAAAATAACTGGCAAGATTAGTCGCCATCGTGGTTTTACCACAACCACCTTTTGAATTAATCACAAGTATTTTTTGCATTACAAAAACCTAATCCATGGGTCAAACTTACCAAACCCTTGTTACTTTCAACTTAGAGTCTAGTTTATATCGACAGCTCTGCCTGAAACTTTTATGAGCCGTATTTCACAGTTTAGACTAGTTTCACTATAAAGTTAATGTCTTAGTTAAAATAAGCAATATAACTAACTGTATTTATTAAATTAAATTTAGAAAAAAGTTAAGTTAATTAGAATCCGCTTATAGTGGGCACTTACAAACTTACTGCGTTAGGCGATGAGTTTTTCCACTATTGACTTAATTACCCCATCCTTGACCGATTTCCTATCAATAATTTCATCAAAATCGCTGTTATTGAGTATTTTTTCTTTATCACGCGAGGTAATCAAAACCGCATGGATATTTTTATTAAAATTGTGATTTAGACGAAGCGCGGCAATTAAAGCATCCCCATTTAACCTGTTAGTTTCAAGTGAGGTAATCAATAAGTCGTATTTATTGAGTAACAAGGCATTAAGAGCCTGTAAGCCATCATTCTGAACAGTCAAATTAACGGACATTCCTTGTACACTATGTTCAATCATACTGACATAAAGTTTTGATGGTTCAATTACCAAGACTCGAAGCGCTTGTTTAAAAACCTGGTTTCGTAATGATTCAATACGTTCATCGATATCAAGTGGCGCTGATTTTGACGCGACTAATGACTCGGTAGTGTCTCTTAATATATCGATAAACTTGAGCAGGATGTCGACAGTTGAGCTCTGGTTAAACAGGTTATTCTGCATCTGCGACAACATGACATCTTCCATATTGTGTGCCACTTTAGTTAACTCGTGAAAATTATAACTCCCAGCGCTGCCCTTTAAGCTATGTACCATCCGAAATAATTCATCATAAGAATCCGCATTTTTTGAAGCCATCACTTCTTCTTCGATTTTATCTATGCGCACCGGCATATCGTCAAGGAAACCTTCACGTAATTCTTCGAGTAAGTTAGCTACATCGGTCATAGTTAATATTATCGGTTGTTTAATCCATATATTTAGGTTTGATTAACAAGGGTATAATTCACACTCGAATTCCCACAATATAACTAATGACTCTTTTTGTATTTATCGTGCTTTGATGTTTTAATCAGGTATTATTTTTAGATCAGACTTTTTCCATGCGTAGTGCCACTTTCATTGTCTTGCTAGCGAGTATAAGCATCGTGCTGCTGATTGGCTCATTGTTCATCGGTAGTGTGCCAATATCATTGCAAGCTGTCTGGTTTTCACTAGTTGAACCAACAAATCCAGATGCGTCGCGCATCGTGACAGAACTCCGCTTACCCCGTAGCTTAGCAGCGTTTGCAACAGGGGCATTACTTGCCCAGGCCGGCGCTTTAATGCAGGTGTTAGTACGCAACCCCCTGGCCGATCCTTATATTCTTGGTGTATCAGGCGGAGCCGCAACGGCTGTTCTTATAGGGATGCTATTGGGATTCAGTAGTGCCTTTGGTTTAACCGGACTGGCATTTATCGGTGCCTTAGTGGCGATGTTCCTGGTTTTTATCATTGCACATCAAAATGGAAACTGGACGCCGACTCGTTTATTACTGACCGGTGTTGTTATTGCTGCCGGCTGGGGCGCAGCAATCAGTTTAATCTTAACAATATCTCCGGCAACAAATTTACATGGCATGTTGTTCTGGTTAATGGGTGATCTTAGCTACAGTTATTCAGTATCCTTTGCCTTTAGTGCCTTAATCATTGGATTATTGTTAAGTATGTTACTTTCTTCGCAACTTAACGTTTTAATTCGTGGCGATAAGCTTGCTGCAACGTTAGGCATCAACCTCAAACAATTACACATCAAGATTTATATTCTTGCATCTTTACTTACCGCCGCCGCGGTCGTACAAGCAGGAACTATTGGTTTTGTCGGTTTTATCGTACCGCACTTAATTCGCTTAACCGGCCTCACTGATCATCGACTTCTTTTACCTGCCGCCACCCTTGGTGGTGGAATTTTGGTTTTAATTGCTGACACCGCTGCAAGAACAGTGATTGCGCCACAACAATTGCCGGTTGGGATTATTACTGCGCTTATTGGAATTCCTTTGTTCTTATTTTTATTACAACGGAATGCCAGACAATGAGCCTGATCAGCTGCAATGCATTGAGTGTTAATATTGCTAATAAGCAAGTGTGTGAAAATTTATCACTATCTATTAATGCCGGGGAAAACTGGGCTATTTTGGGTATGAACGGGTGTGGTAAAACGACTTTTTTACATCACTTAGCCGGGTTATTGCTTGCTCAATCTGGCGTGATTTATATCAATGAAAAACCACTCCATGCACTAACACGAAAAGAAACGGCACAACAACTCAGCTTACTATTGCAGAGTCAGGAAGACCATTTCCCTGGTACTGTTCTTGAAAGCGTATTAATTGGTCGCCATCCTCATCTTAAAAGCTGGCAATGGGAAACGGATAGCGATAAACAATTAGCATTAGATACATTAACTGCCGTTGGTTTAGATAACTTTTCCGAACGCGCAATTCTGACTTTATCCGGTGGTGAACGTCAGCGCGTTGCACTCGCAACCTTATTAGTACAACAAGCTAACATTCGCTTGCTGGATGAACCTGTCAATCATCTCGATATTCATCATCAACATGAGGTAATGAAACTTTTAACCTCGAATAATGAAAACACGGCCAATGTGTTTGTTTTGCATGATGTTAATTTAGCGACACGCTATTGCGATCATGCTTTACTAATCTATGCTGATGGAACAACCCGGCATGGCATATGTACTGAAGTTTTAACCGAAAAATATTTAACCGAGTTATACCAATACCCTCTGCATGAGACACGGCACAATCAACGACGTTGGTTTATGCCTGGTTAAACTAAATCACAATAACCTACTCTCTTAATACTCATCCCTAAGTTACTGTGTTTAAACTATTTTATCCGTTCCACCCTACTTTTCTCATTTTTATTTTGATTGACAAACATCACTGCTGGCTTTAAAGTTGCGCCACTTTTACTACTTCAGGTGCTAAGCCAAATCCATTTGGCGACGTGAAACGAGAAGTCGGTGCGAAATATATTTTCAATTCCGACGCTGCCCCCGCAACGGTAGTCGAGTCGAAGTGAATCATTCCTGCCACTGTGCTTATAGGCATGGGAAGGCGATTCATTCTGTAGTCAACTTACACTATGTAAAATTGATTATAACTCGAGAGCCCGGAGACCGGCCTGATGTAATCGTAGTGTATCGCGGAGGGCGATTACGGGCGGATGAATCTCAATTCCGAACCTTTTTTCCCTCTGAGAATAATAAATATAAACGCGCGGGTGTGCGTATTACTCGAGGAAATTTTAATGAACAAAACCAGGCAAGTAATTCTGGTCGCTTTAGCTACTACCATTTCTGCTCCAATAACCGCAGCTGAACAATCCCCAATCATTGTTACCGCTACACGAACTGCACAAACAGCAGATGAAACAATCGCACCGGTTATAGTCATAAAAAGAGAGCAAATTGAAAGTAATCCCAATGCTGCTCTATCTGATCTATTACGTATGCATGCCGGCATTGATATAGGACGAAACGGTGGTCCAGGCCAGCAAACATCTATTTTTATGCGTGGTACAGAAAGTAACCATACTCTTGTAATGATAGATGGCGTTAAAATTAACCCTGGCACTCTTGGCACGCCAGCAATACAAAATCTTAATCTTAATCTAGTAGAGCAAATAGAAATCGTAAAAGGACCAAGATCAACATTATATGGTTCTGATGCTATTGGTGGTGTTATCAATATCATTACACGCAAAGGAAAAGAAGGTAGCCAATATAATGTAAATGCAGGCTACGGTTCTTTTAATACGAAGACTGTGGGTTTTTCATCTCATAATAAACAAGATGATACTGCTGCAGGTATAACTGTAGAAGCTACAGAATCTGATGGTTATGCAATTCGTACAACATCACCAATTGAACGCGGTTATGATAACTTGAATATTCATTTGTACGGAAAAAAAAGAATGGGAACGACAGACTTTAAAGTTTCACACTGGAACGCCAGTGGTAAAAGTGAATATCTTGATTTTTTCTTAAACCCTGTAGATCAAGATTTTGAAAATTCCACTACTAGTCTTGATGCAACAAACAATATTACGGCAGACTGGTTAATTAAAGTAAAAATATCACATACTGAAGATAATATTGAACAAAATCAGAGTGTTGATTTTGCAACGACTAAAC
Source organism: uncultured Ectothiorhodospiraceae bacterium (assembly GCA_947258695.1). Lineage (GTDB taxonomy): Bacteria > Pseudomonadota > Gammaproteobacteria > UBA6429 > Thiohalophilaceae > JAGLTQ01. The sequence continues at coordinate 7,657 of CAMYJG010000017.1, read as the reverse complement.
GCGATGTGTTCGATTGGCAAAATGATATTCAGCTAGGTGACGCTCAACTGTTGACCGCAGGTATTTATTTATCTAACGAGAAGACAAAAGCAAGTTCTTTTGGCACAAATTATGATGAATCCACTATAATCAATGCTGTTTATTTACAAGATGATATATTGTTTGGTAATAATCATATCATTGCAGGTGTTCGTCACACTAACCATGAAACTTTTGGCTCTCATAATACAGGAAGTATTGATTACTCATTTCAATTAAATAAATCTATTAAGATCATAGCAGGTATTGCCTCTGGTTTTCGCTCACCAGATAGTACTGACCGATTTGGTTCTTCAGGAAACCCAAATCTTAAACCAGAAGAATCAACCAACACTGAAATTGGTATTCACTACGATATTGGCACAAAACATAATATTCGTTTAAATCATTTCAATAATGAAATAACTAATCTAATTGAATATGACTTAGCTACAAGTATGATGCAGAATATTGATGAAGCTCAAATCAGGGGAACAGAAATCAATTATCAACTAGCAGTTGATCATTGGTCAATTAAAGCGAGTGCTATTTTACAAAAGCCAGAAAACAAAGCAACAGGTGCTGTTTTGTCAAGACGAAGTGAAGCCAGTTACACTTTTTCGATATATTACAAAAGTGAAGATCTCAAAGTTGGTTTAGATATGCTTCATACAGATGAACGTGACAATAGCGCTTATGATTCTACAATCCTTGATAGTTATACTTTAGTTAATCTTGGAGCTCAATATAGTGTTACCAAGAACTTATTCCTTAAAGGACGTATAGAAAACTTATTTGACGAAGATTACGAGCTGGCATCGACATACCGTTCTCCTGAGCGTTCTTATTATATAAACCTGGCATATGTTTTTTAAATGAAATGAAGTTACGATACGCAGTTATTTTATCTACCTTAGGCCATGGCATTTTACTCATGCCATGGCTCACTACAGTTAACTTGTATCCAGTATCTACACCAGCAATACCTTACCAAATTACACTTACTAAAGAATCTATATCTAAACCTCTCCCCGATAAAATAATAAAAAATCATTCAGTATCTAACGTTATAAAAAAAGAACGTCAGCCTTTACTCAAGGAAAAACTATCTTCGCCCCCTCATAAAAATAGCACTGAACTAAAAAACAAACGAAACAAACGAAACAAACGAAACAAACGAAACAAACGAAACAAACAAAGCAGAGCTTATGTAATCAGCCGTATAACTCAAAAAATAAAAAATAACTTTACCTATCCCCGACTTGCGCGTCGAAACGGTTGGGAAGGAAAGGTTATGTTAAGCCTGTTTGTTAATTCTAAAGGGGACATTAAAAATGCCCGTATTAAATCTGGCTCTGGTTATCAAGTTCTTGATCAATCTGCGCTAAATGCATTAAATAAAGTCAAAAACATAGAAAAAACAAAAGATGGATTTATTTATAGTGCTAAAGAATTCCTTATTCCAGTAATATATCGACTAAAAGAAGGTTAACAACTATGGGACATCGTTTATCTAAAATATATACCCGAACCGGTGATAAAGGTGATACCGGGCTTGGTGATGGTTCACGCGTAGAAAAAGATAATATTCGAATTGAAGCTTTTGGTACTGTTGATGAACTTAACAGTATTATTGGCATGATACTCGCTTGTGATACTCCGGAAAATATAACTGCGTGTTTAAACCGAATTCAACATCACCTTTTTGACCTCGGTGGAGAACTTTGCATACCAGGCCATACTGCCCTTGAAGAAACATACATAACTTATCTTGAATCTACCTTAGATAATTTTAATGATGACTTACCCATGCTAAAAGAATTTATACTTCCCTCCGGTGGCCAGGCGACTTCAGCATGTCATTTGGCCAGAACGGTATGTCGTCGTGCTGAGCGCAGAGTTGTCAGTTTAGCTAAACAAGATAAAGTCAGTCCTTTTAGTATAAGTTATTTAAACCGGTTATCGGACTTATTATTTGTTATAGCGCGGGTATTAGCACGTCACGAAAATGGCAGTGAAGTGTTATGGCAGCCATACCAGGAAAAAGAATAATCTCCTTAAATGAAAGACACCAAGCATGTTAGCGCTCAGGAGAAAATCACTAAAAGGCACTGATTTTTAACCTTTTTCATACTCTACATCGATAAATAATAAGTTATAATTCAGTATGTTATAACTATTTATTGCACATGATGAAACTACTACAAATTATTCAGGCACTGGGATCTGACAATGAGAAAAATATTGTTAAAACTGCAATAGAAAATATCGACCCTGCATTACTTCCATTACAACAAGGATTAACTTACAGTAGTTATGTCGGGAAGAGTCCTTTTAAAGCTGTTATTCTTAAAATCACTGATGAAAATAATATTATTATAGTGAAGGCCGGTATTTTTTATACTGGTATTATCGCCGGGTGCAATTGCTCTGATGATCCATCTCCCACGGATGAACAAACTGAATACTGTGAATTACAATTTAATATTAATAACAAAAGTGCCGAGGCCAGTGTTGAGTTATTAACAGACTGATATACTATTAGCCAGCTTACAAAGTCAGTCTTAAGGATGTAAAAATGTCTTTTTATACAACAGATATTGAGCATGTTTTAGAGCAATTAAAAACATCACAACATGGTCTGACAAATGATGAAGCGGCAAAGCGACTGCAACAGCATGGTAAAAACATTTTACCTAAAGCAAGCCACTTAAGCATATTACAGATATTCTTTAAGCAATTCCTTGATCCCTTAATATACGTTCTGCTCTTTGCCGCCCTGATGTCTATCATCATTGGCCATTATACCGATGCAGGTTTTATTACTTTTGTTTTAGTCATCAACGCAACCATTGGCTTTGCCCAGGAATATTCCGCGCAACACAGCACAGCCTCACTTGATGCCCTGGTTACCAATATCGCCAGGGTTATTCGTTCAGGTGATAGTTATGAAATTCATGCAGAAAACTTAGTACCGGGTGACCTGGTACTGCTTGAATCCGGCGATATGGTACCTGCAGATCTGCGCTTAATAAATCAACAGGAATTACGCATCGATGAATCTTTGCTCTCAGGCGAATCGTTACCGGTAGACAAAAACGCCTCGGTTTTACTCGAAAAAGATATCCTTGTTCAGGAACAGTTTAATATGTCTTTTTCAGGAACACTGGTTATCAATGGCCGTGCGCTCGGTGTTGTCACCGCCACGGGGATTAATACTGAACTTGGAAAAATCGCTAGCGATGTGTTGCAACGAAAAAAAATCAAACCACCCTTATTAATACGCATGGAAAAGTTTACCTGGCGCTTAGCCGGGGTAATGGCAGTTATCACATCGATCATTGCCACAATCGTTTTATACCAGGGTATGCCATGGGTCGATGTATTTTTATTAACCGTTGCATTAGCGGTAGGTGCGATCCCGGAAGGGTTACCAGTCGCTATTACGGTTGCTCTTGCCATTTCTATAAGGCGTATGGCAAAGCGTAATGTCATCGCGAGAAACATGGTTGCAGTAGAAGCATTAGGTTCATGTACTTATATCGCAACAGACAAAACAGGGACATTAACGCGTAATGAAATTAGTGTGGAAACTATTTCCTTACCAGGCGAAAAACCACTACGTTTACCTGAAACCAGCATTATTAACTCTGAACAACACCAACAATTCAGACAACACTTCACAGACAGTCAACAGCAACGTGTTGATGATCTTAGCGTTGCTATGGTACTCGACAATGAAGCTTTCCTTGGCAGGCAAAACGGCGGCTGGTCGCATCATGGTGACAGTATGGACGTCGCACTGTTAATTCTGGGCCACAATTTTGGTTTATACCGAACAGAACTTTTGCAGCAATGGAAACCGGTTTCCTTAATTGCTTTTGAATCAGCACGTCGTTACAGCGCCTCAATGCACCTGAGAAATAATGAGTACTTCGTTTTTGTTAAAGGGGCATTTGATTCCATTATTGAAATGTGTACAAAAATGAACACAGCCCAGGGAATTGTTGACATTGATAGAAATGAAATCTTTGAACAGGCACATCAACTTGCGACACAAGGTTACCGGGTGCTTGCTGCAGCCAGTTCAACAATAATACCTGGCGACAAGAATGCTTTACACGAGAGCGATTTACAGTCACTCACCTTCCTCGGTTTAACCGGGATGATTGACCCATTAAGAAAAGAATCTAAAGCCTCGATACAAGCCTGCCAGGCAGCGGGTATCCAGGTTGCTATGTTAACCGGTGATCACCAGGACACAGCTTACGCCATCGCGAATCAATTAGAGCTGGCTGAAAATCCTGAACAAGTTATTACCTCTCGCCAGCTACAACAAATTGTAGATAACAATCAAACAAGTTCTTTAACAGATAAACGTGTCTACGCACGACTTGAACCCCGTCAAAAACTGGACATCGTCACCAACCTGCAGGATAGCGGGCACTTTGTCGCAATGACAGGTGATGGAGTAAATGATGCGCCTGCATTACGCGCTGCTCATGTTGGGGTTGCGATGGGTAAATCTGGATCGGCTGTAGCGCGTGAAACGGCTGATATTATTTTAACCGATGATAACTTTTCTTCACTTATCGCAGGTGTCGAGGAAGGTCGGGTTGCCTATAACAATGTACGTAAGGTAATCCACTTATTAATTTCAACCGGCGCAGGAGAAATTGTTTTATTTTTAATATCCTTATTCTTCGGAACGCCTATCCCGTTAACAGCAATTCAATTGCTCTGGTTAAACCTGGTGACCAATGGCATACAGGATATCGCGCTTGCTTTTGAACCCGCCGAAGGAAATGAACTAACTAAACCTCCACGTAAGCCTGATGAACCTATTTTCAACCGAGTCATGATTGAAAGAGTTCTGCTTTCTGCCATGGTTATAGGTGTGGTCGCTTTTGCCTGCTTTTATTACCTGTTAAATAGCGGGCTCACGGTAGATGAAGCCAGGAATGGAACATTATTACTCATGGTATTATTTGAAAATATACACGCAATGAATTCACGCTCAGAAACTATCTCGATATTCCAACAAAACCTATTAAACAATAAACTATTAATTTATAGTATTATCGGTGCGCAAATCATACACCAGCTTGTTATGTACATTCCCTATGTGGCAAATATCCTTAAGGTGCAACCCGTCTCTCTACATGATTGGAGTCAGTATTTATTGCTCTCGTTAAGTCTACTGGTTGTATCTGAGTTATATAAACTATTCCGAAATAGACGCCCAATTGTTAATTAGATAAAATACGATAGTAAGTTAACTATGATATTATCCTGTGTCAATAAAATAGTAATTTGTAAGGTATCTCATGAATAAGAATACTGTAATAGTTATTGGTTTAGGTGAAATGGGCAGTGTGTTTGCCCGTGCAATATTAAAACTGGGATACCCGGTTTACCCGGCCTCTCGTAATACCGATCTAAATAAACTTGCTAAGGAAATACCTGAGCCGGAAATGGTACTGGTTGCTGTTGGTGAAGCTGATTTACAACCATGTTTACAAAAGCTACCCGCGGTATGGAAAAATAATGTCACCCTACTGCAAAATGAGTTATTACCTCGCGACTGGGCACCACATAACTTTATCGATCCAAGCATCATTTCTGTCTGGTTCGAAAAGAAGAAAGGTCAGGATTCGAAAGTTCTGATATCTTCGCCATGTTTCGGGCCTAAAGCTTCTCTGCTGGTAGATGCATTAGCCACCCTTGACATCCCCGCGCATGAAGTAGCATCTGCTGAAGAAATGGAACAGGAACTTTTAATTAAAAATATTTATATATTGACCACTAACATTGCAGGTTTGATCACAAAAGATAATGTCAAAGATCTCTGGGATAACCATAATGACCTGGCAATTGAAGTTGCCAATGAAGTAATGGATATTCAATCGACTTTAGTCGGCCATGAGCTGAACCGTGATGAATTGATTAAAGGCCTCAAGAAAGGCATTGATGGCGATCATGAACATATGTGTATGGGACGATCCGCACCGGCAAGACTGCAACGGGCATTAGAACTTGCTGACCAGGCGGGACTAACGGTTCATAAGCTCAAAGAAATCAACAATTAATATTATAAATTAGATCTGATTGAATCTAATAAACGACATAGTTCATTAGCGCCTTCAAATATTCTTGGACCAGCTCTATTTAATAGATCAGGATTTATGAAATAGAGCTTCTTACCCTTTTTATTCGCTGCTAATGGTAACCAACTTTGCCATTCATTTTTCCATTGTTGATACTTATCTTTTTTAGCCCCGGCAAGAATTATATCCGTATTTGAGGAGATTACCGATTCAACAGAAACGTTAGGTGTTAAAGAAGGAAGTGTAGCAAAGACATTTGTTCCGCCACATAAATTAATTATTTTAGAAATAAGATGATCATCATTAATTGTTATAATTGGTTTATTCCAGAGTTGATAGAATAATTTAATATTTCTTTTATTTGAGTAATTTTTTTCTAAATATTTTAATTTCTTGGTATATTTTTCTGCGGATTTTCTAGCGATATTGTTTGTCCCTGACAATATACCGAAATTCACAATATTTTTTATGATATCTTCCGGTACTCGTGGTTCACTTCGATATACCGATATACCAAATTTATGTAACTGTTCAATCTGTTTAAGATTATTAGCGGATGGCCAAACAATTAACAAATCAGGTTGCAATGAAATTATTTTTTCAATATCGGCGCTAGGGTAACCGCCTATCCGGGTAATTTTTTTTGCGGCAGCCGGATAGTCACTATGAGCTATAGTGCCAACAATTTTATCACCCGCACCTGCTGCAAATAATGTTTCAGTTATATGCGGAGCAAGGCTAACGATACGATTAGCGGGCTTATTTAATTCTACAAGCTGTCCTTTATCATCAATCACTCTAATAGTCGAATCAGCACTCACTGATAATGATAAACATACTGCGAGTAATAAAATTGTCGTTATTCGTAAAATCATAAAAAAATAGTTTGTAAAAATATATCTATACCTAGTGTAACACGCTATAAAGCAAACACCTGAATACTTTAAATACCTTTCCAGCTGATATTATTTCGGCCGGTTTCATGACAAAATATATAGATGATAAAAAGTCGTACGATTATGATTCAGGGCACTACTTCTGATGCCGGCAAAAGCACTCTGGTGGCAGGCTTATGCCGCATATTAAAAAATCGTGGCAAAAGCGTCGTACCTTTCAAACCACAAAATATGGCACTCAATAGTGCAGTATCCATTGATGGTGGAGAAATTGGTCGGGCCCAGGCCGTTCAGGCACAAGCCGCAGGGCTCGAACCACATAGTGATATGAATCCTGTTTTGCTAAAGCCCAATACCGATACAGGCGCACAAGTCATCATTCATGGTCATGCGGTAACCAATCTCGAAGCGGTCGATTATCATCATTACAAACCTACCGCGATGCAGGCTGTGCTTGAATCTTACCAGCGTTTACAACAACACTATGATTGGATTATTGTTGAAGGTGCAGGTAGCCCGGCTGAAATTAATCTACGGGATCGTGATATTGCCAACATGGGATTTGCAGAAGCAGTCAATTGCCCTGTTGTCATTGTCGCTGATATTGATCGCGGTGGTGTTTTTGCACATTTAACC